>NZ_PIGD01000017.1:0-100414 GCF_003050085.1 Vibrio sp. 10N.286.48.B8 | reverse complement strand
AGAACTCAATGACGCAAAAGACAATCGCCTTTTCCATTCCCCACTAATTTCACTCAAAAACCACCAAAATTGGTTAACAGATGCTGTTGATTGTTTAGCAAATGACCGGTTTACACAAGGAACAGACAGGCAAAGAAAGTGATCAGATAAGAGCTTGTTCCTAGAGGTGTTATTGACTAGATAACATACGTGGAAGTTTGAACATAGCATGGAGGGTTTAGAATTTCAGATAGCAAAAAGGCCAGCATTTCTGCTGGCCCTTCAACTTTTAATAGTGGAGGCGCCTCCCGGAGTCGAACCGAGGTCCACGGATTTGCAATCCGCTGCATAGCCACTCTGCCAAGGCGCCTTCAGTAGTGTTTTAAGAGAACAACTCTTTTGATTGTCACCTAGTAAAAGGTAACAATCAAATAGATGGTGCCCCGGGCCGGACTTGAACCGGCACAACGCGAACGTCGAGGGATTTTAAATCCCTTGTGTCTACCAATTCCACCACCAGGGCACGCAATTCTTTATTGCGATGCCGATTACTGAAAAGTAAAACACCATCTTAATGTCAAATTAATCAACATTACAAAATTTGGAGCGATACATCGGGTTCGAACCGATGACCTCAACCTTGGCAAGGTTGCGCTCTACCAACTGAGCTAGTATCGCATTTCATTCTTAATATCTCTTAACTTATCAAACTAAGAGAAAGAATGGAGGCGCCTCCCGGAGTCGAACCGAGGTCCACGGATTTGCAATCCGCTGCATAGCCACTCTGCCAAGGCGCCTTTAATAGTGATTTAAGAGAACAACTCTTTGTTCATCACTCTACTCAAAAAGTAGAAGCAAGATAGATGGTGCCCCGGGCCGGACTTGAACCGGCACAGCGCGAACGCCGAGGGATTTTAAATCCCTTGTGTCTACCAATTCCACCACCAGGGCAACGCAATCTTGCGATGCTGATTACTGAAAAGTAAAACACCATCTCTCAGCGACCTAAGCCGTGAGAACGAGGTGTACTTTAACGGATGGAAAAAATTCGTCAACAATAAATTTTATCTTTTAATTCAAATGATTAATTATCACTCTCCAAAGAATAAATTTAGTGCAGCTTGTACGGTTCTTATACGCTGTTCTCTAATCTAACACTGCAATTTACTATCTAGGGTTAACTTTAGCGACAGCGGCAAATTTTGGTTTTTCTGTAACGAATCAAGTAAATGGTGTTTTCATGTGCTTTTCACATTCAACGACTAGAGTTTTAAGTAACTCTTATTAAGAAGTAAACACGTGAAACCACTAAAACGATATCAATATGAGCGCTATGCCGTTCTTTGTAACCTCGCCTACCCTAGAGTATTTAAGCAAACTCGCTATGGTTTTGACCCAAATGGACAACGCATCATAAAGAACCAGTTTGGCAAGACCATGATTCGAGTGCTGTGGAGCAGCGACAAAGATGAAGTGGTTGTGGTTATCAAAGGATCGCACAGCATCTCAGATTGGTTACTGACCTTTGCTCTATGGACAAGAAGCTGCAAAAGAATTGGGCTCAATTATCGTGTGCATGCTGGCTTCTATCATCTAATGTTTCAGGAAAGCCAGCCAAGTCGTAATGAAGATAAGCTTGGCTTAACCGTTATTGAACGCTTGGAAGCTACGCTCACACCTCTAATAGAGCAAGGCAAGAGAGTGTCTATTACTGGTCACTCTTCCGGTGGCGCTATCGGTTGTGTCTTCGCTGATTACTTTGATCAAAAGTACCCTAGCCGTATTAAGCGAATAGTGACTTTTGGCCAACCCGCCATTGGTGACTGGAGCTTTCGAAAGCACTATCGTTTGGGTAAGAAGACCTACCGAATCTGCTGTGATATCGACATCGTAACCTTCATGCCTCCAGTTCCTTTGCTCTATTGGCATGTAGGCAAAGTGCTTTGGCTCTATAACGGGCGCATCTACGAGAACACACCGACATTAATCCGTCTTGGTCGCTCTATCTTTAGTTGGTTGATTAGGCCTTTCTCTTACCATTTGATGAGTAAGTATATTCGTAACAAAGATTTCTTTGATAAACATTGAAAAGGGGACGTTGGAAGCTTTTAGCGAGGCCAGAAACGAAAAAACCAGCCACGAGGACTGGTTTTTTCTAAATGATGGAGGCGCCTCCCGGAGTCGAACCGAGGTCCACGGATTTGCAATCCGCTGCATAGCCACTCTGCCAAGGCGCCTTCAATAGTGTTTTAAGAGAACAACTCTTTTGAACATTACCCAAAAAGGTAACAATCAAATAGATGGTGCCCCGGGCCGGACTTGAACCGGCACAACGCGAACGTCGAGGGATTTTAAATCCCTTGTGTCTACCAATTCCACCACCAGGGCACGCAATTCTTTATTGCGATGCCGATTACTGAAAAGTAAAACACCATCTTAATGTCAAAATGAATCAACATTACAAAATTTGGAGCGATACATCGGGTTCGAACCGATGACCTCAACCTTGGCAAGGTTGCGCTCTACCAACTGAGCTAGTATCGCATTTCATTCTTAATATCTCTTAACTTATCAAACTAAGAGAAAGAATGGAGGCGCCTCCCGGAGTCGAACCGAGGTCCACGGATTTGCAATCCGCTGCATAGCCACTCTGCCAAGGCGCCTTTTTAATTCAACACTTTAGGGACTTAAGTAAGCCACACCGCTGTGTTCGGGTGCCTACTTTACGGATTAAGGGGAGATAGTCAAACAAAAAAGTGAATTTAAATTCCGTTTGCTGACATTTAAATCAAATTGCTGCATGTTCGATCTCTTCTATCAAAAAACACACAGCAAAATGGATTTAAATTAGATGTTCTAGCGCTACCACTTCTTCATGAAACGACCGACAAGACTCGGATGATACGCCCAGCAGTGGTCAAACATCGTCATAAGTTGAGGGTTACCATACTTAGAAAGACTAACCGCGTGGAAACGGTTTTTGTGTTCTTTCAACTTTTCAACTTGAGCAATCATTTCTTCAGATTGTTTCGGTGCAATGAAATCCGAAAGTACGATTAAATCGGCATTTTTGTATTTATCACCCGTCATCAAGTCAATCGATTTCATGAGAACAGGTTCTAGATCCGTACCGCCATGGAATGAGTAACTTAAGAAGTCGCTCGCTTCACGAAGGCCATCTTGCCTTGTTAACTCATAGGTAATCTGCTCAGAAGAGAACAGAATCACGTAACAATCTCTCTCTTCCGCAAGAGCAATTTGCATTAAGGCATAAGCCATAGCTTTGGCAGACTGCTCAGGGAATCCACTCATAGAGCCCGAAGCGTCCACACAGACGATAAACGGACCCTTTTCAATATCGATGTTCTTGCTATCTGGCTTTTGCGCTTTCACTTTACGTAACGTGCGTGATTTACCTTGCGAGCGATAGTTCAGTAAACGCTTGTCGGCCAAGTGCTTGTAAAAGATAACCTCAAGTTCAGGGTAAGCTAGAAACATAGTTTCGTTTGGCAGCATCTTGTTGAGGTCATCACTTTCGTGAATCCCAACAATATCATCGACCGCTTCATCGCTTTTCTCTTCAACCATCTGCAATTCTTCTACAGGGGCTTTGTGTAGCGAAGGATCATCTTCCTCGCCAGCCATACGGCCTAGCTTTTCAGCGATCTCTTGCAAGCCCTTGTGCTTATTCAAGAACTCAGCATGGCGTTTCATGATGGTAAGGTCTGTTTTGCTTAACTTGGCAGATGCCATGTCCCACAAGCGCCCTACACTGCCTTCATCACCCGACTCCGTCACTTTGTCCATGTTTTTCATGGTTTCCATGCGCTGATAAAGATCGGCTAAGACTTTTTCTTTGCTTGTTTCGAGCTCGGTTACTTGAGCTTGTTTGATCGCATCAGAAAGAGATTGGTACCATTGGTCGCAAAAGTAGTGTGGAAACATCGCGTTATAAACGCCTTTGTTGTTTTCCATCAAGCGTCTTGCTTGTAGGTAGAACGCGGAGTGCCACTCCAGTTTTTTGATGACACTATCAATCTCATCAAAGAATTGCGGTTCATCCCAGTAAATCACTTCTTGGTAAAGGGCGATTTCCTCTTGGAATCGATCAGTTTCACACACTTTAGTGACGCGTTTTTTAACTTTACCGCGCCATTTCACTAAGTGGTTTTTCACTGATGTTTTCACGCCTTTGTTCTCTGCAGCCATCATGACTTGAGAGCGAGCAATGAGATCATTCATCGCGGTATCAATGATTCCTGAATCAGCCACCATCAAAGCGAGGTTTAAGCCGTCTGCTCCTAACATATGCTCTCCCCTTACTCGAAGTACTGGCTCATAAACTTAATACGCTGAGCAATCTTGCTGCTCTTCACTTTCGTGGTTTCAAGATCTTGCGTGACCGCTTGCAAACTTGCTTCCATCGCTTTCGGCAAGTCAGGGTCAATATAGTTGTGAGGCAACGCATCATGGAATTCAGTACGAACACGCTTTAACTTGAATTCCGCTTCGGTTAACTGTTCTAGCGCTCTTTCAGCACCACTTAACCACTTGTTATACAGTTCTTGGTCCAAACCATCTGTGGTAACAACGCTCACCAAGACAGAGCGATTGGCAATGTCTTTAATCACTAATTGGTTCGATGCATCCAAGTCGAGTTTTAAACGGCATAGGTTTTTATTTTCGTTTACGTAACCGTAAATATCGCCGTGACCTTCTTTAAGAACACGATCAAAATCGTCTTTGGCTACGTAGACCCAACGGCTATCGCCTTTCTCAGATTCAGACACCGACATGTTGCTTTGCAGCATAACCAGTTTCACTAGATTGTATGCACTGCCTACGCTGTACATTTTCGCGTTCTTGATATCATTCTGGTAAACGTCTTTTCGCAACAAGCCGCTGGTTGATTCCATAGAGAGCGAAACTGATAGCGTCGATTCAACATCGTCTTGAATCTCTTCTAACTCTTCACGAGACATCTCGATTTGAGCTTTCGATTCTTGTTGATCAAACGCTCGGTTCAATGCAAAGTCTTTCACCACGCTACGAACTACATCGCGCGATTCAGGGCTATGCCATAAACAATCCTGCAGAAGCATGATATCTAGCGGGTTCACGCTATCGCGACCACTGAAGAACGCACTCGCTTTCAATAGTTTAACGGCCTTCTTCCAGCGTCTATCTGATACATACAAGTCTGACTCTGATGCTGAGCCTTGCTTCTTAACCGTCTCTTCAAGCATGGTTTTCAGTTCATACAGCTTGTTAAACGAGTTATCGGTCAGCTCTAGCTTGTCGAGCTCTTTCTGCCATTGATGGTACTCAATGTCAGTGATCGCCAAACCTTTTGGAATCACAGCTTCTTGAGAAGTACCCGTTGTCAGCATTGATTTGAAATTTTGTTTGTTTTGAATACGGTTAACAAACACGCGAACCAACATACGGTCATAAAGGGCTTCTAGGCCGCTGTCTTCATCTGGAAGTTCATTAGATGCAGAAACCAACAAGCGCATAGGTACGCGTTCAATGTCGCTGCCGTTCTTAAATGTTTTTTCGTTCACTACAGTAAGCAGGGTGTTTAGGATTGCAGGGCCGGCTTTCCAGATCTCATCAAGGAATACAACTTGTGCTGTTGGTAGGTAACCTTCGGTCAGTCTTACATAACGACCGTTGTCTTTTAATTCTTGGATACTTAGCGGGCCGAACACTTCCTCGGGCGTAGAGAAACGTGTCATCAAATATTCAAAATAACTACTGTTGTCAAAAGCCTGAATAAGACGTTTTGCGATAAGGCTTTTTGCAATGCCCGGAGGGCCTAATAGAAACACGCTTTCACCAGCCAATGCAGCCAGTAAACATAGCTTAATCGTGTCTTCTCTTTCATAGACACCATCAGAGAGAGCATGCGCTAATTTATTGATTCTTTCAGAGAGTAGCGCCTTGTCAGCATGTGAAGAAATAGAAGGGTTCATGCGTTACTCCGAAAATCTTTGAACAATTGAGAGTGTAGATATGTTTTTATACATTTGTTAGCACTTTGTTACAAGTGTATTTTATTATTGAGTTGCATTTATATCAGATGGTTACGTCGGTAATTTTGGCGCAATCATAGATTCCAATTATGAGAGTAACATCACGAACGGCGTGAAACTAAATCTATTGCTAACCCTAATTTTTCTTTTATTTTCGACACCATAGACGTTATGGTGGTGCACGTCTTCCGTTATACGAAAAATTGGCAAGGAATGTGGCCAGACTGCATGAGTAAAGTTATCCATAAATGGAAAAGTATTTCTCTCATAGAAGAGAACGTGACGCTCCCTACGAACGTCGTGGTAAAACATACAACAATAAACCACCCTGGCGCGGCAGTTATTCTTCCTATCACTTCGTCTGGAAAAATCATCCTCATTAACCAATTCCGCCCTTCTCTTAAGAAATGGCTTTTGGAACTACCTGCAGGCACGATGGAAATTGATGAGTCACCTCTTCAATGTGCCCAGCGTGAATTGGAAGAAGAAACCGGTTACAGCGCAACTTCCTTTCAAAGCTTGGGGCAAGTCACTCCTTTGGCTGGCTTCTGTGATGAAATACAGTATCTGTTTGTCGCAAAAGACTTAAGCCTCACTACCCGCTTTGAATGTGATGAAGATGAAGTCATAGAAGTGATCGAACTGAGCTTAGAAGAACTGCAAGATAAAATACGACACGATCAAATCACCGATACAAAAACTATCGCTTGTTTAAGTAAAGCCCAACTCTGCGGCTACCTATAACACTCTAGGAGAGAAACATGGACTTTCGTTCTGATACCGTAACTAAACCCTCACAAGCTATGCGCGATGTAATGGCAAGCGCAGAAGTCGGTGATGATGTATATGGTGATGACCCAACAGTAAACGAGCTTGAGCAGTGGGCAGCCAACGAAACTGGCTTTGAAGCCGCTATGTTCACCTCTTCAGGTACGCAAGCCAACCTACTCGGCCTAATGGCGCACTGTGAGCGTGGTGATGAATACCTATGTGGTCAACAGGCGCACAACTACAAATACGAAGCCGGTGGCGCGGCGGTATTGGGCTCGATTCAACCTCAACCAATCGAGAACAACCCAGACGGCACTTTAGATTTTAAAAAGCTTGCTGCTGCTATTAAACCTGACGACAGCCACTTTGCTCGTACTAAGCTTCTTAGTTTAGAAAACACGATCAATGGCAAAGTACTGCCAATGTCTTACCTAGCGGAAGCTCGTGAGTTCGTAAACCAACACGGTTTGCAAATGCACTTAGACGGCGCACGCGTATACAATGCGGCAGTCGCTCTCGACGTTGACATTAAAGAGATCGCACAACACTTCGATTCGATGACGATTTGTTTATCGAAAGGTTTAGGTGCTCCGATTGGCTCTCTACTACTTGGTAGTAAAGAGTACATCGCTAAAGCACGTCGACTACGTAAAATGGTTGGTGGCGGTATGCGTCAAGCAGGCATTCTTGCTGCAGCAGGTAAAATGGCACTGACTGAGAACGTTGCTCAACTTAAAGCTGACCACGAGAACGCGAAAAACCTAGCGATCGGCCTAAGCAAGTTAGAAGGCTTTTCTGTTAACCCTGATTTCATTCAAACTAACATTGTGTTTGCTAAGTTAGATGAGTCCGTGGATATCAACCGAATCGCTCGCGAACTGGGCAAACAAGGCATTACGATGTCTCCAGGTAACCCGGTTCGATTTGTTACTCATAGAGATATCAGCTCTGAAGACATCACTACTTTCCTAACAAAGCTAGAAAATGCACTTTAACTCTTAACGAGAAGAGCCTCTATCGCAATTAACACTAAAGCTTCCTTCGGGAAGCTTTAATTTTTCATCAAATCTGTTAGACAATTCCACAACAAAACCAGCCTTCGACACCTGTAGGTTTTCTAGAAAACACACTAGATTGACTGGAACAGAACGCAATCTCATTTTGGCCTATAAGGATACCTTCTAAGAATAATCCCTAAATTTAAGCATTCAATTAACCTTTGAGTTTGAATTTCATTAATGACTTAAAGCTTTGTCTGTTCACTAGTGGTAAATAACTTAGTAATAATAATATCAAGCTTTTAAATACCACGCATACGGTATTTAAAACTAGAGTTAACCTCCCCTAAAAATTCGTTTAAATAACTAATTTCAATAAACAAACAGCAGATACCCCTCTCGGAAATAAAAATTTAAAATCGCTAAAATCAACTTATAAATTAAGTTTTCAAATTAGCCTCCCCGTTAATAACACTGTAACTATTGTGGTGACAACGGCCCATCAAAAAACTCAATACACTCGACGTAGACCATACTTCTATTTTTATCAATTAAATAAAAATCGCTCGTCAACTCAAACATTGGGGAAAACTCCACTATCTAATTGAATATAGTATTATTATCCAATTATTTAATCTCTTCGGTTCAGATTAAAATCATACTAAAACTCATACTTCTCTTAAATAATAAACTTTTTTTACTACTTCACCATTTTTTAAAGCACATATAGTTTTCACAGTTAAGCAACAAGTTACATTCAACCGTTGAGAGGTGAGATTATGGTTAAAGCATTTCGAATTCTTCATAACTTAATCGTCTCAGCGTTAATTTTCAGTCTGTCACTTTCATTATATGCCAGTGCTAATAGCTTAACGTTAGGAATTAGCGGTCAGATCAAAGACCGATGCGAAATAAACTTCTTTTCTGGCAACATTATGAATTTTACGGAACACCGTGATGTGCAATCGTTACCTTTTAATATTTATTGTAACCGTCCGTTGGGTATAACGATCAACTCAAAATATGGAGGCTTAAAATATCAACATCAAGGGGTTGATATTATTGAAAGTTACAATTTGTCATTACAAATAGACGAAATTCGTCTTCATGAAAGTAGGCACAGTAGCCAACTTACTTCACCAGTAATGATAGACAGTTCTGGTGTTATTCCGTTCTCTCAACAGGGGAATCTTAGGGTAGCACTCGAAAATAGCTTGCATTACGCAGGTTATTATCAAGACGTTATTGAGATCGAAGTTTACCCTTCGATTCATAGCGTAACAAAGTGAAAACTCTGCAATGTATCTGCAGAACAACATACGCTCAGCAGTATTCGAGCCAATCATTTAAGATAAAGGAATTTCTAATGAAAAAGCTAACACTCTACGCAGCAACAGTCACAGCTATTTTTGGCGCTCAAGTCCAAGCCGCTCCAGGTGATGTACAGTTAGTTGGATTTGTTTCACCTGTATGTGAGGTTACTGGTCTTTCAACGCAACTTATGGACTTTGGTAACGTATCTCAAATTCAAAACCTTTCTGTTAGTGGTCTTAACATGAAGTGTAATGACGTCGATGGTGCAACTGTGACACTGACAAGTGCTGAAGGTGGTCTAGAGTCAGATGATAGCGAAGACTACGCTCTTACATACGATGCAACATTTAATCCTTCAGGCTTAGCTCCGTTCACGCTTAATGCACCAGGGGGCCCAGGTCTAAATGACGTTTCAGTCAGTAATTCTTATGGCGGTTCTGGCGCATTAGCGACAGGTGTTGCCGCATCTATTGATATTGTGACGACAGAAACCTCCCCATGGGCAGGTGGCTACTCAGATACATTAACCGTAAATATCACCTCAAATTAGAGGTTAATAAGTCGGGGGCTATTATTTGGCCTCCGACTTAATCTTAGCCTCAATCTCAACGACGTAAGTTTAATTTGGAGCTTATCGCTATGTATCAATGGATCATACATAAATGGACCGTTCTGTTTTTATTGTCGTTCACTTGTTTGTCCGCTCATGCGTTCAAAGTAGAACCGATGTCTATGGAAATGACGCCGCTTGGCAAAAGAGCTCAAATGACCATGAGGGTTGAGAATTCTTCTCAAGAACCGCTCACGGTTGAGTTGTCTCCGGTATATATGACAATGGACAAATATGGCAAAGAGACCACCACTCCTGCTGATGACGAGCTACTAGTTATTCCAGTGACCGCGATTATTGAACCTGGACGATCACAATCTATTATGGTGCGCTATTTAGGCGATCCTTCCATCACAGAATCTAAAGCGTATCGAATTGCTGTTAAGCAAGTACAAGTTCAAAGAGCAAGCAGCAACCAAGGACAAGTAAGTCTGTTACTGCAATTTAATACGCTTATTAACGTCCGACCTCAGAACACAGCTTCTCAGCTAGAAATTAAAAGTATCGAACAGAATACCAAAAACAACAAATGGGTTCTTGAAGTACTTAACAGTGGTAATAGCTACGGTCGATTAACAAATACAACATGGAAGATATCTGATGGTAAAAATTCGACATATTTAAAAGGCGTAGAAATCGCTAAGCGTATTCCTGGAACTTTAGTCCTTCCCTACTCCACTCGTTTTTTTGAAATGCTGCCTCTTAAAAATTACAACGTGAATAACCTATCGATTGAAATAGAGCAGGATCAATAGCAATGAGACGTGATATTTGGGGGGCGCTAATTTATTGCTTTCTGTGTGCACAAGCGTTTGGCATAACACTGTTTCCAACCGTCATTGAGCTCAACACAGATCACAGAGCAACGTCGCAACTAGTTGTGACTAACAACTCAACACAAGCTCTCCCACTTGAAGCTAACGTTCGTCGATTAAAATTCTTATCTGATGGTACATTCGAGACATCTGATCTAGCGAGTGAAGAGATGTTTGTGTTTCCACCAGCGGCGATGTTGGCCCCCGGAGAACGTCAAGTATTCCGTATACAATGGTTGGGAAAGAGAACACTCGAAACCTCTCAAAGTTATTTCATTCGTTTCAGTACCGTGAATATTGGACAGAACAACGCGAGAACAGATAAACCCATCGGTTTAACAACCGGTATCAACTTACAAGTTCACTACAATGCGTTGCTGCACATTCACTCATCGTCGTTAGAGCCTGACGTGAAATTGCGCATAGATGAGCAAGGCAAGCTAACACTCACTAATTCAGGATCGCGATTTACCTACACATCGTTACTTCATTTTGCGGGGCTCGAATCTCAGAGCCAAAAAGTACATGAGGCTTTAGGTGAGCAGTTTATTCCACCACGCTCCATTATTACTTTGCCTTCTTCTTTAAATTACTTACCAGTGGGCACTTATCATGGGCATGAAAACTGAACCCTATCACAAGATGTGGCAAATTTTGTATGTCTTGGGATTAGTACTTTTTTATTGTGCCGCCTTAAGTCCTACTGCTTGGGGCCAAGAAATGGTCTTAAACCCAACAGGACGAGATATTCAACTTACCTCGTTGCTAAGGATAAGTGACACCATACTTGGGGAAGCGGACATTATCATTACCGCAAACAACGAAATTTTGTTACCTAAGGAAAGTACACTCTCCCTCCTTTCGTCCGTCGTAACTCAGGAGGGCATTGGGAAGCTCAATGATACGACTGACGATGAGATGCTGTCACAGAACGACTTCGAGAGCGTAGGACTGGGGCTGAGTTTCGATTTCTCATCATTAGAATGTATCGTGACAGTACCGCCTGAATTTGGCTTAACCCAGCAATTGTCTATGGACGGCGCAGATGATTTTTATAACTATGCTGAACCAAGCCTGTTTAGTGGGTACATTAATTTTGCCCTTTCTGCCAATGAGAGCCAATATGTCGATCAAAACTCATCAAGACAGGATCTTTATCGCAGCCAATTCGATTCAGCACTTAACATTGGTTTTCTAAACTTTGAGTATGAATCCTATCTAGAAAACAGCTCATCACAAGATTCACGATACGTAAGAGAAGGATCTCGTCTTAATATTGACTTTGCCGAACAAGGAACACGACTTGTGCTCGGCGATATGTACAACAGTGGTCAATCTTTTCAGGACAGCACAGACATACTTGGTATTGGTTTAACTCGAGATTTTACGCTCATTCCAACCAGAAATGCACGACCACGAGCCAATCAATCATTCACGCTTCAAAGAGCATCAAATGTCGATGTCTATATTGATGGGATCGCAGTCCAAAGATTAACTCTAGGCGCAGGTAGCTATAACCTTAGTGATATCCCCCTTGCACAAGGTAGTAATGATATTGTACTCGTCATCACCGACCGCTCCGGTAATGAAGAACGCATCGAGTTTTCTATTGCGACCGGTAACGACTTGCTCAATAGCGGTGAGTTTGAATATAGCATCATGTATGGAGCGCCTTCTGAATTACAAAATGGACAACTAGAGTACCTAACCGACGAGCGCATTTTCCATGGTTATATTGATGTGGGTATTAGTCCTTGGTTAACGTTAGGTACGAACTTTCAAACCCGTGAAGATCTTTATCAATATGGTGCCACTGCGTTACTCGCTTCTACATGGGGCGTCACTGAACTCACTGCTTCTCTTAGCGAACACCCTACATTTGGAACTGGCGACGCTTACAAATTTGCGTTCGATGCGGAGTTTTCCAATACGAACACGCTGTCCCCACAACTGAGTTTCAGTTATGAATATCTGGCCAACAATTTTACTGGGGTTTCAGGATTTGATGCTTCCGATATCGATATCAACTTAACCACTCATTATGTCTCTGCATTCAGCTCCATTTATCTTGGCAAGTCCTTACGTGCCGCCATGACGCTCAATTATCGTTCAGGAGTAGACAAAGAGAACGATTATTGGCTGATTAGCCCGAGTTTATCGGACGGACTGTTTGATACACCCGCCACCTGGAGCGCACGCGTTAACTATCGGAACAACGCAACCGAAGACGATGATATCAGCACTACAGTCACCGTTAGCTGGCCTCTTAGTCGACAAACTCGTGTCGTCGGTCGATACACCACAGAACTCAATGAAGCCGCCTTAGATTACAGCTATCAAAATAATATTGGTAACACAGGCGGGATATCAGCGTTTGCGAGTGTCATTAATAACGAAGAAACGGATGCCGATATGGATGCCGGAATTAACTACACGGCAAACCGCTATGAATTAAATGCAACCCACGCTTCGCGGCTTGAAGACATTAGTGGTGAAACACGAAACCACAGTACTGACGTGACCATTAGTAGTGCCATTGCTTTTGCGGGCTCATCTGTGACGATCGGCAGACCAGTACGCGAAGCATTTGCTATTGTCAGCAAACATAAGAGCCTTAAAGAGAATGACGTGGCTATCGATCCCACAAAAGAGGGTGAGTACGCACGCGTTTATCTTAAAGGAGATGCAAGTGCCATGGTTCCTGACCTTGTTGCTTATAATGGCCAAGTAGTCAGTTACGAGGTCGATAACTTGCCACCAGGGTATGACTTAGGCGACGGCGCTTTTTGGATTAAGCCGGGTTACAAAAGGGGCTTCCAACTCCAGATTGGATCTGATGCTGTATTAACCGTTATTGGCAAGCTATTCGATCGTCAAAGTAACAACCCTATTTCACTTGTCGCTGGCGTAGCACATTACCTTGGTGAGGCAAAACAGTTGCCAATTGACTTCTTTACAAATCGTAACGGCATATTTGCAATCTCTGGGTTAAAGCCAGGTAAATATCAATTAGTACTAGACACTAAAGAACAAGAGTCAGTCATCATTTCCCTCAGTGAACGCAGTAACAACTTGATAAGACTAGGAGATGTGTATGTCGAATAAACAAGTACTTTGGGGATCCTTGTTCCTCATAGCCATAAACCATGTACCTTCGGCATTGGCATGTGAAGCTAGTGCGTTGACTATTCAATCCGTCTCATCGAAATCACAATATGATGTTTTCAGCGCAGGCACATTCGCAACAATAAACACTTACCGTATAGATGCGAACATAATTGGCGAACCCTGCAACTTAAGCTTAATTTTGCAGCTTAACGATACAAGCCGCTCGTTAAAAGGGTCAAACCAAGACAAACTCAACTTTGAGTGGAGTGGACAGATCGGTATGCCAGTGGCTAATCAATGGCACTTATCATTAACCGACAGCCAACCTTCGGCAACGATACAAATGCGATTTCCGAGCAAACAATGGTTAGCATCAGGAACCTATCGGGGGTTATTGGAAGTCTCGCCGTCTTATACATCAAATAGTCAACAAATAGAAATTAGCCCTAGTTCCATCCCAGTATCGGTTACCGTTCCTCCTGCTGCGAAAATTCATTTTTATGGATTAACCCAACAACATTATGACCTTGATCTAGGAACCTTATACTCAAACAAGGTTATTCGTTCTGCACCTAACCTATGGGTTCAAAGCAATACAGCTTATACCATCGTATTGGAATCATCCCACCAAGGAATGCTGCGTCATGAATCTAATGAGACCAAATGGGACATTCCATATCAATTGTCCCTCGATAGCGACAGAGTAAATCTTGAGCAACTGGATGCAAGGATTCAACGTCTTTCCGCTACGATTGGTCAACCTATTCCTTTGAATTTTGTCATTGGTGAAACAGAGAACAAACCAGGAGGTCAATATGACGATACATTACAAATTTCTATTGAACCCCGACTTTCACAGCAACCGTAATTATGCAATTATGTAAAAATTAAGCCGGAGAGCTCAATTTTATAAAACACAACGTCATAGAATCAAAACATGATTTACCAGGCTCGGAATAAGTTATGCATAGAAATAATTTGAAGCACATGCTCCTAATTGGTGACAACGGTATTAACAACCAGTTTATTCAGCGCGAAATAGAAAAATACAGTGATTTTTCTTTTAGCAGAGAATGCATGACAAGCATTGAGCGCTCGAGTAACCATAAGACTTTCGATGTCGTCCTTATTAGCTACTTACTATTGGCAAATATCGAAGATATCAACATCATTTTATCAAAAATAGAATCAAAGAAATGGGTAGTCTACGATGTTCCTGCTGACATTACCGGACAGAGTATTACCGTAATGCAACTATTCAACTTGTTTAATATAAAAGGAATCATCTATCAGGACGCTCCTATTGATCACCTTACCCGTTGTTTAAAAACAGTGTGTGACGACGATTTGTGGCTACCAAGAAAGTTAATGTCACATATTCTATCTAATAGACACGATTACACTTTCAAGTCGAAAGTAATACTATCTAGCCTTACTAAAAGAGAAGTTCAAATATTCAAGCGCGTGATTAGAGGCGATTCAAATTTAGAAATTTCAAACGAACTATTTATTTCAGAAAGTACGGTAAAGACGCACGTATACAATATATATAAAAAAATAAATGTCACAAACCGCAAAGAAGCAATAAGAAAAGCATATTTTATCAATAGTTTAGAGACTATTATACAACCTGATATAAAGCTCAAAGTATAACTACAATCCAAAGATAATAGTAAATTACAGTTACCTACAAGCACGATGACAGTTGACGAAAGTTCCCTTTCAAAGCTTGGGCCACGTCCCCCCTTAACAAGTTTCTGCTCTGATATCCAACAACTGCGCATCACAAAAACTTAAGCCTCACGACACATTTCGGCTCTATGACTCACAGCTTCTCAAAAAGCTTAGCTGCTCCGGTTTGTACATGACTTTCCTAACAAAGCTGTAAAAATTCACTCTAACCCCATGTAATTGCTCATCTAGAGCAAATAGAACTTGAGCTTCCCCTTAAGGTCAGCTTTATAATCATGTTTTTACCGGAACAAAAACATGCATTACCCATCCTTCGCTCTAATATTAGTCGCTTTTTCTTCTAGCCTTTATGCCTCTGATGATGGCGATCCTGAATTAGGTAAAGTGAAATCACCAAGCTGCGTTTTTTGTCATAACCCCACCAGCCCTTCGGCTGATAACTCCTATCCTAAGCTTTCTGGTCAAGATCCAACCTACCTCTTTAATACAATGAAAGCGTATCAAAATGGGGAAAGACAAGGCGACTACGCAGATATGATGCGAGCACAACTAAGCAAGCTCAATGACCAAGACTTGAAAGATATAGCGGCTTTTTACACGTCACAACATTAGCGGGCCCACTTTCATCAGGTTAATCATCAGCTAAATAAGCATCACCAAGCCGTCTATACTTCAAGCAAACTCACAGAGCTCATTGAAGGTCGCGATAGATATACCTTTACACGTATCATCCAACCCTTACAATGTGCAGCAAATATATTTATCAAGGTTTATCTCTATGTCTATTCAATGGTTTCCGGGCCACATGCATAAAGCCCGCAAAGAAATCGAAGAAGTTATCCCACAGGTTGATGTGATCATCGAAGTACTGGACGCTCGTATCCCGTTTAGTAGTGAAAACCCAATGATCTCTTCACTGCGCGGCGATAAGCCTTGTGTAAAAGTGTTGAACAAGCGTGACCTTGCCGATCCTGAACTGACTCAGCGTTGGATTGAACACTTCGAGAAAGAGCAAGGCGTTAAAGCGATTGCGATTACGACTAGCGTAAAAGAAGAAGTTAACCACGTTATGGAGCTAGTACGTAAGCTGGCACCGCACCGTGAACAGATGGGCAAGAACATTCGTACAATGATCATGGGCATCCCGAATGTGGGTAAATCGACCATCATCAACTGCTTGGCTGGACGTACGATTGCGGTTACTGGTAACCAACCTGCGGTAACTCGTCGTCAACAACGTATCAACCTGCAAAACGGCGTGATTCTTTCAGATACTCCAGGAATCCTTTGGCCTAAAGTGGAAAACCCACACAGTGGCTTCCGCTTGGCTGCAACAGGTGCTGTAAAAGATACGGCAATGGAATACGATGAAGTGGCATTTTACACAGTAGAGTACCTAGCAAAACAGTACCCTAACCTTTTGCAAGAGCGCTACCAAATTGAAGAGCTGCCTGAGTCTGACATCGAATTGATGGAAGCGATTGGCCGTAAGCGTGGTGCACTTCGTGCCGGTGGTCATATCGACATTCACAAATGTTCAGAAATCCTGCTTCACGAATTGCGTAACGGCACTTTAGGTAAGGTAACACTTGAGCTACCTGAAATGATCACACAAGAGCTGATCGAAGTTGAAGAAGCGGCTGCGCTGAAAGCCGAACAACAGATTAAGAAAAAAGAAGAGCGTCGTAAGCGTTACTTGAAGAACAAGCGTTAATCGCTATTAGTTTTTATTAATCTACTTTAGTTTCTGTTTACCACTCTTACACCTGCCTCTAATATATTCACGTTCTATCGATGATAGAGCGTGAATATTGCCTGTTACCGTTTATTGATCTAGCTAACATACTGACAAATCTATAGAAACGGTCGTTTACAATCCCAAAGACTGTGACATACTACGCAAATTATTGTGTATCAATCTCGGCTAATTTCTCAATGCGCTCTTATTCTGGGTTCAAGAATCAAAGATTTAAAACCTATTTCGATAATGAAATTTATTTGCCGTACATAAATTTCATCTACATACCAATCTCAATATTCTGTGCTTTCATCATCACCGACTACATCCACTTTGGTAGCGAGTGCATTACGCCTATCATATTCCGAGTCATGCTTTTTCTATTGATGATGGCTGTCGCCAGATACTGCATTACAAACAAACCCAACGTTTTGGAACTGGTAGAAAGTACTTTCCTTGTAGTTAGCTCACTTTTCTTGGTCTATGTCGGTCGGCTTGCGATTGATCTGAATAATTTCGATTACCAAGGTGGTATCATTCTTGTCATGATCTACATTGGCACATTTTCAAGATTGTCAGCCAAATACAGTATCTTTACGCTGTCGTTTATCTTTTGGGCTTATCTGATCGGCCTTGCGCCACTGCTTTATGAAGCAGAGCCAAAGCATGAAATAGAAACAATTTCCGTTTATATTTCGGCTTACATCCTAATCTCAGCGGCCTGTATAAGACGTGACTTAGAAGTACACAAGCGTTTTGCTCAATCCGAGCAGTTGCGCAAACAAGCGATTCAGCTTCGCAAACAATCCAATATGTTTGAGGCCCTTTCTTATCAAGACGCGCTAACAGGTTGCTACAACCGCCTTTATCTTCATCAGGTCATAGAACCGAGCATAAACCGTCAGTTATCCATTACATCGATAATGATAGATGTTGATCATTTCAAATCAATTAACGACACCTACGGCCATCAAATGGGCGACATGGTGATAAAAGAACTGGCTGATGAGATTCAAAAACGACTACCGACGAGCAGTAACTGCTTTCGATACGGGGGTGAAGAATTTTTGGTGATGGTGCAAGGGGAAACAAAGGCTTCAATTGAATCGCTAGTTAACTCCCTTTTAGAGTCCCCTTCTCGCCTTAGGTTAGAGGTAACGATTTCAATCGGTGTAAAACATGCACCTCAGGCCCTTGGTTCTGTCGAGCAACTTATCGACGACGCCGACCAAGCACTCTACATTTCGAAGAAAGGCGGTAGGAATAAGATCACATGGTGTGATTAATCACCCAGTATTTCACGCACCTTAGCGATTAACAAAAAAGACGACTACTCCAATCAAAAAAGCCCCGAACAATTTAATGCTCGGGGCTTTTATCTTTATTCTTCAGCTTTGGTAAGCGTTGCAATTAAGCAAGGAACCAGTATTCAACAAGAATCGTCTAAGAATACACGACGCTTGCTGTTTTCTGTTCAAGTTCAACGGGAGAGTTCCAAGAAATCACTTTTTCGTTCACTTGGCTACCACATGGTGCATTCCAAACTTGCTCTAGCTCTTCTTTGCCTCCAATTGCTTCATAAAACGCGATAGCTTGGCGATTTTCAGACATCACTTCTAGGTAAAGCCCTGAATCCGAATAGTATTGCTGTAACCACTTCGATAGTTCAGACAATAGACGCTTGCCTACACCGCGACCGCGGTAATTATTGTCTACGTGTAACGCATCAATGAACGTACCTCGTTCAAAGTTGTGATTGCCAAACGCGCAGACGAAACCAACCAGTAAACCGCCTTCTTCTAGCAATAAAACATGTTGGTTGAAAGGAGGATTAATCAAACGAGTCTGCCAAATAACAGATCTGTCCTCCAAAACATCATTTTCTAAGTAATCATCAGCAAGGATGCCACGGTAATATAGCTTCCAGCTATCCGCGTGTAATTGGGCAATCCGCTCATAATCTTTATATTCAGCTACCTTAATTTCCATTTATTAGCCCTTAGTACTTCCATTTATGACTTGCTACTACATTTCACACTACCTTTATACAATATTTAAGCAAAACATACTAATACACGTTTACACTTTCAATATTGACTTACACGTGTACGCTGATATTCTAGCGCACAGATGTAAGCCCAATGGAAATTTGCTAATGAATAGTGCCGACAAACAATCTACAAAAAAGCCGCCATTAATCTGGCTCAATATTTTTGTATTCTCTTTTAGTATGCTGCTTGCTGTTGTAGCCGCTCCCGTTTATGGCTACTTTTTTGGCTATGGTATGGAGCACTGGATATGGCTAGCGATCTGCTTTACGTTCTGTAACCTTTCAATCACGACGGGTTATCACCGCTTATGGTCACACAAAGCGTTTGAAGCGCATTCAAGCCTAAGATTCCTGTTTGCATTAGGTGGTGCATTTGCCCTGCAGAACAGCGCGCTACACTGGTCTTCTGATCACCGTGTACACCACAAGCATGTCGATAACAACGACAAAGACCCATACTCTGCAAAACGCGGCTTTTGGTACTCGCACATTGGTTGGATGATTCGTAATTACAGCACTTCAATGTACGAAAACTACGAAAACTGCCGTGACCTTAAAAAAGACAAGATTGTTATGTGGCAGCACAAGCACTATGTTCTGTTGGCATTGCTGATGAACTTCGGTGTTCCTATCGCTTTAGGTGTTATTTACGGTGACGTACTTGGCATGTTGTTAATCGTAGGCGCTGTTCGTTTGGTACTTAACCACCACACAACATTCTTCATTAACTCTCTTGCTCACATCTGGGGTAGCCAACCTTTTACCGACAAAAACACGGCCCGCGATAACGGTGTGTTGGCGGTTCTAACTTTTGGCGAAGGCTACCATAACTTCCACCACATTTTTGAGAACGACTACCGTAACGGCATCTACTGGTGGCAATACGATCCTACAAAGTGGTTGATCAAAAGTGCTTCATTGATGGGACTGACAAGTAAGCTTAAAAAGACCCCTCAAGCTCGCATTGAGAAAGCCGAAGCGTCAATGCTACTCAAACGCACACAGCAAAAAATCATGCACCGTGCCGACAAGCAACAAATCGCAGACAAGCTTCAGCAAGAATTCGATGCTCTAGTATCAAACATGAACGAGTACTACGAAGTCAAAAAGCAGCTACTTGAAAGTAAACGTGAAGACGTTGTGAAGAAGTACGAACACTCAGTTCTTAAAGTTCGTTACCAGCAAATCAAAATGAATTTCGAACAACAGAAGAAAAATTGGGCGATGACAGTGGAACAATATGCTTAAAGCAAAAAAATACGCTTAACACACCAATAACAACACAGTTTGATTCTTATTCTGAAGCCCTTATATTGCTATGAGGGCTTTTTTAATTCACAGTTCTAATTAAATTTATGAATTTTAAGTCTTTATTCTAATTACAGACACTAGTTCCAAATGTCACATTTTCAATGCAACAAGATGTCACTTCAGAGCCTTGCCTGTGACAAGAATCACTTACAGAATGATATCCATCTCATAACATGCGCGTCCCAAATTTCTTTCAGCAATTAGCGGACCCACTTTATGAAATTGTTAAAAACATCTATCGCTTTCGCCATCTCTTCTGCACTTTTGATTGGTTGCAGCAGTGACACAGATTACGTTCAACCTGAAGAAGTAAAGATCGCGACTTATAACTTGTCTTTTGATCGTGCCACCTTCGAAGACCTTGTGACAGAAATGCAGATTGAACCAAGCGCTCAAACAAAACTAGTGACCGACTATTTGGATAACACGATTGATGACGCTGACAAAGTAACAGCTGCAAAGGTTATCCAGATCCGCAACGTCGCTGCCGTGATTCAAAAGAATCGACCTGATGTGCTGATGATGGCTGAATTTAACAATGATGGTACTGGTACCGACAAATCAGCGCTCGAAGGCTTCCAGAAGAACTACCTTTCTGTTGCTCAAAGTATCGAAGGTGCAGGTGGCGACGCGAACCTAGAACCAATCTCATACCCATATTTTGAAAGCTATTCGACCAATACAGGTTTGCTGAACGAATTTGGTTTTGATTTAGACAATGACGGTAATTTTGGAACACTTCCCGGTGACGCTTGGGGCTTCGGTTTCTACCACGGTCAGTACGCGTTTGCTCTAATGTCTAAATATGAGATAGACACGGCAAACACTCGTACATTCCAAGAATTTAAATGGAAGGATCTTGAAGGTGCAACCATCCCAACAATCACAGTGTGTGATGATCCTAGTAAGTTCCCTGTCGGCATGGACTGTGGCGACGAGTGGTACACAGCAGCTGAATGGGAAGAAGTTCGTCTATCGTCAAAAAACCACGTTGACGCGCCGATCCTAATTCCAACTAAAAACGGGACAGAAACCGTTCACTTGTTGATGTCACACCCTACTCCTCCAGCTTTTGATGTGGGTAAGAACATTGAGCAAAACGCAGCAGAAGTCGACTTCTGGCACCAATACATCCAAAACAAGTCGTTCATCTATGATGACACTGGAAAAACAGGTGGCCTAGAGCAAGGCAAGCACTTTGTTATGATGGGTGACCAAAACCTAGATCCTGTTGATGGCGACGGCATTAGCTCTGTAATGCAAGACTTGCATAACGACTCATTAGTTAATCAAGAAGTCACCAACGGCAGTCTATACCCTACTAGTTATGGCGCAGCTGAACATGCGGTAGATAAGTCATCGTCTCACCCACAACCAAACCGTATAACTTCGACGTTTGGACTTGCGGTTGATTACGCACTGCCGTCAGCTACATTAAACATTGTTGAATCTGGTGTTTATTGGTCAGCTTCGTATGAAGAAGGACGCAAACTATTCAATGACTCACGAATTGGTGATTATGGTAACGGCAAGGATGTATCCTCTGACCATCGTATGATCTGGGTAAAGGCTGATTTCAGTAACTAATTCATTCACTTTTTAAGATGCCCGGCTTAGTGTCGGGCTTTCTTATGAGCGTAATTCATTAATAATCTCGCGATTACAAAGAGAATTATGGACACAAACAGCCATAGTCATTGGATAGATCGTATCTTTTTCTTTGGTTTATAGATACTTATATTACCCGGACCCAGAGATTTATTGCCCTAGGAATTCACAATGACTAAGCTAACCATTATTGCAACGATCGTCTCTAAAGAAGATAAAACTGAGCTAGTTAAATCAGAGATGATTAAATTGATCGATAAAACCCGCTCCGAAGAAGGCTGTATCAACTACGACCTCCATCAAGATAACAGTAACCCTGCTCACTTCGTTTTTCATGAGAACTGGGATTCTGAAGCTCATCTAGAGAAACACTTAGCGAGCCAACACATCGCCGAGTACATGGCTGCGACTGAAAACTGTATTGAAACCTTTGTGCTTAACAAAATGACGCACATTGCCTAACCAGTCACTCAGTACTGATTCAATAAAAACCCTGCTTTCAACGCAGGGTTTCGCTTTTCTTGCCTGTCATGTTGTTTCGAGTTCATTTTGTGCCAGGCTCGATGTGCCGCTTCCTCCCTCATAAACAGAAGCTAATCTCTCCACAGTCGAAATATTCCTAAACCAATATCAAGTAACCTCACGAAAGATCATTCACATTCATTTAAATACTGTTCGCGCGCTTTGACCATAAACTAAGCGCCAAATTACAAGAACAACAGTCGACAGGAATGTAGATGAATACCAAACAACTTGAGGACGCTGTAAGTGAAGTGAACTTATTCAATCAGCACCTATACTTAATCCAATCCGTGCATACCATTCCGACCCCAAAAATGAATTGGGAGTCGATTGCGATGGAGCCTGCTCCGGTAATGCCAACAGTTCGATTCGATCATAAAGTCAAAGCCATGGAAGCACTCGATGAGTACAAGCCTAGCTGGCTAGATATGCTGCTAGGCAACAAGTCGAAATTGTACACCCTCACCAACAATATTGAGCGTGCCGCCGAACAGGACATCGAGCAATACAAGACAGAGTTTGTGCATTGGGTTCAAAGCTACAGCTACTGGGCCAAGGGCAATCAATTATCGAAAGGTATATTAAACAACGATAGTGAAGCAAAGCTTTCTGCCCTTTCCGAAGCTCAGCAGAACTCGATTAACGCCGCGGTAGCCGACACTAAGCTGATTAACCATAACTTCAATACTTATAAGAATGGTCACCTGCTAGAAATCAATATTCAGGTTAATAAGCACAACGTGATCCCTAAAGAAAAAAAGGTATTGTGCCAAGGTGAAGTGAAGCTTGAAACGATGTCTCTTTCTGAAAGCAATGCTTTATATCGAGAGTATGTCTGCAGCTGTATTCTCAAATGTGCGCAAGATGCTTTCAATGTCTTACCCGAGACGAGCGTTGTGATCAATGTTGAACAGATTTCAGCAGATCAATCAAGCGAGACCATAGTTTCATGCCATGTCGAACAAGGGCTACTCGAGTTCTTATTAATCGAAGACGATAAACCTTCTGAGATACTTGAATTCTTTGTCCACATTGAAGATTTCAATCCTCATCGAGGTAGCGGGTTCTCAGCGATAAAAACGATTTTTTCGCCTTTACCTATGGCGTCGTAACTCACTAGCTTTTTCGATTCAATCATTGGCGACTCTTCACGACTAACCTTGCGTTCGTCGTATTCTATCATTTTATATACCAAACCATTATGTCGACACACGCTATCTCGCAAACAACGCGCCCATTAACAAACACAGTTTCATACACACGATACCTAGGAAAGCTACCTTTAGCTCTCATCGCGTTCTCTATGCCCATATTTGGAAAAGAGGCTGGAGAGGAGGTTGAAGAAGTGGAAGTCGAGGACCAAGTCGTATTAAGCGAAGGTTCTGAATTACAAGAAGAAGCTAAAGAATCCCCTTTTACGACCTTGACCAAGCTTGGGTTTATCTACTCACAAAACACCAACTCATCTTTGTCGATCAACTCTGGAATCTCTATTGGATACAAAAAAGAGAACTGGGGCCAACGAGTTCAGTTTGATACCTACTATACCGATGCTGAAAACGACGAAGACGGTACCAATCGCTATACCACCAACTATGGCATCAGCTATGACTTGAACGAAATCACCTATTTGGTCGCGACAACACGTTTTGAACACGATCACTATGGTACCTATCGTAAGCAATTCATTACCGCGACCGGATTGGGTCGTCACTTTTACGATACAGAAAGAATCAAGCTTCAAGGCTCTGCGGGTCCGGGTTACAGAATCAGTCAACGACAACCCTCCGATGAAGAGTTCCCAAACAAAGAAAACTACGAGCTGATCGTTAATGCCAGTATTGATGGATCGCTAACACTTACAGAAACGTTTTCTATGGGTGCAACTGCAAACATGGCCTACGGTGAAGAGAACACAAACTACAACCTAAAAGGCTATTTGAAGAACATTCTGATGGGTAATTTAGCACTGACGTTTGATACCGAATACATTTACAACACCACTGTCGCCTCAGATCAAAGTAACACCGAAATCTACAGCTCAATGAATCTAAACTACGATTTCTAACCGCCCTCACCGCTTTCCTCACTTAATCTAGCCCACAATAGCAAAAGGCCCTCACAATGAGGGCCTTGAAGTATCTAGATAAATTTAAAGCATCTCGCTACGCTGGTTTGGTTCTTAATCGAGTCAACGCATCCATTTGCTTTAGGTTCGCCATACCGACATACGCGACAGGCACTAAGAACAATGAGAAGAAAGTTCCGACAGATAATCCACCGACCAGTACTAAACCAATATTAATTCGACCTAATGAACCAGGGCCATCAGCCAGTGCTAACGGTAATGAACCTAGGATCATCGTGAGTGAGGTCATCAAGATAGGACGCAACCTCGAACGAGCACTGCTGATCGCCGCTTCTTGCGCACTGGCGCCAGACTTACGTTTCTCATTCGCAAACTCCACCAGCAAGATACCGTGCTTGGTCACTAGGCCAACCAGTGTCAGCAACCCTATCTTGGAGTAAATATTGAGGCTTTGACCAAATACCGACAGCGTCAAAATCGCGCCCACAATACATAATGGAACCGTTAACAAGATGATCATAGGGTCGACAAAGCTTTCAAACTGCGCCGCCAAGATCAAGAAGATAAAAATCAACGCCAATACGAATAGCACTTGTGCGCCCGCGGTTGAATCAACCAAATCTTTAACGATGCCATTGAATTCGTAGCTCTGCGCCGGTTTCAATAAGCTTGGAACCGTATCATCAATGTAGGCTTTAACATCACTTGCCGTGTATCCGGGCATTAAGTCAGCCGTAATTTCAGCGCTGTCTTTACCCATGAACGTCTTGAAGTTAGATTCCGATGTCACTTGTTTGATTGAAACAAATTGGGATAACGGAAGCCTTTGCCCCGATTGTGAATCCACATACAACTTATCGAGCACCTTGAAATCACCAAGATCACTTCGGTTTACTTGAACTTGAATTGGGTATGTATAACCGTCATCCGCTTGTAAATCCGCCGCTTTCACTGAACCCAGAAATGTTGATAACGCATTGGTGACATTGCCGTAATCCACACCAGACAACACAATCGCATTACGGTCAATCGATAAGTCATAGCGTAACTGGTCACGCAACATCGAGTTCTTAATGTTGGTTACGCCCTCGTAATCCTCAAGCGCGTTAACGACTTCGCTCGCGGTTTCAGACAGCACAGTGGTATCACGGTTAACCGTTGTCAATTCAAGGATCATGTTGGTAGCGATGTTTAGGTTATCTGCTGAGCGCACCTTGAAGGACATGCCGTAAGCAGAGACTGAACTTTGTGCTTTAGCGATAAACTCGTTTACCAATTCATCAGCTGACTGGTCACGTTCACCCCATGGTTTCAACAGAACGTGATTGGTCGGTGTACCTTCAATGTAAGATAAGTTCGCTTCTACTGAACTATTACCCTTGAACACACTGTTAAGCTGCTCGTTGTTATCTAAATGGTACTGACGGCCAACACCAGTTGGTGGCGTAGAAGTCACCTCAACAAAACCGGTATCTTCCGTTGGAAGTAATACTTGAGGCATTTTCCAAACCGCTAAGGCAGACAGAGCGATTAGTACCAAAGCAATACCACTCATCAGAGCCTTACGATCAAACCATTTGCCCAGTTCTTTGGTGTATAAATCCGATAACACATTCAGTTTCGCATCAACCTTTTGATACCACTTCGCCGGAGTTGATACAGGCTTCATTAAATAAGCACTCATCATTGGCGAAAGCGTTAACGCCACAAACCCAGAAATAATGACCGCTGCTGCTAACGTGAAAGCAAATTGTCTAAACAGGTCAGCGGTTAAGCCCGCCATCAAGCCAATTGGTAAGTAAACAACCGCCAATGTTAACGTCATAGCAATCACTGGAAAGACGATCTCTCGACACCCTTTAATTGCAGCATTAAATGGCGTTTCACCTTCTTCGATATGACGATAGCAGTTTTCAGCCACGACAATCGCATCGTCGACCACCAAACCAATAGCAAGGATGATTGCCAAAATAGTAAGCACATTGATGCTAAAGCCAAGTACATGCATCACGGCAAACACACCAATCACACATACTGGAATGGTGATGATTGGAATCGAAGCCACACGAACAGAACCGAGGAACAGAACGACGACAACAGAAACAAGTACAATCGCTTCCACTAAAGTCATGAAACCTTCGTCAATTGCCGTTTTAATGAAATCAGCTTGGTTATAAACCATCTTCATCTCAATGCCTTCTGGCAACTGAGGCTGAATCACATCAATCTGTTTCTTCA
The DNA here is from genome assembly GCF_003050085.1 of Vibrio sp. 10N.286.48.B8. Lineage (NCBI taxonomy): Bacteria > Pseudomonadati > Pseudomonadota > Gammaproteobacteria > Vibrionales > Vibrionaceae > Vibrio > Vibrio sp. 10N.286.48.B8. The sequence goes on along the minus strand of NZ_PIGD01000017.1, from coordinate 73,536 downwards.
CTTTATTCGCAACGGTTACTGGGTTTTCACTTTTTAGCGGCAACACCTGAATCGACATCGCTAGGTTGTCGTCTACACGTAGAATACTTGGTGTAAGGCTCTCTTCCCCCATTTTGACTTCAGCGATATCACCTATACGAATGATCTTGCCGTTATCGACACGAACCACCAAATCTCGCACGTCATCAACGCTGGTGACTTGGTTTACTGGGTTGATAGAGAAATCTCGCACTTGCCCCTTGATGGTACCCGCGGTAAACGTTGCGTTGTATGAACTTAAAGTGCCGACAACGTCAGAAGCACTCATGTTGAGCGCCATCATACGATCCGGTTGCAACCAAACACGCACCGATTTCTCACTACCGCCGTACGGCCCCCAAATACCACCGACACCTTGAATATGCTTAAACTGCGGCACGACTTGTTGGCTGATGTAGTCGTACATATCTTGTTTAGACATCTTGCCAGTATTCACAAACGTGATGATGTTGCTCGGCATGCTAGTATCAGAAGAGTCATCCGTTACTGTTGGCTTATCCGTCATACTCGGCGGGAAATCACCAATCGCTTCAACGCTGCTACGCAGGTTGTTCATCAAGCTAGTGTATTCGACGTCATTAATGTCATCTTCAAAGATGATTTTTAGATTACACGTGCCTTCCTGACAATCCGTGGTCATGGTCTTAACACTATCAAGACCCGTTGCCGCGGTGATCAGTTTATCTGCCACATTGCGTGACATAAACTCCGCACTCGCACCATTGATCGCAGCCGTTACCGTTGCTGACGGTGTTTTATGTTCTGGAAAGTACTGGATTGAGAGCTTTTGAAACGACAAAAGCCCAAGCAAAACAATGGTGATACTCAGAACTGACGCAAACACAGGGTGCTTAATACAAATCTCAGGAAGCTTCATCCAGATTCTCCTTCGTTACAGCTTCCTTGCTTAGTGTTTCGTTAGTGTGAGTTTCGCTCGTTGAATCCTCAACAGCCGCGCTCGTCTCTGCTTGCTCGCTGTTTTCGATGATCGCTTCATCTACGCCTTTCGATGCTTCCGTCCAATCAACCGAAGGCTCAATCGGATGGGGTTCATCCACCTGTGTTATGGTCTTTTCTACTTTAGGCTTTGCGGTCTGCTGAGGATTGTCTTTGTTTGTCGGTTCCGTTATTAGCTCAACGGTTTTCTGTTCAGCATTTGGGTTCATGACCTTAACTAACGACGCTTTCTTAAGATTCTGTTGTCCCGTCACAACGACGTTATCGCCAAGCTTCAAGCCTTTCTCTACAACAACGTAACCATCGTTAGTATTCACGCCTAATTCGACAATACGTTGCTCGATTCTTTCGCCATTCACAACCCAAACAAAGCGCTCTGCATCTTTTGCTTGAACTGAGTTTTGGGAAACCACCATTTGCGTGGAGTCTTCACTCGTCATCTGACTTACTTTGGCAAACATACCCGGAACTAAGCGATGCTCTGGGTTAGTCACGTGCGCGTGTACTTCAACACGGCCTGAGCTCTCGTCCACCGCTGGCGCAATGTAATCCACCACGCCAGAAAACGCTTCATCAACAAATGCATCAACTTGGATGGAAACATTCTGCCCAAGCTTTGCGTTGCCCAAGTCCGACTGGCCAATGGAATACTGAACTTCGACAGGATCAAGTTTGATCAAGCTAACAAGTGCCGTCGAACTATCAATTTTACTGCCTACTGAATGGCTAAAGTTAGTGAGCTGCCCGTCAAATGGGGCAACCAACAGGTAATCGTTCATTAGCGCTTCTTTCTGGCGGAAATCAGCCGCGGCTAGATTCGCCTGTTCTCCCAGTTCTTCCACATCTTGCTGAGACATAGAGTCAGGCTGTTTCTTTAGTAATTCTTGTACTCGCTTTAATTTCGACTTTGCTAACGCTAGAGAGCTTCTAGCTTTGTCGAGATCGGCTTTCGCTTTGGTATTGTCGAGTTGAGCGATCAGTTCACCTTTTTTAACTGAATCTCCATCTTTGAAATGGATATTAAGAATTTTGTCGGAGGCACTAAATGTCAATGCAGCAGAATCCGTTGCCCTGATTTTACCTACCTCGTTGATTGAAGAAGTGAATGCTCGTTTGTGAGCTTTTTCAATAGTCACAGGAATCAAGTTTGAATCTTGGGCAAACGATGGAGAGATATGTAAGGCAAACAGTGCCAAACAGATTGTTTTACTAAGCTTTGTAAATTTCATTTTTAATAACCATAACCGTTGAATTCGTCTGAATTAAAACGTTTTTCTAAGCAGCTATTTCTTACTTAATGAGCTTCCAGCTATTTAAATAATGCTAAAACAGCTAATAATGGGAAAAGGGCTCAACTCACTGTGGAGCCCTGCATTTTTATATGATTCCTAAATTTTTACGTTCTGAACTCCAAAGTAAAAGTTAAAGTTAAAAACGATGCTGATACTGAACACCGAGCAAGAGTGCATCGGCAGTCACATCAGCAGTTATATTGGAACTCGTTCCTGGGATCGTCGTCAGGCTTTCGTCAATATCTTGTGATTCTCCGATGATAAATCCGACACCAATATCAACAGAACTGGCGGCCGTGACGTTATATGTCCCTCCGACGGTGAGCCAATGACGGTTAACATCAGGAATGGATAACGATGTGAGTTCGTCAGTTGGAGAAAGGTCGTACATGTAGCCAGCTCTTAGCACGATGTTTTTTGACATGGTGTATGTACCACCGACCGAAACATGCCCCGCATCTTTCCATTGATACTCCTTGATAGAATCGTCGTAAGAATCAGACGTTAATGAATCAAATTCAGACCAATTCACCCATTGCAGGCTGTAATGGAACGCCCATTGCTCGTTGATTTGGTGCCATCCGGAAAACTCTAGAGTATCTGGTAAAGGCACGTTCATCTTGTCGGCAGGGACACCACCTTTAGTAATATCACCTTCTACTTCGATATCTGGGCTATAACGATAACTAATACCAAATTTGTTGTGTTCGTTGACTTGGTAAGTCGCGCCAACATTTGTGCCCAGACCGAAGCCATCTGCGTCCACATTTAGCAAGCCTTGGCGGTATATCTCACCCTCACCGTAAATGACATCCAGTCCCGCGCCTAAGTTGATTTTTTCTGACAACTCGTAAGCCACAGCAAAACCAACGTTGATACTGGAAAGCGCCGTTTTACCTCCGAACTCGTCCGCTTCGAACGACTCGTCAAACTCAACATCGGTGCCGAAGTTAGAATGCACAGTTGCACCTAATGTGAATTTAGAACCTTCGATAGGGTGAACATAATGCATGTTTGGGACTAACGTCCCTGCATCTAACGATTGATCATCTAACGTTTGAGTATCACCAATCATTGGCGTGTAGCTAACATTAGACACATCAATACCACTATCGATATAAATAGCCCCAACAGAGAGTGTTGGTTGCTCGATGTAAGCCATCGCAGCGCTGTTCTTTGCAACAATCGCGGCGCTATCTGCCATCACAGCATCGCCCGCAAATGCACGGCCCAACCCTGTTGCTGATTGTGCGTTAAGTTGGAATCCTGCGGCGTTTGTTAAGCAAGGAATGAGAGCAGCAGCGGTGCCCAATAAGAGTTTATTCTTCATCTTGAGGCACCTCTGTTTCGATATGATCTTCGTTCACTATTTCGATTGATGCACCCGTTGTTGTTACCATCGATGCAACGGCAACCTGCTGAGTATTGGTCGCATCCCAAACAAAATTGAGCTCTTCAGAATCTGGGAATCCGGGTAATCCTGATTCGTCCATCGTTCCCTCATAAGGGAATAGGTAAGTACCATGCCCTCCCGTGGTCGTTCGAATAACCCCCCGGGTTTCTGTAGTAGTTAATGGCTGTCCTGTCGTACCCGTAATTGGAGCTAATCCCAAAGCCTTAATTAGTGGCTCAGTTCCCGTTCTTATGTTGTCTGGAGCTGAGTTGGGAACGACACTGTCTGGTACATAATCCACTCCAACATCACATGTTTCACCGCAGTCGCCCACTGCCGCCAGCAATAACGTTGGTTGTTTGTTGTTAGCTTGGCGGGATGTAAAACTCGCAGGGTCAGAGCTATCAATAGCAGCATGAACACCCTGCTTTAAACCAGTCACAAGAAGGTCATATATATCATTTTCTAACTGGTTAACCGTAAGAGCATTTTCGGAAGATAAACTGACAAACTCGTTTAATGACTCAATACACTCTTGGTTGTTATTCTCTGCATCGCAGCTTTCCGGAATCACAGTTTCAGCGATACTACGCTGTATATCCGGCGATTTTTTCACCCCATCGGACATTTCCGGCCCTAACGTCTGAGAAGACAAAACCAAATTGGTAAGCCCCTGACCCGGAACAACAAAGTTAACCGTTTTGAACTTAAACAATGGTGAGTCTTGGCTAAACTCACTAACCATCACCGACATGATCCCACCCAGAGAGTGACCGACTAGGTGAATATTGCTCTTATCAACCCATGGCTGATTATTCAGAGCAAAGCGTAGACCTAAGAAATCCGAAACCGACTGCTGTAAATTGGAGCGAAGCGCGAAAGGTGAGTCGATATTGATGAAAAATGATTTGTTCTCTTTAGCACTGATTTCAAGAGCATTCACATCGTATCTCATACGTTCGCCGTGATAGGGCATGTCAATAGCTACAACTGCATAACCTTGTGTTGTGTAATCTTTAGCCATTAGAGACGCAGCAGATTTATCAGCCGTGACGCCATGAATAAAGACAACGCTCGGAAGTGTTGTCTTCCCATCCCAACGGGCTGGTGTGTAAACATCGGCATTGACAATCTGTGACTGGACAACAACTGGCAGTGGTTCATTTACTGTAGGAAAACCGCCTGTCGATGTTTTCATCCATTCGTATAGCGGCGGGCATGATGCCTTTGGTTCATATTGGTCGTAATCGCACTCAGATTCACGACTCTTCGTGAAAGGTAGATAAAATGGCAGTTTTAGTTTCTGAGTATAAAGGTCATATTTAGTCGTTTTATCTTCGATCAAGATGAGTTCGCCAGAAAAAGTCGTTCCTTCAACAATATGGTTATCCCTCATCGCATCCAGTGACGAATATGAACTCTGAGTTTTAAATTGAGCTGCATATACAGGAATACCCTTCTCAGGATACAGCGCATAATATGAATCTATCGCATTTAATACCTGCTCCTGAAGGCTTACTTCCTTATCGCTGTCTAGCGGAACACCTGAATAAATCAATTCATCAAAGCTAGCGTCTGCTTTTAAAGGTTCGTCAAATTCAGTTTTTACCCCATCAGTCACAACGATCGAGTAAGTCGTTCCTTCTTTTAATCCTGACTCGCACTGAATAATAATATTAGAACCATCGGCTGATATTTGAGTGCTAACTTCCTCACCAGTTGACTCATTAATTAACACCACGTTCACCGATAAAGTTTCATTATTCAGTGGAAAACGCTTATCAGAATTAATACTTTGTAGCGGAATTAAAATAGGCTCTGCACAAAGTCCCCAACCATCTAAAGCGGCGTATGAGTTGTTGTAGTCCTGATAATAGGCATCGTTCTTTGATGACAAAGTTACAGCGTGTTCACCGACTCCAGTAATGGTTCCGTCGTCGTCATACCCGTATCCATCGTTTGGTTTTGGCAGTTCATCAATGTTGTAGGGAACCAATACTGAAACAGGTTCTTGAGTCGAGTCTTCAGACTGACAGCCGAGTAAGGCAAGCGTAATTAGTCCACATATATATGGCTTATTGAAATCTTTCAAAACAGCTCCTTCGTAGCTTTCGCATTTAACTGGTGTGGTCATGCGATTTATCGTTATTTGAGTTGCCGATTGAGTCGGAAGTAAGCTCGACTTTTATTCGCAGAGAGCAAGGCAACACAGAGTTGGAATGACACGTTGATAAAACTACGTAAGAAATTTGAGCAATTAACCCACACCCACTAAATCAGCGTCACCCGTTAATGATCCAATAGCTACTAACGGCAAGCACCTGAAACCGCATTAAACAACCTCAAAAAGGTATATAAGGAAATCTAATTAGGTTAATAAATCATTTTAAATCATAACCTTAAATATCAAAGGCACCAAAATCAGCAAGTTTATATTTGTAGCGACATTTGTTATATTTAGGTTAGAACGCTTATAACAATGAGAACCCAGATGTCTGCTGAATTTATTATCAATGATGATATACAGGTCAATTTAGAAGAGAGTGAAATCCATCACTTTAAGACGGGCCGTACGTACCCAATAGGTTCTAACGAATCAGAGCTGCTTAAGTTTTTTATCTCGAGACCCAACGAGGTGATCACTCGCCAAGTTCTTATTGAGCAGGTGTGGGTGTCTAAAGGTATTTACGTAGAAGATGGCAGCCTAATGCAAACCATCTCGATTTGCCGAAAAGCGTTAGAAGATAAGAGCGGAATGATCATCGTCACTGAGCGCGGTAAAGGCTACCGATTTGCAGGACAAGTGACACAAGATAAAGAACGTGCATTGCGCAAAATTCAAGCTCAACCCACGCAACAAACTGCACAACCCACAGAGAGCTCTATAGAAGAAAGCCCAACGGTAGAAAAAACAGCCCCAACGAAAAAGACAAACCATGTGTTAGCGCTAATTGCTTTATTTGTATTAACCGCTGGTCTGTCCCATTATTTGTTTGCTTATTTAGACAGAAATAGCTTGGGTCAAGATCTTACAGGGCAGCATTTTATCTCTTGTACAATCGAAACCGACGAGTTCACCTTTAAAGAACTCTACAACGTCACTCTTTATGAATATAAAGGTCGAAAAATCATCATAGATAATTCAGGAAAATCTTTGAGCTTCCCTAGTGAATTTAAAGGAGTTACTTGTGAATAAAGAAAAGCAGATATTCGTAATCGTGGCTCTATTGGGTGTTTTGGTCGGCTGGTTAACAACCTTTATTCCAAAAGAACACCTTAAAGGTCATTATTTGGCCAACACGGCATCGGTGGTTAATCCGCCCGAGAAAATAATTTATAACCAAGCTTCCGTGAATATCGAATTTAAGAAGAACAATAGTTACGAGTTGTTATATGTTTCGACTAAAGAGGCTGGTTTCACATCGTCTGGCACTTACGTTGTCACTCAACACGATATTTCGTTGGATGAGACTCAACACGAACAGATCATCCCAGACAGAGAGCTCACGTTCTATGAAAAAGTCATGATCAGTGAAGGTTCTGTACTCTCTTCAGATGCGATGACTTACATTCCACTGAACGACAGAGAGCTGTTATTGGTGACGCAACGTGGAATGATTCATTTCTGTAAAAAAGTGGTATGTGCCGACCTGCCCGCTTATTCAAATTCAGAACCGGAAGTAAATATCAATTAAGCTTACCGTCACTAACAGAGCACACTCTGTAAATTCTATGTGACTTTCCTCTGGCGTCTGCTATTTCCCAATTAAGTAGGCGTCAGACTCTAATCCTCGAATGCAAAAATACCTTCCTAAATGTAAGAAATAGCCCTTTCCTTTTGATTTCCACCACTAAGTTAGAAAAAGCATAATTTTATAAATTAAAGCATTAATATGCAACTTAGCACAACAAAAGTGATCCAAGCTATATTCTAGCAAACGATATAATTTGTTTATTAACATCTAAACAACAGTAGTTAATCACGATTTACAACCACAATTAACATCGAAAAAAATGTTTGTCTTAGATCATATCAACCTCAACTATGCCTCGTGCCACAGTGCAGTTTTCTGTACATTCATTGTCATATTCTGAAACACTTTCTTATATTTTTTAAACTTTGTGGAGATTTCTATGTTAGAGCTCTTGATCGGATTAGTGATTACTATTGCTGTTGGTTACTTTATTGTAAAAGGCTATAAAGCGGCGGGTGTATTACTAACTGCTGGCCTTGCCCTACTTCTTATTACTGGCCTTATTGGTCACACAGTCTTACCAGCTAAAGTCGCTTCAACAGGTAACATGGTTACCGACTCACTAGAATTTGTTAAATACATGCTTCAGTACCGCGGGGGCGGCCTAGGTATGCAAATCATGCTTCTTTGTGGTTTTGCTTCTTACATGACGCACATTGGTGCTAACAACGTGGTAGTGAAACAGTTCTCTAAACCACTTGCTGCGATCAAATCTCCCTATGTACTTCTTGTTGCGGCTTACATCGTAGCGTGTCTGATGTCTCTAGCAGTAAGTTCTGCAACGGGTCTTGGTGTGCTATTGATGGCAACCCTATTCCCAATGATGACGGCAATGGGTATTTCTCGCCCAGCGGCAGTTGCAGTTTGTGCGTCACCTGCTGCCATCATTCTTTCACCAACCTCTGGTGATGTGGTTATCGCGGCAGAAAAGTCAGGCATGTCCCTTGATGTGTTTGCTGTTCAAACGGTACTACCTGTTTCTATCTGTGCAATCATCGTAATGGCGGGTGCGGCTTTCTTCTGGAACAAATACCTAGATAAGAAAGAAAACACACCAATGGAGAAAGTAGACGTTTCTGAAATTGAAACGACCGCACCGGCTTTCTACGCTGCACTTCCATTCTTACCTATCATCGGCGTTTTTCTATTCAACGGACGGACTATCCCTGGGCTTTCACTTGATATCTATACCATTGTGGTAGGTTCTATCTTCGTGGGCGCGGTCATCGATTACGTTGTTAAGAAGTTTGACGGCGAAAAAACACTAGAGGATTTAGACTCTTGTTACCAAGGTATGGCTGACGCATTTAAAGGCGTGGTAATGCTGTTGGTTGCGGCAGGCGTATTTGCTCAAGGTCTAATGTCTATTGGTGCGATTGATAACTTAATTGGTCTTGCTGAATCGGCAGGTGCAGGCGGTATCGCATTGATGCTTATCCTGACGGGTCTAACGGTTGCTGCAGCTATCGCAACAGGTTCTGGTAACGCGCCTTTCTATGCATTCGTAGAACTGGCTCCATCACTGGCGGCAAAAATGGGCTTGAACCCAGCGTTCCTAATCATCCCAATGCTTCAAGCATCAAACCTAGGCCGTACTATTTCACCAGTATCTGGTGTAATTGTAGCGACATCTGGTATGGGTAAAATCAGCCCATTTGAAGTAGTAAAACGTACTTCTGTACCAGTAATCTGTGGTCTTATCACCGTTATCTTCGGCACGCTTGTATTGGTTCCAATGGCAGCGTAAGCCTTAAGTTTCTAATCTCAAAGAACGAAGAACAAACGAACACCAATACTGATATAAAATGCGTAAACAAAAAGGCGCTGAACCTAATAAGTTCAACGCCTTTTTTTAATCTCATTTTCTCAACATCGTTAAAACTATCGAGATATGTATAAACAGTAAGGCTTGAAATAGTGTTATCTCAAAGGAACAAGCCCTACTTCATTTCACCATAGCGTTCTAGATACAGAACCGTTGCAGCAGTACGTGAAGGCACTTGTAGCTTTTTCAGCAAGCTTTTCATGTGTACCTTAACTGTCGATTCAGAAATAAACAGGTGATCTGCTATCTGCTTGTTACGGTAACCTTTCGCGACTTCTTGAAGGATTTGCATTTCGCGTTCAGTCAGTTGGTCGAAGATATCATTGCGACTACCAGCGTCATTTAAGTAACGAGCAACCACACTGCTGTAAGCTTTGTCACCGCTGTGTGCTTGCTTAAGCAATTCGATTAACTCATCGGGTTCAGTGTCTTTTAACAAGTAGCCGTCAGCGCCGGCCTTTACGATCGCTTCAATGTCTGCAGGGCTATCAGAAACCGTGAGAATAACGATGTTAGCGCTTGAACCATCAGTACGCAGTGCTTTCAGCGTATCAAGTCCAGACATGCCTTTCATATTAAGATCCAATAGGATCAAATCAGGTTCTTCTTCATGGGCAAGAGCGACTGCTTCAGTACCGTTACTTGCTTCTGCAATCACTTCGAATTCATCTTCAAAGCTCAGTAATTGGCTTATACCTCTGCGCATCAATGGATGATCATCAACCAGCATTACTTTACAAATCGTCAACTTTAACTTCCTTCAAACTTTTATATTTCAATATGACTGTACAGCCTTCACCTTGAGCCGCTTCAATCGTTAAGTCGCCATTCAGTCTTGCCGCACGCTCCTGCATAATACTCATCCCGTAGTGGTTCGTCTTGGAACTACTTGAGTCAAAGCCATCTCCATTATCTTTAATCACGACTAATACTTCACCGTCCTCATCGATACAGCATACATCTATCAAGTCGGCATTGGCGTGTTTTATTGCGTTTATTGTTGCTTCACGAATCAATTGAAGCAAGTGAACCTGACTGTGTGCATCAAGCTCTATGGATGAAAGATTATTGGTTAGGTTAATCTTTGCATCTGTTCTTTCACTGAGCTCTTCAAGCATGGTACTTAGAGCCTCGCCGAAGTTGCCCTCTTTTATTGTCAACCTAAAGGTTGTGAGCAACTCTCGTAATTGAGTATAGGCATCAGCTAAACCGTTGCCGATTTCCGACGCTATTTGTTCAGATTGCTCTCGATGCTGTTGTTCTGGCAATTTGCCAATCACGCGCTTCAACAATGTCACTTGGATTTTCAGATACGACAGTGATTGGGCCAATGAATCATGTAGTTCACGTGCAATTGTTGCACGCTCTTCCATAATAATAAGCTGTTCTGCTTTCTTCTGCGCACGATTATAATAGATCGCCCGTGATAACAGTTGGATAAAGCTCTCAATCAGAGTCTTGGTTGAATGGCCATGATGATATGAACAATATAAATAGCCTAAGATAAGCTCATTATCATCCAACTTCATTTCAAACTTTTCATAATCCAAGTTCGAATCATACCCTTCGTCCATAATCAATGAACGACCCGAACTATCAGCTATCTCAAGCCTTAACGACTCTATTCCTTCTAGACTGACTAGGTGCTGCAGAATAGCTCGGAAGTTTTCTGGTGCGATACGTGTAACCGTAAGTTCTTGTGACGAGTGATAAAGCGCCTGCAAAGATTGGTTGGCGTTTTGCAGCTCAACTGTCTTAGCGTCTACAACTGACTCAAGGTTTCGATAGAGCACGCCCAAATCTTTGGCCATCGAGTTAAACGTTTTAGTCAGAATACCCAGTTCGTTGTTATTGGTGACCTTTAACTCTACCTCAAAGTCACTGTTTTTGATCCGCTGACTGGCTCCAACGAGCGCATGCAATGGCTTAACAACTTGTTTACGTACAAAATGAACAACAAAAAGAGATATGACCAAAATTCCGCCTAAGCCAACACCACCGGCCCACGCCAATTTTATTAACTTATCTTCTGAGAATTCTTGAAGCTTGAAAACGAAGCCATCTATCTCAGTAACAAAGTTCTCAACCAACACGAGATAGTGCTTGCGATCTTCACTGTTTAATACTTGCTTCAGTTCATGCCACCGACCAATAATTAAATAGTAATCTTCTGTGATGTCTGTCGGAACATTCCAACTGACCAAATTGGTCATTGATGGAGAATAAAGAGAACTTTCGAATTCATGAATATGAGATTCGTAATCGACGGATTCTATTTGAATATCATGGGCTAAACGGTAGCTTTGCATTCGCATTGAACCAGCCACGTTAACCGCTTCCGCATCATTCAAGCTTGAAGCCAAAGTAAAGATGGCAAAGCCAGTCGTAGCAACCGACAACAGCAGTATAGAGAGCAAGGATTTTGCTATCGTACTTGTTACAGATGAAACCGGTTTTATAAGCAAAAGTGCCTTCCTATTGATAAATGACTTGCCAGCGATATCGTATTGTCACACATCAAAAATCATAGCTCCATTCAATATGTGATCACTCGCTCCGTAATTTATTGATCTAAGACAATATATGCCCCCAATTAGCCCTTAGGGGGTATTTATACAATTGTTTCTAAAACTACACTACTTATGAGGACAAATTACAAGATATTAATGGAATATTGACCTAAAATTACAACATCTTAGCAACATCTATAGGTATTAAGTGGTAGATCTATCAAAACGCCGTCTGTTCTCTAGAAGAAAAGTTGACTCAAGCCAGATTCGTTTGCCTTGGATTAACAACTTAGAAAGCTTTACAGATGACTGTACTCGCTGCGGTAAATGCATCGAGAATTGTGAGACTAAGATAATCATTGTAGGCGATGGTGGTTTCCCCACTGTCGATTTCTCTATTGATGAATGCACGTTCTGCTATCAATGTGCAGATGTTTGCCCCGAACCCATTTTTAAGCCAAAGCAGGGAGAGCCTTGGCAAGCAAAAGCACATATCTCTGATAAGTGCTTAGCGCAACAAAATGTTGAATGCCGAAGCTGTGGTGACATGTGTGAACCTATGGCCATTCAATTTCAACTTAGAGCAGGCAGTGTTGCTCTACCAAAAATCAAGTTAGATGAGTGTAGCGGTTGTGGAGCCTGCGTAGCAGTTTGCCCTACTTTAGCTATTCTTGTGAGTAATGCATAAAACAAAAATAACGAGAGCAATTTATGGCACTAAATGAAGTGCATATATCAAGTTTAGTCGTGCATGTGAGCCCAGAGCATCTAGACGAGATCAAAGCACAAATCGAGCAGTTCGATAATGCAGAGATTTACGGCAGTAGCCCTGAAGGCAAAATCATAGTGGTCCTAGAAACCGAAAACCAAGGTTTTGTAACGGATACCATCGAAGAAATTAATAATATTACGAACGTTTTAGGGACAGCTTTGGTTTATCACCAAATCGAAACTGGACTGGACGAAACGGATTTAGAAACTGGAAGCAACAATTCTCAACTTGAGGGTGAAGTATGAAAATGACAAGACGTGCGTTTGTGAAAGCAAACGCAGCTGCATCAGCGGCAGCCGTTGCAGGTGTAACTCTACCGGCAACAGCAACCAACCTGATTGCTAGCTCTGATCAAACAAAAATCACGTGGGATAAAGCGCCTTGTCGTTTTTGTGGTACGGGCTGTTCGGTACTGGTAGGTACTCAAAATGGTAAAGTGGTTGCAACTCAAGGCGACCCAGAAGCTCCTGTAAATAAAGGCCTTAACTGTATTAAAGGCTACTTCCTTTCAAAAATCATGTACGGTAAAGACCGTCTTGAGACTCCTCTACTTCGTATGAAAGACGGTGAGTTCCATAAAGATGGTGATTTCGCACCAGTATCTTGGGACAAAGCTTTCGACGTAATGGCTGAGAAATGGAAAGCTTCACTGAAGAAAAATGGCCCAACAGGTGTTGGTATGTTCGGTTCAGGCCAATGGACAGTAATGGAAGGCTACGCAGCCGTTAAGATGATGAAAGCGGGTTTCCGTTCAAACAACATCGATCCGAACGCTCGTCACTGTATGGCTTCAGCGGTAGGCGCATTCATGCGTACTTTCGGTATTGATGAGCCAATGGGTTGTTACGATGACTTTGAACACGCAGACGCATTTGTACTGTGGGGTTCAAACATGGCAGAAATGCACCCAGTACTATGGACTCGTATTACAGACCGTCGTCTAAGCCACCCACACGTTAAAGTAAACGTTCTGTCTACTTACTACCACCGTTCTTTCGAGCTTGCTGACACTGGTTACATCTTCAATCCTCAGTCTGACCTTGCAATTGCGAACTTCGTAGCAAACTACATCATTCAAAACGATGCAGTTAACTGGGACTTCGTGAACAAGCACACAAACTTCAAGCAAGCAACGACAGACATCGGTTACGGCCTTCGTGACGATGATCCACTGCAGAAAGCTGCTGCGAACCCTAACTCAGGTAAAATGACTGATATTAGCTTCGAAGACTACAAAGCTTCTGTTGCTGAATACACAGTTGAGAAAGCGTCTGAAATGTCAGGTGTATCTCAAGACGACCTTATCAAACTGGCTAAGCAATACGCAGATCCAAACATCAAAGTAATGTCACTTTGGACTATGGGTATGAACCAACATACTCGTGGCGTATGGATGAACAGCCTTGTGTACAACATCCACCTTCTTACAGGTAAGATTTCTACTCCAGGTAACAGCCCATTCTCACTAACGGGCCAACCATCTGCGTGTGGTACAGCCCGTGAAGTTGGTACATTCTCTCACCGTCTACCGGCAGATATGGTTGTTGCTAACCCTAAACACCGTAAGATTGCAGAAGACATCTGGAAACTTCCAGAAGGCACTATCCCAGCTAAACCAGGTGCTCACGCTGTAGTTCAAGACCGTATGCTTAAAGACGGTAAGATCAACGCTTACTGGGTAATGTGTAACAACAACATGCAAGCCGGTCCAAACATCAACACTGAACGTCTGCCAGGTTACCGTAACCCAGATAACTTCATTGTATGTTCTGACCCGTACCCAACGGCAACAGCTCAAGCGGCTGACCTTATCCTTCCAACAGCAATGTGGATCGAGAAAGAAGGTGCTTACGGTAACGCAGAGCGTCGTACACAAGCATGGTACCAACAAGTGAAAACCGTAGGTGAAGCTAAGTCTGACCTATGGCAAATCATGGAGTTCTCTAAGCGCTTCACTATAGAAGAAGTTTGGGGTGAAGAACTGGTTGCGAAAATGCCTGAGTACCGTGGTAAAACCATGTACGACGTGCTTTACAAAAACGGCAACGTTGATGCATTCCCACTGTCTGAAGCTCAAGAGCTTAACGATGATGCACAAGCTCAAGGTTTCTACGTTCAAAAAGGCCTATTCGAAGAATACGCAGCCTTTGGTCGCGGCCACGGTCACGATTTAGCGCCATACGATCGCTACCACCAAGTTCGTGGTTTACGTTGGCCTGTTGTTGACGGTAAAGAAACACTATGGCGCTTTAAAGAAGGTTCAGATCCATACGCTAAGAAAGGCTCTGATTGGGACTTCTACGGTAAGCCAGATGGTAAAGCACTGATCATCAATGCCCCATACGAAGCGCCACCTGAAGTACCAAACGATGAATACGATATGTGGCTATGTACAGGTCGTGTTCTTGAGCACTGGCACACAGGTACTATGACTCGTCGTGTACCAGAACTTTACAAAGCAGTACCTGATGCACTGTGTTACATCCACCCTGCTGACGCTAAAGCTCGTGGCCTTCGTCGTGGTGATGAAGTTCTTATCGAAAACAAACGTGGTGAAGTACGCGTTCGTGTTGAAACTCGTGGTCGTAACCGTCCACCACAAGGCTTGGTATTCGTACCATTCTTTGATGCAAGAATTCTGATCAACAAGTTGATCTTGGATGCAACGGATCCTCTGTCTAAACAGACGGACTACAAGAAGTGTCCAGTTAAGATCACTAAGGTTTCTTAAGAGCCATATGCTTTTAGAAACTAGGTACAAGATCTAACGTATTTAATATTGCGGCTACTTTTTTTGTGAATTTTGAAAAAAGTAGTCCACTCAAAGAATTAGCCTTTAGGCGGAGAAATTAACCATGAAAAAACTGATTACTGCCCTACTATCAGCTGGTCTTTTGCTAGCTGGTGCAGTTCAAGCTGAAGCTGAGCTGGATAACCCAGGCGGCATTGGTGGCGTAGAATCTCTACGTGGTGCAAGTGAACTTGAAGCAACTCGCGCAGCAGATGACTTCAAAAAGTTCCCTCGTGACCAAGTACTTGAGAGTGACTACGTATACCAACCACCTCTAGTGCCTCATACTATTCGTAGCTATGAAGTTTCTCTTAACGCTAACAAGTGTCTTTCTTGCCACAGCTGGAAAAACGCAAAAGAAATGGGTGCTACTAAAGTGAGTGTAACTCACTACATGAACCGTGAAGATGCGGTACTTGCAGATGTATCACCGCGTCGTTACTTCTGTCTACAGTGTCACGTACCTCAAGCTAATGCTAAGCCACTAGTTGAGAACGAGTTCAAACCTGTAGATTCACTGCGTTAATCGTAGCCGGACTGTAAGAGAGGCTATATATGATAAAATTACTTAAAGCGTTTTGGAAAAGACTCGCGACACCAAGTAAAGCAGCCGTAGGCGTTGTTTTGTTCTTGGGTTTCTCGGGCGGTCTTTTGTTCTGGGGTGCATTCAACACGGGTATGGAGGCAACCAACACAGAAGAATTCTGTTCTGGCTGTCACGCACCTATCGTTGCTGAAATCCAAGAGACAATTCACTACTCCAACCGTTCTGGTGTTCGTGCTATCTGTTCAGACTGCCACGTACCTCACGAATGGACGGATAAAATTGTTCGTAAGGTTCAAGCATCTAAAGAGCTATACGCTCACTTTATTGCGAAGACCATCAATACTGAAGAAAAGTTCAAAGCGCGTCGTGCTCACCTAGCGGAACGCGAATGGGCTCGATTGAAAAAGAACGATTCACTTGAGTGTCGTAACTGTCACCAGTTCGATTACATGGACTTCTCAGAGCAAAGCCCTCGTAGTGCAAAACAACACTCGACTGCGCTGGCTTCTGGTGAAAAAACGTGTGTAGACTGTCACAAAGGTATTGCACACAAACTACCAGACATGCACGGCGTTGAAGGCTGGCAATAAGGAGCGATTGAATGAGTACTTTAGAAAGCGTAATTTGGCACATCCTAGGTTACAGCGCTATGCCAGTTATCATTCTTGGCGGCTTCGCAGGTGTTGCAGCCGTATCTCTTTGGATTTTATCTATGGGTAAAGACAAAGAAGTCGATTAATAATCGAGATTGCATCAACGTCTACCAGTTACTTCTGATAGGAGTTGATACGAAAAAGCCACTGATTTCAGTGGCTTTTTTATTATCTGGCGTTTCTGTTTACTGCTAGGGGGATGATGGAACCTTAGTAAAACGACATCGCAGCTAATATAAAGAAAGCCTTATATAGCAAAATCTAAGCTTCGTTTTTCGGAGCTTCTGTATCAGCAGGCTCTTTATCGACAGCTTCTGTATCAACAATCGGCAGCACCTGTTTTACGTAGTTGCCCGGCGCTTTGCCTATCACAGGGTTAAGCTCAGAACCTTGATTGAATGGTTCGATTTGCTCGTCAGTCTCAAAGCCCTGTAACCACTGATCCCAGTGTGTCCACCATGAACCTTCATTATGGCTTGCGTTTGATAGCCACTCATCAGCAGAATCATCAAGATTGTCATTCAACCAGAACCCGTACTTCTTCTTGCCTGGATGGTTAACAATGCCTGCAATATGACCGGATTCACCCAATACAAAGGTTTTGTTGCCACCCGTATTCAATGCACCGCGATAAGTCCCCTGCCACAAGGCAATATGGTCTTCTTTGGCTGAGATGAAGTAGCTTGGTATTTTGATCTTATTCAGATCTATCCAAACGCCACCAACTTTCACGCCTTTGTCTTGAACGAGTTTGTTCTCAAGGTAAAGCTCACGCAGCAAGAAGTTATGGCACTTAGCAGCTACGTTTGTGCTATCACTGTTCCAATACAACAAATCAAACTCCATTGGGCTGCTGCCTTTGAGGTAATTATCAATGTAGTAGTTCCAGTACAAGCTGTTTTCACGAAGCAAACTGAACGTCACACTCAATGAACGACCATCCATATAACCTTTGGCGTCGTTCTGCTTCTCAATCGCGTTAATGATCGTTTCGTTGATATACGCGCCAACCTCACCCGGCTGCGAGAAATCCAACAAGGTTGTAAAGAAGGTCGCGGTTTTAATGCGTTTCTTCATGCGCTTCGCAGCATAGTAAGCAACCGTAGAGGCTAATACCGTACCACCGATACAGTAACCTGCTGCGTTAATCTGCTCTTTACCTGTGATGTCTTCAATCGCCGCAACCGCTTTCACTACACCTTCCGTGACATAGTCACCGAACTCTTGGTCTTTCTGCGCCTCGCTCGGATTACGCCAAGACATCATGAATACGCTATGTCCTTGCTCTAGCAACCAGCGCACCATCGAGTTCTTCTCACGAAGGTCAAGAATGTAGTACTTGTTTATAAACGGCGGGACGATCAGCAAAGGCGTCGCATTGACCTGCGGTGTCTTGGGATAGTATTGAATCAGTTCAAACAACTCGTTTTGAAAGACAACATCACCTTCCGTGTTAGCAACATCAACACCTAATCGGAAAGCGTTATTGTTAGTCATACGGATCTTGAGGATATCAGCACTCGCTTCAACGTCTGCTTGTAACTGCTCTAATCCATCAAGCAGGTTTTCACCATTTCGCTCGAGCGTTAGTTTCATCAACTCTGGGTTAGTCGCAATGAAGTTGCTTGGAGAGAGAGCATTGATTGCCTGACGTGAAAAGAACGCCACACGCTCTTTGGTTTTCTCGTCGATGCCTTCGATAGAATTGATGGTGTCAATGTAGCTTTTGCTGAATAGCAAATAAGATTGCTTGATAAAGCTGTAGAATGGGTCGTTTTTCCACGCTTCATCAATAAAGCGCTTGTCGCTGCGACCTTCTGAAATAACACTTTCGGTGTTGCCCATCAGCGCGGCATTCTGCCAGATCTTAAGTTGTTGTTCCCACCATTGAGATTGTAGCTGAAGTAGAACGGCGGGTTGGTTGGCGGCTTGCTCGAAGATTTTTGATGCATCATCAAAGTTCAATTCTTGCATCGCTTGATTGAGGGGAGATTGCGCGGCTTCCTTGTTTTGTTCAAAGTTTTCCCACCATTGCTGGTTCGTTTGTTGAAGTTTAACAAGATAGTCCGAAAAGAAGTGTTGAAACATAACATGACTCCAATAATCGGAAAATCGCCACCGAGCCTCACAGTAAACACAGTGCTAACTCGATGGCGATTTTATTTATGCAGGTGTAACTGTTTTCAAGTTTTCAGTTGTTAGTGTTTCAACATCTTCTTTGAACTCTTTTGCCGCAGCTTGAAGCTTAGCACTGTCACTCATCATCTGTTGAGACAGCTGAGTTAGCGCTGCTAGTTGCTGGCTGTTGAAAGCCGTTAGGCTAGTCACGTCTTTGATTTCAGTCACTGCTTTCATTTGCGCAAGCCCCATGTCCGTGTAAGTCTGCATAGCATTCATTTGCAGCTCTGTCATCGTTTGGACGTTCTTTGCAACCAACTTGTTGAACTTTAAGTACGGTTCAAATTGCTTTTCAGTTTGGTCAGTAATTGTTTTGAAAATATCCGTGTACATAAATAACTCCTGATGAATACATAGTTTAATAAATTTGTGTCACTATCGATTCAGCCGACGCTTATCGACTAACTCACGATGCTTTGCAAAGCTGAATCGATCTTTTTAAGCTTGCCACCGATATGTCAGGTTCTAACCTTCCATACCTTTTAGCAAAACAGCGGTTCCCATTCCTCCACCCACACAGAGTGAAGCAACGCCATAAGTCGTTTTCTGTTCAAGCATTTCATGGATGAGTGAAACAATGATTCGATTGCCTGAAGCACCTAAAGGATGGCCAAGCGCGATTGCACCACCATTCACGTTGACCTTTGGTTTGAACGCATCAAGCGGTAAATCATGCTGCTCTGACAATTGGTACATCACGCCAAGAGCTTGAGCTGCAAACGCTTCATTCAATTCAAACAAATCTACTTCTTCTAGAGTTAGATTCGCCTTATCAAGCGTTTTCGAAACAGCTTCTACGGGTCCTAAACCCATGATCTTTGGGTCCAGACCAGACTGTGCGTAACTGGTCAGTTCCACTAAAGGTGTTAGACCATGTTTCGCTACCGCAGATTCAGACGCTAAGATGATTGCACTCGCGCCATCATTGATGCCCGAAGCGTTACCAGCCGTGACTGTTCCTTCACGGTCAAAGGCAGGACGAAGCTTTTGTAGACCTTCGAAGGTTGCATCTGACTTCGGGTACTCATCGGTATCAAAAGTGACAGTTTGTCGACGCTGCTTAACTGCTACAGGCACAATTTGATCGTTAAACTTACCTGCTTCAATCGCCGCGACTGCTTTCTGTTGGCTTTCTAGGGCATAGTTATCTTGAGCAAGGCGAGAAATATTCAACGTATTCGCGATATTTTCAGCGGTCATGCCCATGTGGTAGTGATTAAACGCATCGGTTAAGCCATCACCAACCAGTAAGTCTTTCATTGAGATGTCACCCATTTTGTGACCATTACGAACGCTCGCTGGAACCACAAAAGGAATTTGGGACATCACTTCAACGCCAGCAGCAATAACCAATTCAGCATCTTGTGCTTTGATGTGCGCCGCGGCGTCCATCACTGATTTCATGCCGCTGCCGCAAATCATGTTCACACCGTATGCTGGTGTTTCCTCAGGAAGCCCCGCATAGATGGAAGCCTGACGCGCAACGCCCATACCTTGACCAGCAGAAATCACGTTACCGACAATCACTTCATCAATGACATCTAGGGGAAGGTCTACTGAATCTAGAGCACCTTTGATCGCTACACCAGCCAATTCACCTGCGTTAACGTTTTTCAATGAACCCGTAAATGAACCAATTGGTGTGCGTTTCGCTGCAACAATAAATACTTTTTCCATTATTCAATTCCTGTCAGTTTCGCCATTAGTGCATGTACAAGCCGCCATTCACAGACAATGTCTCGCCTGTAATGTACGCGCCAGATTCACTCGCTAAAAAACCCACTGCATCTGCAATTTCAACAGGTGTTGCTAAGCGTTTCATCGGGATTTGGTTCTTGATTGAATCCAGTACTTCAGGTTTCATTTGCTCAACCATTGGCGTTGCAGTGTAACCAGGGGCAATCACGTTCACTGTCACACCGCTACGAGCACCTTCCGCTGCCAAAGCTTTAGAGAACCCAATCATTCCAGCTTTCGCTGCCGAGTAATTAGTTTGTCCGAATTGACCTTTAAGACCATTTACTGAAGATATATTGATGACTCGGCAGTTACCCTTTTCACACATAGGAGCGAACAGAGGTTGAGTCACGTTGAACAAACTGTTTAAGTTCGTTTCGATAACCTCTTTCCACGCTTCGGCATCCATCTTTTTAAATACGCTATCACGTGTAATACCTGCGTTATTGACTAGCACATCCACCGTGCCTTCTTCTTCTAACAACTTGCTTAAGCTCAGCGCACATTCCGCGGTATTAGTAACATCTAATTCAAACAATCTCACTTGGTCTTCGGTGAATTGTTTTTCATTAAACCAATCCAATGCACATTGGTAGTTTCCAGTAAAATAAGTCGCGATAACACGATAGCCGTCTGCAACTAATTTAGAGGAAATTGCTGAGCCGATACCGCCTTTTGACCCTGTAATTAAAGCAAGTTTTTTCATTAATGGTTCCATCCCTTACAAGCAATTAAATAACAATGATGTTAATAAGATAATGTCTTAGTTGATAATTAAACTTTACGTTTTGCTTTAATTAAACCCTACAACTCAAAATCAAAAAATATTATTACAAATGGGAAATATTTATATCTTATGATTGAAAACTTGACTTCCCTCTCAAAATCAATGAAATGTTGCGAACATGTAAACCAATGCAAGGTGCTGATATCATTAGGATTTATTTAATTTTAACTTTATCACCAAGTAGGTAAGTCATTGTTAATAGGAGATAAACCTATATTTTTTAGCTTGTTTCAAGAAGAATGCAAAGTGAGAATTTGAAATGATTGACCATGGAAATAATAACAAAAATCTTATTATCCATTAATAAATGGTTCATTATCATTCTATATGAACTTCAATATAATTAACGTTCTGAATTGGAAAACTGAACATTATGGATAGGCAAAAAAAAGCCCACTCAATCTATGAGTGGGCTTAATTAAAATCATTAATAAATAGAGCGTGGGTTGCTACTTCGTAAATATTTCATTTGTATTTACATCAAGATAAATTTTGTTTTCAATGGACAACCCGCCACAATAAATAAAATAAACATCTCGATTGCTGTACTTAACCGATTTCACCCATCCGCCGAGTTCTTCAAAATCACTTGGGGCACACTCCCCTTCAGAGATCAGTTTAGCCACCGAATTACGGAATTTCTCTTGATGGATCTTGAGGTCATCAGACTTAACCAAATAGGAATCTAATATCTCTTTGTTTTCTTTTTCTGAGATAATCACTTCATCATTAGATAGACCTGACATAGACACCCATTCAGCTGTCTGCGGGCCACCTTCTTTGAGAACAATATAATCAGAGATACGAGCCCATTCGCCTTGTTTCTCTAATACTTCGACTTTTTCACCTTTGTAGAGATAATCTGTTATCAACCCATCAATTTCAGGTTGCTCTACCACTTCAAGCTTTCTATCCAAAACGTAAAATTCCGTCTGTTCTGGTTCAGGCTGCAGATCCATGATGGGTGCCAGGTCGAATTCTGACTGCTGAGTAACTTCTACAGCTGGCTCTTCCATTTTCTCTGGTGGAATTGGGTCTTTATTCATGACCAAGAAGTAATACGCAGCTCCTCCTCCGCCCAATATTAACAACACAAGTAAAGCGATCAGCGCTTTTTTCATCAAATCCACCAGCTCTTCCGTTTTAGGTATCTTTCAAGTGTACATCAACTCATGCTGCTGCTCATCTATACTCTCTATAGAGAACGCGGTAAGTAGAGGAAAGTCATGAGTTTTTGGGTGAAGGTTATCATTGTGTGTGTACCTTTGAGTGCTAATGTCGTGCTAGCAAACCAATGTAGCAGTGAAAACTGGCAACTACTGCTGGATCGCCAGCTCTCATTTGAAGGACGTTACAACCAATACACCAAAGAATTCAACCAAGTTCTCTCAACCTACAAGTCACAAACGCTGTTATCCAAACATTTCACCAAAAAGCAGATCGTTGAGCTTTGGGCAAAGTACGAGCAAAGGTTTAATGTACAGCTCAATAGTCATATGAATACCGCTTACGATGTCTCTGAGGTTCTATTAAAACAGGCATACGTTGTGTCTACCGAGTTAGATGGAGCTGAGTCTCTCACACACTCTTGGCAAGCCGTCGCTAAACATTGTGCTAGAGCAAAACTACCGAGACAAACAGAAAGTGCACAAGTGCACGTACAAAGCTCACAATCACTCTCCCGAGATCTCCATACACTCAGTGAAAAATTCCGGCAGCTGTCGTCAATATACCGTAGAGAAGCTACGATGATTGATGAAGCACGCCACACAAACCAACCAATAAGCGATGTATCAAACTGAAGAAGCCATTAGATCACCTCACTGTTTGACTGGACTTTTCCGATTAATATGCTCTACCCACTTCATACTATTCTAAGAGCTCGCTAATCAAAGATTTATCAATAAGTTGTAAAACTAATGTGCTAACTATCAACAATAAAGTTCAATTTCCGACCAATGCAAGCGAGTATGTGAGATATTCATCACAAAATAGATTTACAAACGCCAGAAAATTGTTATCATGAATCTTCATATAACTTAATAACAAGAAACATTTTGGCTAGGTAATATGCAAAAGACTATGGCTTTCAACTGCTTGAGTAACACGGAATGGACTGCAGAGATAAGAGGTAAACTTTTATCTGTAGCTAAACACATGGAAGAGTTCGGTTCAGTAAGTGAGCTAGAGCTATGTAAGATATTTGGAGAAACAATTTGGAATGATGGTGTGGATTACCATTCACATGCTTTTTCATTCAGAATTAATGCACAAACTGGGGATTGTTCAATCTCTAACTTTAAGTATCACTAAGTTTTGCACCTACATATACGGAGTACCTTTCACGAGGTTCTCCGTTTTTTATTGCCGTGAGTTTGTCATCCTGTGAGAGATGTTTGGTAACTTTCTCGCTCTTCTTTAAAGATCAAACCATTTCGTTTTCAGCTCACTTTACCGCCGCGTTACTGCTCTTATTTTGGTTTAATCGGTATAAATTGGCAGTGGCGCATTACCTTTTACTTGTCTTATCGCAAGGTGAGTATGAATGTCTTTCACGTTAGAGAGCCTTTGAAGTTTTCTTGTAAATGCCTCGTAGGCCATCAAGTTCGGGCTAACGACTTCTAACAGATAATCATAAGCGCCAGACACCACATGACAGCTGATCACCTCCTCCATCTCGACAATCGCGCCCTCGAACTTATCGATCGACACTTCTTGGTGGTTGTTTAGGCTCACTTCGACAAACACACTCATCGCCACACCCACCTTCTCTCGCGATAAGCTCACGCGGTAACTGTCGATAATGCCTTTTTCTTCAAGCCTTTTGATACGTCTAGCACAAGGTGACGGGGATAAGCCTACTTCATCAGCTAACTCTGCCGTGGTCAATCTACCGTCCTTTTGCAGCAACTCGAGAAGATGTCTATCAATTCTGTCCATAGTGAAAGCCATTCATTAGTTAAATTCGTTAACAATTGAAAGAATGTTAGCAGAAATCCGCAATGATAGGTCAAGTTAGAACGAAACTTGCCAACTTAAGGCACGAGCTCTCCTCCATAATTAGTCATCATTCACTTTCATTGTTTATTATGAATCTTGGCTATCTATCAATTACCATCACTCTGCTCATTTGGGCGAGTTTTTTCCTTTCTCTTAAAGGCGGCGCAAATTCAGATTTAACACCTGCAGATATCGCTCTCACAAGATTTCTCATACCGGCTTTGGTTTTATTGCCTCTGATATGGAAAGCACGCAGCGTGATTGCTGAAGTCCCTAAACGGTATCTAACGGGTATGTTTGTCGGTAGCGGATTGCCTTATCTGCTTGTTGCAGGAACGGCCATGCAGTTTGTTCCGGTATCACATGGCAGTGCTCTTGTTCCGGGCACGCTCCCTCTTTTCGTAACAGGAATTGCCGTACTCTTTTTTAAGCAGCCGCTCAGCCGACACCGTGTTGTCGGTTTAGGTTTGGTCTTGCTCGGTATTGTGTTGTTTTTGGGAAGTAGCTTAAGCAGCTTCAACTTTGAGTACACCAAAGGCCATTTGTTGTTTTTATGCGGAAGCTTAATGTGGGCAACGTTTACCATATCTGCCCGTGTCGCTAATCTTAATGCGTTAGTCAGTGCCGGTTTTATTTCGCTCT
Source organism: Vibrio sp. 10N.286.48.B8 (assembly GCF_003050085.1). NCBI lineage: Bacteria > Pseudomonadati > Pseudomonadota > Gammaproteobacteria > Vibrionales > Vibrionaceae > Vibrio > Vibrio sp. 10N.286.48.B8. Next base: position 48,658 of record NZ_PIGD01000017.1, on the reverse strand, counting down.
GCTCTACTTTGCTGTTACTCGTCCTAATCCTGACCGGAACACTCCCAAGCCATCTAATGGATACACCTATAGCTAATTGGCCCTACACAGAGCTTGCCGTTCATTCAGCTGTGCAAGGCGTTGGGGCGGGTTTAATAGCGGCGTTCACTTACCTTTATGCGGTCAATACCTTAGGGGCTGAACGTTCTGCCGCCTTTGGCAGTGCAACCCCCGCAGTAGCAACCTTGTTAGCCATCCCGCTTTTTAACGAGATTCCCGATGCGATGACTTGGCTCGCCCTTGGTTCGATTTGCATTGGCAGTTTGGTTGCGAGCAACATTTTTATGAGAAACGACCAGTCCATGCAATACCAACCGCCAAGTCATAGTAAAGCGTAACGCTTTTTATATTCACCATTTTCGCTAGTTTTCAGGTATGCGGCATCCAGATAAGTCTGCAAAGGTAGGCTTATCTAAAATCTGCTTTTTCTAAGCTCGCTTCTCCATTAAACTGTCCGACCTTTTTGCTGATTCAAGAGAACACCATGCAACGCGACTACACCTTAAATTGTTTAATCACCATGCCTCGTCATGAACTAGAAGAATTTAGTTTAAGAATGATCCATCGCCTTGTTCCTGAAGACGCAATGACAGAATTGTTCACGTTTGAACAAGAAGAAGTCACCAGCGAAGAACGCATGCAATCAGCGAAATTTGACGCAATGCTTCGAATGACAGCTATCGCGCTTGGTGAAGTGAACCTAGCCTTCTCAGAGTCGGATAACTCGCAACAGAACATCGAGCGAATGACTCGCTTACTGCTTTGGCACTTCTACTCAATTTCTTTCAACCTTGAAGAAGCAATCGCAATCGAAGTGCACTGTGAGAAAGTAGAAAAGATTTTAAAGAATGCACCTAAAGATGCATTTGGTTGGGTTAAAGAATTAACTGAGCTACTTCACTTCTATGCAAAAGTGAACGAAGGTAACGAAGGCAGCAAAGACGCTTAACGTTGCTTCTACGTAAATACACACCAAGCTAAACCAAAGGCAGACAGAACTATACCGAAGGCAAGTAAAAGCTTTGCTGAAATGAGTTCTCTGCCTTTGTTGTTTCTAGCACACTGTGATGCAACATCAGTATAGACTGCGCGATCTTGGTTCCTATTCCCAATGAACCATTCGGTGCTTCCTGCTCCACCTCATTTTGAATCACCACCTTCACCCGCTTCGAATCCGGTTCTAAATCAACACTCAGTGAAACTACTGTTCCAGTTGGGCTATGCCTCAACGCATTGTCTAGTAAGTTCAAAATCAACCTTTCAAGCAAGTCATTGTCACCAGCTGCTTTTACTCCATCAGGTATATCAACCTTAAGTTCGACATCTTTATGGCGGTACTGACTCTGAATCGTTTCTAAGCACTCGCTAAGCAACCCATTCAAATCTATCGATGCGTATCGATAGGTAGGGACAGGATTGTCATGTTTGGCACTGTCGAGCAGTGAATGCAATTGTTCAGACAGTTTATTACCATTGCGATACGCGACATCAATCAGTGAATCCGATTGAGGGTTTTGGATCTTCCATGTTTCTAAGTAACCCAACACACTTGATAACGGTGTTTTCAAATCATGGCTCAGTTGCAATAAACTTTGTCTACGATGTGAAGACTGATACTCAAGCTGTAAGAATTGCTGCTGAATGTGTTTCGCCATCAACTGATAAGAGCGTGCGATCGGCACCAACTCCGGTACTTGATGTATGAAGTTGGGGTCGAGGCGGAAATCTTGCTCTGCTTGCTGTTGTAGCTTATTGGTAACCTCTTCAATAGGGTTCAACAGGCTACGTTTTACGAGCAGGTAAGCGCCAATCGCAAAGCCTAAGATAGAGATCAGCATAAGCCCGGCTAGCGCCATATAAGGCGTATCGACTTGTGAATTGGCAATGACGGTATGGCGGTTACTGCCAATCAACACATACAGATACCCCACCGTAGAACCCAACTCTTCAATCGCAGCAACAGAGAATACCTTACGAGATTCAGGGTTGATCGGGTCTTCACCCAGAATCGGATAAGGCTCGTCATTTAAGAATTGTTTAATGGGTGCTAAGTCTATCTGGTTTGCCAACACAGTGCCCTCTGGTGCGGCGTGTGTCGTGATATTGCCCTGACTGTCGAGAAAGTAGATGTCGAAATCGGGACCAATCAACATCAAGGTATGAAATATGGATTTGAGTGCTTTCGGGTTGTAGTCCGTGCCAATCATCAGAGGATTATCATCACGCATGTGCTGCGCGAGATCTTTATGTAAGCTCTGCTTAGTTCTTTGTTCTATAGTCTCTTTTTGCCAATGATAGGTATAGGCGATAACCACACTCACGAGCAGAAACCACAAACTGGTAAACAGCACTAAACGCGATTTGAAACTCATGCTCTCTCCTCGATGCCTCTTAAGCTTAAGATGCGACACATAACCCTAAACTTTCGATTCGAACTTATAGCCCACACCCCACACGGTTTTGATGAAGTCATCGTCGCTATTCGGCACGGCCAACTTAGTTCTCAAACGGTTAACGGTGCTACACACCGTGTGGTGATACCCAGAATGATCGGTATTCCAAACGTGATTGAGCAGCTCGTCTTTGCTATAGACGCGCCCCGGTCGGGTAGCTAAAAAGTGAAGTAACGTAAACTCGGTTGCGGTAAGTGGGACATCTTGATTATTTAATGAAACCTGATGACGCTCAGGTTGAATGGTAAGCCTGCCAAAACTCATTACGGATTCGGTTGACTGCGGATCTTTCACTATTGCTTCAGAGTGACTTAAGCGACGCAGTATATTCCTTACTCGAGCTTGAAACTCAAGAACGCTGAAAGGCTTGGTAATGTAGTCATCGACCCCTGCTTCTAAGCCTAAGACCTTATCTAGCTCAGTGTCTCTAGCTGTAAGCATCAACACAGGCGCCCAGTCTTCTTGCTGACGTAGCAATCGACAGAAATCAAGACCGTCGCCATCAGGTAAGCCTCGATCAAGCACGATCAAATCAAACTGGCTTCCCTGATATAACGCTTGAGCCTTTTCAATTGAATTGGTTCTTACAACATCATGCCCTTGGAACTTGAGGTGCATCTGCACCAGCTCGGCCAAATCATCGTCGTCTTCGACCAGCAATATGTTTGCCATCAAATTTACCGCAGCACTATTCATTATCCCTGCTCTATTCTGAGTCTGCCCACTTTTCAATTGACCGGAACAGAGCAGGAATTCTTTCATCGTGTGTTCAACTAGTTACTCAGTGCGAGTGATGGTAATTCGCGCACCGGGGTTAAGGAAACGATGGTTGCCACTTAATACGGAGGTCGCAAGACCATCATCTTGGCTAATGACACCAGGATGAAAACTCACTACATCGGTGTCGTCTCGTGTGGTATTAAAGCCCTCACCACCGCCTGCTGGTCCCGGAATGGTTGCAGCAAGCTCATCGTTGAGCTCAGTTCCTGAATCCCACACATTCATGTTCATAACGAACGTGTCGCCCACCGCCAAAGATTTCAGCGATAAACCAGATTCACCAACAAACGCATCATTGGTGTTCACCAACATAGAGGCAACTGAGATATATTCCTCTTGATTTGGGTCGACACGAATAGACACCGTGTCTTGCTCACCCGAAAGAATTAGCCCATTGCCCGAGATGCCTTGATAGACATTAGCGTCGCTGTCTCTAAGCGCGATAAGTTCAGCATTGCTGCCGCCTTCAGCTAAGTATTCAAGGTCAACGGAAGCACTTTGCCCGATTTCAAACAGATCAAAACTGGTGTTGTGCGTCAGCACTGTAAGTGGCGACATAGGTTGGTTGGGCGTGAGGTTAGTAACACTCACATCATAGCGATAGTAATAATCGTCATCATCAGGACAACCGGCTAACACGGCAACAGAGGCAGCGATAAATAGAATTCTAGCTTTCATACATCCCCCTTACTTCACAACAATGGTGATAGTTGCAACAGGGTTTAACCAACGATGACTACTGCTATCGAGGTCACTTATACCGCCCGCCGCGTCACTATCACCAATGTTACCCGGATGAATATGAACCTTAGTGTTAGACACGGCAGTCTCTACACCAGTACCACCAGCACCAAAGGTAATAAAGGGAGGATTTGGCATACTGCCTGCCAACTCATCATTGGCTTCTGTACCTGCGTCATAACCATTGAGTGTGGCTTTGTAGGTGCCCGCTTGAGTTGGGATCTTCCAACTGTCTAATCCAACAAAGCCATCATTGGTCGGCAACAACATCGCGCCGAGTGACAAGTAAGCTAAATCACCCGTATCGATATCAAACGTAGTTGCGACGCCTGGATTGAGAATTCCGGCTGCTGGATTCTCAACCACCACGCCGCCCGCGTTAGCAATAACACTAGATAGACCTGAAATATCGCCACCTTCCGCCATGGATTCCAACTCAGCAGAAGCTGCCTCCCCCGTTCTAAACATGAACAAGCTTGAATCATGAGCCGCAGCCAAGATTGGCGTAAAGTAGATCCCTTTTGTGGCATTGGTGACAGTCACCTCAAGCTGGGCTGCCTGAGCTTGAACAGCCCCAAAAGCGAACATCGCTGAGCCAATCACTAAGCTGATTTGAGTACGTTTATTCATTTTGATTCCATCCTTTATTGAGTCCTTTCGAGACCGACGAATGGATAACATTTAAATACATGTTATCTAGTCAACCACGAACTGTGGTGTTGTTGACTCTAAGAATGGCGATCAAATCTATCAGCAACTTCATTGAATTCTCATAAAAGTCTCACAAGTTTATCCAAACTTATTACAGCCCAGATAAGTAGCCATAGAGCGCTGATATTTGAGAGAAATTAGTCGCCTCACAAAACAAAAGGGAAACATAAAAAAAGAATATGAAAGGAAGAAAACGCAAAAAGGCCGAATCGATATACCGATTCGGCCTCTGTTTTTGTGTATTGTTGCTCGTTCTAAAAGCCGTATAGGCCTCTAAGCAAAGCTAACAGTACAACATCAATTTAGAACGCGTAGTTTGCGTCAATAAGCTCGCTTACTTCAACTTTCGTTACTTCAGCACGCGCTTCAAGCCATTGTGCAACTTGCAGTTGCTCTGCTTCTGTCACTGAACGGTAGCGCTCAATAGAGCATAAGAAACCTTCAAACAGCTCAAGACCACCGCCACCAAAGCACAGACCGATGCTGTCGATGAAATCGATGAACTCGTCAATGAACACATCGTATTGATCAAAATCAGTAATCGATGTCTTGCAGCTTACTTCAAAACCCAGAATCGCGAATTCACCTAGGTATAGCTTTTTGCGTAGGCGACGATTTTTGTTTTCGATTTTATCTAATTTCATAACTGTCTCTCTTTTCATTTGATTAAGCATTTATACACAGTTCTAACCCAATCCCCAAGTGTTTTGTCTTGCATGAGAAGTGTTATGGCAAAAATCGTGCTACAGAAACAAAAGCTTAATGAAAACTATAAAAATCTGTCACTTAACTGCTTCACGATTGGTCACACATTTACCCAAGTTATTAACCAATTAATTAGGGCGTGTTGATCTTTTGAGCTGATTTTTGCAGCGAGTTGCTGGGTATTTATACAAGGCAGAGGCTTCGATGTGTAGCTAGCCTACATGAGAAGCCGATAACGCAGTAGAAATCACCAGCAAACGCTGCCCGAAGGGTTCGGCTAAAAGCGTTTTACTCTTTGTTGAGGAGGATTTGCTTAGAATGACTAGGCTACTTCCCCCTCGCCGCGATTAAAACGCTTTTATCTCGAACAAAATTTAACCGCAAAAGGTCAACACGCCCTAGTAGGCGGGTAAGTCATAAATAACGAATAATAAAGTCAGCCAATAGGAAGCAGTCGCGATGAGCAAGGAAACATTTGATAGCACTCGTTTTAACAAGAGTAAAAACAAACCCTTCGAAGAAGTTCTAGATGCAAACCTTTCAAGAAGAAATGTATTAAAAGGCGGTTTAGGCATCAGTGCAATGACCGCTTTTGGCGCGTTTGGTTTAGCGGGTCACAGCACAGCTAACGCCGCAACAATGCAAGCAACAGGCGCGCAGAAAAGCACCGCGACTCTAGCGTTTGAATCGGTTAAAGGCTCATTGACTGACAGTGTTGTCGTACCGAAAGGTTACACAGCACAAGTGCTTGTTCCTTGGGGTACGCCACTTAACAAGCAAGGTAATGCTTGGTTAAAAGACGGTACAAACAACGCACAAGACCAAGCCAACGCACTGGGAATGCACCACGATGGCATGCACTTCTTCCCACTCGACGGCAACAGCAATGATGGTTTGTTGGTGATCAACCACGAATACATTGACCAAAAAGCCCTGCACGCTAATGGTCCTACATATAATGAAGGCGCTCGTCCTAACATTGATGAAGTACGCAAAGAGATCAACGCACACGGCGTGAGTGTTGTTCGCGTGAAGCTTGAGGGTAATCAATGGGTAATGGTCGATAACGACCCACTTAACCGCCGCTACACAGGCGCAACCGTAATGGATCTTTCTGGACCTGTCGCTCACAGTGAGTTTGCCAAAACTAAATTTTCACAAGACGGTAGCCAAGCTCGTGGCACATTGAATAACTGTGGCAACGGCTACACACCTTGGGGCACTTACCTAACTTGTGAAGAGAACTGGCCAGGTTACTTCGTCAATAAAGGTACAACAACACCAGCTCAAGAGCGTATCGGCATCGCTACAGACAAAACTCGCTACGGTTGGGACACGCTTTCTGGTGACAAACAAGAACGCTTGGATGAGTTCGCACGTTTTGATGTAACACCAACCGCTGATTCACCAATGGACGATTACCGTAATGAAGCACACGGTCACGGCTACATTGTTGAAATCGACCCATACACAGCAAACTCTCGCGCTAAAAAACGTTCTGCACTGGGTTGTTTCCGTCACGAAGGCTGTACATTCGGTAAGTTGACCGAAGGAGAACCGATCGTATTCTACTCTGGCCACGATTCTCGTTTCGAATACCTCTACAAATTTGTTTCTGAAGCAAAATGGGACCCGCGTGACGCTGAGCCAAGTAACCGCCTAAGCGCGGGCGACAAATACATGGACAAAGGCACGCTTTACGTCGCTAAGTTCAACGACGACGGTTCAGGTACATGGTTACCATTAACACTCAGCAGCAAAACCACAAACGGCGGCCAGCTAGGTGATTCATATGACTCTCAAGCCGCACTTATCGTTAATACCGCAGGCGCAGCCGACCTTGTAGGCGCAACGCCAATGGATCGTCCTGAATGGTGCTCTGTAGACCCAATGACAGGTACGGCTTACTTAACGCTAACGAACAACAATAAGCGCAAAGAAGCCAATTCAGCGAACCCTCGCGTAAACAACAAGTTTGGTCATGTTATCCGCTGGGATGAAGGTAAAACGGCTGGCGAATTCGATTGGGATATCTTTGTATTCGGCTCTCCAGCAGTGGAAGATAAATCTATCAACCGCTCAGGACTAACAGACATGAACCAATTCGCGAGCCCTGACGGCTTAGCGTTTGATGCTCGTGGCATTTTGTGGATTCAGACAGATAACGGTGCAGACGAAGTTACTGGGTACACCAACGACCAAATGCTGGCAGTAGTTCCATCTCAGTTAACGGACGACAAAGGCAACAGCGCGGTGATTGATGCAAACAACCAGGCACAGCTTAAACGCTTCTTTGTGGGTCCAAACGGTTGTGAAGTGACTGGCTTTACCATAAGCCCAGACTTCAAATCACTGTTTGTGAACATCCAACACCCTGCAAACTGGCCATCGTCTGAAGATGCAACAGCTCAAACTCAAAGCAATGTTCGCCCACGAGCATCTACCGTTGTGATTCGTCGTGAAGACGGCGGTGAAATAGCGGTTTAATCGGTAGATCTGGCTAAGATCGGAAATATTTCTAACATCTAGCTATGTAAAATCAAAAAGAGCGATAAGGTTAACTGCCCTATCGCTCTTTTTCTATTCTATCAATCTTCGGTTGAAACAAGAGTCCTAGCCCTTGAGCTCATCGTCATCCTCGAGAAGGAGGAACGACTGAGTCGGGGATCTCTCTACCCGTTTTCGTTAATCGCAATACCGTTAATCACAGTTAACTCACGAACAACCACGCACCTACGCCCATCATCAAGGTGCCCGCAATGCGGTTCATTAACTTAACGTTATCGGCTTTGCCCAGCATATGTTTTAAGCTCTTTCCACCTGTCGCGTACAGAGTCATGCAAACAAATTCAGAAGCTAAGATAATAGAAACCAGAATCATCAACTGAGGTGCTAAATCTTTACTGCTGTTGATAAAAGGAGGCAGCAGAGAAATCATAAACGCCCAGCCTTTCGGGTTTGCAATCGCAGTAACAAAGCCTTGAACCACCAAGTCCCAATCATTGCTGACTTTGGTTGTTTGATTATCAGTACTGATCGCTAGTTTTCCTCTTGAACGCCACATCTGAACACCCAAGTAGAACAAGTACCCTGCACCCACAAACTTGAAGCCTGTAAATAGCCATGGGTAATTCAGCATAATAGACGCGATACCTAGTACTGCGGCCACTGAAACTACCGCGACGCCAGCCAGCTCACCGACCATCATCCATAATGTACGCTTGTAACCGATGCTCATGCCCAGTGTTAACGCCAAGGTCATACACATGCCGGGCGTGATTGATACAAAGAAAAACGTGGGAATAAAAGCCCAAAGTAGCGCGCTATCCATATTATTACCTTATCGACTTATTTTTATTTGAGTGTTCAGCTTGTTGAGTTGTCTTTGTAAGGAGCGACCTTGTATTTAGCGACACAACGAAAAAGAGCCACAATACAGTGGCTCTTTTTCAGTACCAACCGTAATTTTACTTACGACGGTTTTTAATTCGCTTCATCATAGTCAAACGGCGTTCTGCGCTTGCTTGATCTTGAGGCTCTTCGTTCGCGTTGTTCTTACGACCTTGGCGGTTTTTGTAAGCCGACTTAGTGTTCAGCTTCTCGATGTAAGCATCACGTTTCTTCGGTTCATAACCCGGTTGTTCGACACGGCGAATACGCTGTTGAATCAGTTTTTCTACTTGAACAACAGTCAGTTCTTCTTCACGGTTAACGAAAGAGATTGCATGACCTTGTTTACCAGCACGACCTGTACGACCAATACGGTGAACGTAATCTTCCGCAAGGAAAGGCATATCGTAGTTAATTACGTGTGGTAAGTCTTCGATATCAAGACCACGAGCCGCAACGTCTGTTGCTACCATTACACGCGCTCTGCCTTCTTTAAAATCGTCTAAAGCACGACGACGAGCGCTTTGCGCTTTATCACCGTGACAAAGTACCGCTTTAATACCGTCTAGCTTAAGCTCTTTAACGACATCGTTCGCTGTTTCTTTGTAGTTCACGAACACAAGCACTTGGCGCCAGTTTTTACGGCCAATAAGCTCAGAAAGCAGTTCAGTTTTACGTTCTTGATCCACTGGGTAAACCACGTGACCAACAGTTGCAGCCGTTGAGTTTTCACGCTCAACACTGATACGTTTTGGTTTACGTAGAATATCAACAGACAATTGGTTTAACTGAGTTGAAGTCGTCGCTGAGAACATCATGATTTGTGGAGAGGTCTCAACATCCAACATGATCTTGCGAACGGCATTGATAAAGCCCATATCAAGGATACGGTCAGCTTCATCAAATACTAAGAATTCTAGGTTAGCAATAGACACGTTACCCGCTTCTAAGTGCTCTTCTAAACGGCCAGGCGTTGCAACCAGAATATCGACACCCAGTTCTAGTTGACGAACTTGTGAAGACATCTTGTTACCACCGTAAACCGCAGAAACGCTTAGATCCGTGTATTTAACGTAGTCTTTAATGTTTTGAGCGATCTGCGCAGCAAGCTCACGAGTTGGAGCAAGAATAAGGCCGCGAGCCGTTCCTCTAGACGCCTTTTTACCGCTGTTCAAAAGGTGTTGGATAACAGGCAATGAAAATGCCGCTGTTTTACCCGTACCGGTTTGAGCAGTAGCAAAAATATCATGGCCTTTACGAGCCATTGGAATCGCTTTTTGTTGAATTGGAGTGAGTTTTTCATAACCACACTCAGTCAACGCTTTGACTAATTCAGGAGCAAAACCTTGAGAGGAAAATGACATTGTTACGGGTTCCTTAAGCAGACAGCCTACATTCTTATTTCAGCCGAGCACTATAAAGTAATTAGAGTGATTTATCTCACATTTATCGTGATATAACGCAAACTTTCTCATTTAATCTGGTGTTTACCCCGCCTTAAACGAAGTAAACACCGAGTTCATTGGTTCAAACAGCAAAAATGAGGCTATTTGATGCCACACAGCTTGAGTAGAATCTGCTCGAGATCGCCCCACGGCATGAGTTGTGAGTCGATCACTTCCAATCGAGATTCAAAACCATCAAGCGTAATTTCGTTCACAGATACAACTTGATTCGCCACATTAAATGCGTAGCAACCTTGGTCGGTGTTCACTACGGCTTTTACACGCTCAGCCGTTAGATCCGACAACATTGAGAATAGCGCATCGAAGTCGAACTTATGCTCTGCTCCAAACAACCAACCACAACTAAAGTAGCCCTGCCCTTTATTCTCTTTACGGATGAAAGCTTCACCGGGAGGAAGTTGGAATTGAGGTTCTTGGTCAGCGTGATCGTGATGGTGCGCTTCAAGATGAGATGAAGCACTGCCATACACTCTTTCAATGTCCAACACTTCCAATGGCACTTCACCATCATGAATTAGCTTATGGAAGACTTTGGCCGGCGTTTGATCCGTCACCCAATCATTAAACACATCGATGTCTTCAGAATGAACAAGGTCAACCTTAGTACCAAGAATCACATCGGCACTGTCTAGTTGATCATTGAAATTCTGATTCGACGTGTACTTTTCATTGGATAGATTTCGTGGGTCAACCAAACCAAGCGTCGCTTTGAGATCAACGTATGGCGTGTATTGCTCAGAAGTCAGCGTCGCAATCACTTGTTTAGGGTGACCAAGGCCTGTTGGCTCAATCAACAAGCGGTCTGGCTTTTGGCGAAGTAAAGCATTAATACCTACAGACATAGGTACACCCGCTGTACAACACATGCAACCGCCCGGCACTTCTTTAATCAAAGCACCTTGGTCCGTCATCAATGCGCCATCTATGCCGATCTCACCGAACTCATTAACCAGAACAGCCCAGTTTTCATTCTCAGGTTTGTTTTTAAGCAGATTCAAAATGGCTGTCGTTTTACCAACACCCAAGAAACCCGTAATGATGTTTGTAGGAACTTTTTTAGTCATATCAGTTCTCCTTTTTAAGGGAGTATATACTCAATTACCAAAAAGTTGACCCCAATCGCTTGTTTATACTCAGATTGGCGAGCAGAAGAATGGGTTAACTAAATAGAGGGTTAAGCTGATTAACAGAGATACAGTGCTTAACGAAGTGTAAAGACTTTGAGCAGATAAATAGATAATTGAAGTGAAAAGCAGAATTTTGGATGCTCCAGACGGACTAAAGGCGTACTTGTCAGTACGCCTCACCCTCGTTACTCAATCGTGAGTTCGCGAATCAGGAAGCCTTAAATATCGACCTGAACATTTAACGAGGAACTAAAAACTTTGTTTCTGAATCCATCCAAATTGTGTGTAAAACCTCACTTCTCCTTGCGGTTCGTTATGTTGCTTTACGATTTAACTATGGTTCATTTTTGGCGTAATACAAGTTGCTACCTGAGAATCGATCAAAACTGTGACGGCGATTACACTATATTGTCCATACATTCCATTTATGTAATACACTTCTTTCATAAATGAAATTCAACTTTGCATCTTTGCTGCTATAGGATATGCAGAGGAGGCGTATAATTTACTAAGGCCCTCCCCGCATCAACTCAGGAACCAAACTTAAATGACCAATAGAGAGAGAATTAAGCAATCCCTTTTAGCAAAAATGCCAAGGGATGCTATCAACCAATTTCTCTCTAGAGACAAAACACCCGCTTCAGTACTTTTCCTTTCTTGCATTGTCGGTATCCTTGCTGGCGTGGTGGGCACCTATTTCGAGGTTGCGGTTCATTTCATCACAGAAACTCGTACCGATTGGCTGAAAGATGAAATCGGTAGCTATTTACCACTTTGGCTTGCGGCTTTCCTTATTAGTGCTGCATTCGCTTTCATTGGCTATTTCCTCGTTCACCGTTTCGCTCCAGAAGCTGCCGGCTCAGGTATCCCTGAAATAGAAGGCGCGATGGACGGGATGCGACCTGTTCGTTGGTGGCGAGTACTTCCTGTGAAATTCTTTGGTGGTATGGGCGCGTTAGGCTCTGGCATGGTGTTAGGTCGTGAAGGGCCTACCGTGCAAATGGGCGGAAGCATCGGACGTATGGTGACTGACATATTCCGAGTGAAAGATGACGATACTCGACATTCACTGCTCGCTTCTGGTGCGGCTGGCGGTTTGGCTGCTGCGTTCAATGCTCCATTGGCTGGGATTATGTTCGTTGTTGAAGAGATGCGACCACAATTTCGCTACTCACTCATTTCAATCAAAGCCGTCATCATCTCTGCAATCTCAGCCAACATTGTATTTCGTTCGATCAATGGCCAATCTGCCGTTATCACAATGCCTCAATACCAACCGCCTGAACTGAGTGCACTGTGGTTGTTCCTATTACTTGGCGTGTTGTTCGGCGTATTTGGCGTGATCTTCAATAAGCTAATAACACTTTCGCAAGATATGTTTGTGGCAATACATAAGAACGACCGCAAACGCTACTTGATAACCGGAACCCTGCTTGGTGGCTGTTTTGGCTTGTTGCTGCTTTATATCCCGGAATTGACTGGCGGTGGTATTGGTATCATCCCGAATATCACTAATGGCAGCTACAGCACCAACATATTGCTACTGATCTTTCTAGGGCGTGTTGTCACCACTTTGCTTTGTTTTGGCTCTGGTGCTCCGGGCGGTATCTTTGCGCCGATGCTTGCACTCGGCACACTCTTTGGTTACGCATTTGGGCTTATCGCCGCGGCATTCTTTCCTGAACTGAATATCGAGCCGGGCATGTTTGCGATTGCAGGTATGGGCGCTTTATTTGCTGCAACCGTGCGTGCACCAATTACGGGTATATTACTGGTTATCGAGATGACCAATAACTACTACCTTATCCTACCGTTGATCATCACCTGTCTAGGTGCCGTAATCATTGCGCAGATGTTAGGGGGTCAGCCGATTTACAGCCAACTACTGAACCGCACGCTGAAAAACGAGAAGTTAAGACAACAAGACCTGCCTCAACAAGAGGAAGTGCGTTAATTACAAAAGACTCATGAAACAAAAGCACACATTCAACGTGCTTAATCTCCCGATTCCGTATCAAAATCAAAAAAGCAAACGTTAAACTTGGTATCATCCACTCAAAATTAGTTGAGTGCCCTCAAAATCTATTGATGAAATACTTACAGGCTCTAACTAAAGCAAATAATCCAATATTCTGTAATTAACTAAGTCGGAGCAAGTCGTTGAACTGGAGAAGATTAACCCAAGTAAAAAATGTGCCGCCATCTCAGGCGTCTTTAGCACTTGGCGTTATTGGGCTAGGACAAGCTTGGGCGCTATATATCCCGGGCATTGGTGAGATCATTCGTCCCTACCTCGCTTCATTCGGTGCGCTATTATTGCTGCCTGTTTTACTCCGTTATCTAACGAGCTTTAATACCTTCCTTAATGACATACGCCACCCATTAGTGGGTAGCTTAATGGCACCAATGAGCATGGCTTTGCTGATTCTGTGCGACTACTTAGCCGAGATATCGCCAGTCATCGCCTACCCAGTTTGGTTCTGTGCGCTATTGCTGCACTTTACCATGATGGTATTGTTCTTTGGTTTTCAGATCATCAACTTCAAAATGTCAAACATTGTACCGAGTTGGTTTCTGTATCCGGTAGGTTTGATCAGCAGTTCTTTAGCGGGCACACAGTTTGGCCATACGGTATTTTCAGAAACACTTGCGGCCACTTGTATCGGTATCTATTTCCTTATGCTGCCAGTGGTATTGTACCGCTTGGTGTTCGAAGGAAACCTGCCACGCAGAGCAAGACCAACACTGGCAATCATGGCCGCACCAGTAAACTTGTCTTTAGCCGCTTACTTGGTCAACTTTGATAATCCAGATCCTATTCTGACTGGCGCTTTGGCTGGCATTGCCATCACAATGACACTGCTGATCTACTTGTGTTACATCCGCCTAATGCGTCTGAAGTTCCAACCTTCAATTGCTGCCGTCACCTTCCCATCCGTGATCAGCGCTATTGCCATGCATCGTCTAACCACATTTTTCGGCGCGGAATACCCACAATGGTATTGGCTACACAAGTTTGGTTTCTTTGAGCTAACCATCGCGACCATTCTAGTGATTTGGGTTGCAGGTGGTTACGTGAAAATGTACTGGCCCGAGTTTTTTGATTCCGATTACATGTCTAAGAAGACGAAGCGTTCTTAATCAACTCAAGCCCTCTTTTCTAGAGACCTCTCGATTCAGCGCTCCTCCAAACAAAAAAGGCCTCACAATGTGAGGCCTTTTGAATAGGCAAGGTCGTTAATAGTTCAGGCGAGTGTTAATAGAACTATCGAGAACTATTAGAAGTTAGCGTGAGGGCCGAATACTTCGTAGTGCACGCGTGAACGTTCAACGTTAAGTGCGTCTAGTTGTTCCACGATGTTCTTCATGAAACCAACCGGGCCACAGATGTAGAAGTCACTCTCTTCAAAGCCTTTAGTGTCTGAGATAGACGCTAGATCCATTTGGCCTTGATGCGTGTTTTCACATGCAGATTCGTCTTTGTTCATGTACCACGTTTTCGCTTCCCAACCTTTGTTGGCAACAATGTCTTTAACACGAGTCGTGAAAGAGTGTTGGCCTACGTTCTCACAAGCGTGAAGGTAAAGTACTGGCTCGTTTTTATCTTCCGTATTTAGGAACTCAAGCATAGACTGCATCGGCGTTACACCAACACCTGCAGAGATAAGTGTTACTGGCTTGCTGCGCTCTTGATACATGAAGTCACCCGCTGGTGCGTAAAGATTTACTTCATCACCAACAGCAACCATATCGTGTAGGTGGTTAGATACAACGCCTTGTGTCTCTTGACCTTGTCCCTCACGTTTGACAGAAATACGGTATTGCTTGCCGTTTGGCTTATCAGACAGTGAGTATTGACGAATCTCGCTGTATTGAGAGCCTTCAGGTTTCACTTCAATACCGATGTATTGACCTGGTGTGTAATCCAGAACTTCACCGCCGTCTTTTGGCTGTAAGATGAAGCTTGTTACTAGCGCTGACTCTTCGACTTTGTCTGCAATCACAAACGCACGCGCTGCTTCCCAACCACCAACAGCTTGCTTACGCTGTAGGTAAAGTTCAGCTTCACGATCGATGAATACTTGAGCTAAGAATAGGTAAGCGGCTGTCCATGCTTCTTCCACTTCTGGAGTAAACGCGTCAGCAGCTAATTCACGTAGTGTTTCAATCAGGTGCAAACCAACAATTTGGTAGTGCTCTGGTTGAATATTAAAGCTTGTGTGTTTCTGTGCAATGCGTTCAACTGCTGTGGTTAGCGCTGCTAGATTTTCAATGTTCTTTGCATAAGCCGCGATAGCTTCAAACAGTGCTACGCCTTGGCGACCTGTTCTTTGGTGAGTCATATTGAAGATATCTTTTAACTCAGGGTTATGTGTGAACATACGTTGATAAAAGTGCTGAGTTAAAGCTGGGCCTGCGCTCTCAAGTAGAGGGATAGTAGATTTGATGATTTCGATATGTGCATTGTTAAGCATGAATTTACTCCGAACACTGAGCCTTATGACCTATATGTCATTTTGACTACTAAAAATTAAGAATGACTTATCGATTTTCTGAAACCTGAGTTATTTTTAGAAACTGAGTTATTTTGACTCGTTTTCATTTCAAAAAATCGCGAAACCTGATTAATGCCACCTGATTGATTGAGATCAAGAATAGTCTGTTTAATCAGCGCTATAATTGGGCTTCGCTGTCTCTTTTGCACAATCAGTGCCAACTTTATCAATCCCCGTCATTACTGGTTTCCCTTTCAAAATACATCTTATAAAAATGTCAAAAAGACCTTTTTTTTAAGTCAATAAGACTCTATTATGTAGATAAACACACACAGTTAGAGTTTTTTATGCAAGATATCTCCGCATCTACCCTCATGGAAATGACCATTGGCCTCGCAAGTGGTGTGAACGATCAAGATCGTTTCAATCGCCTGATCGATGCCATTCGCAAAACCATAACGTGTGATTGTGTCGCGCTTTTAAGCCTTCAAGGCGACACGCTAGTACCTATAGCAATGCAAGGGCTCAGCCGAGATACATTCGGTCGTCGCTTTATCATTTCAGAACACCCTCGTTTTGATGAGATTTGCGCATCACGCTCTCCTGTTCGTTTTGATGCTGATAGCTCGCTACCTGATCCTTTCGATGGCTTACTGATCGATCATGACGGCGATCTACCAATGCACGCCTGCATGGGTTTGCCTCTGCTGTTTGGTGACAAATTGTTAGGGGTGCTAACCCTGGACAGCCTAAAACCAGATGTATTTGCGAATATTCCTGCCCGCAACCTTGAGGTGCTGGCAGCTATTGCAGCGTCAACTATGCAGATGGCACTGACCTTCTCGCAACTTGAGCATCAAGCAAAACAGTCAAAGCAATTACTGGAAGAGTTGAACGTAGAAGCCTGGGAACGTGACGGCGGCGAGTTAATTGGTAACAGTGACACCATGGTCGCGCTTAAGAACGACATTGCCGTTGTCGCACCGTCTGAATTTAATATCTTGATTCATGGTGACACTGGTGTTGGTAAAGAGCTTGTTGCTCGTACCCTGCACCATCAATCGCAACGTAAACGTAACCCGTTGGTCTACGTCAACTGTGCTGCTATTCCTGAGAACTTGGTAGAGAGTGAACTATTTGGTCACGTTCGTGGCGCGTTTACTGGCGCAGACAAAAACCGCTTAGGTAAGTTTGCGTTAGCCGATGGTGGCACACTGTTCTTAGATGAGATTGGTGAATTGCCTTTGGCCGCGCAAAGTAAACTACTACGTGCTCTACAAAACAACGAAATTCAACCTGTTGGCCAAGACAACATTCAAACCATTGATGTGCGAGTATTGGCAGCGACTAACCGAGATCTAAAGCAAGAAGTTGAAGACGGGCGATTCAGAGCCGATTTATATCACCGACTGAGTGTGTACCCTATCGCAGTACCTGCACTAAAAGATCGTGGTGACGACATCAGCCTATTAGCGGGTTTCTTCTTAGAACAAGCACGTCGTAAACTTGGTATCAACCAAGTTAAGTTCCGCTCTGACGTTCTTTCTTTCCTAAATCGTTATGGTTGGCCAGGTAACGTTCGTGAACTTGAGCACGTGATCAGTCGTTCAGCATTGAAAGCATTGGCGCGTAGCACGAATAAAAACCTGGTGACAATTACCAAGGAAGATTGTGGTCCACTCGACCAAGACCAGCCAATTGCGACGACACAGGTGAAGAACACACCGTTATCGACACCAACGATCGATCTTTCTGCAGGGCTGCGCGGTGCAACAGATGATTTTCAACGCAGTATCATTACTGAGGTATTGGAAGATGCCAATTTTAACTGGGCACAAGCAGGCCGTATTTTGAAAACAGACCGAGCAAACCTGACTCGACTGTCTAAGCGTTTAGGGCTAAATGTGGCTAAGTCTCACACGATCGAACGGACAAAATAGATATTAGCGGTTTGTTGCGAGCATCTGGCAAAACTTGTGTATATAATGCTGCAAATTGTAACGCTAATTTTAAATATGTAGAGAGAGTTATGAAGTTTATCCGTTGGTTCTTAGGTCGTGTCATCTTGTTATTGAATTTTGTTTTCAGCCCACGTGGTGTTAAGCGTTCTCAAGAAGAGCAAAGCAAAGTAAACGAGCAAGCAAAAACGCACACGTTATACCAATTCGAAGCGTGCCCATTTTGTGTGAAAGTGCGCCGCGCGATGAAACGTCAGTCGGTTCAATTTGAACTTCGTGATGCAAAAAACAACGAGCAACACCGTGCAGAGCTTGAAGCTGGCGGCGGTCGTGTGAAAGTGCCTTGTCTACGTATCGAAAAAGACGGCAAAACTGAGTGGATGTACGAATCTTCAGATATCGTGACTTACTTAGAAAAGCAGTTTGCATAAGCAATAAAGCGACAAAATCTAGATACAAAAAACCCCTCAAATGTGAGGGATTTTTTATGTCTATTATTTGGCATAAGCCGTTTCAAATGAGGTGCGAAAGTTCAAACGACTACTTCGCTACGATCAGCATCAATTCTACACGGCGGTTACACGCCTTGCCTTGCGCAGAGGCGTTGGTACAAGCTGGAACATATTCGCCAAAGCCACGAGTATAAATGGAGCGACTCGACACATAGTTACTCTCTAATCGAGCCTTCACTTCTTTTGCGCGCTTCTCTGAAAGCGGATCGTTGATTCGATCTGTGCCCGTATTATCAGTATGCCCTTCTATGACCACATCAATATCTTGGCGTTGAGCAAGATAGCTGCCTAGCGTATCTAGCCATTGATTATAAACAGGCTCAGGGAATGCAGAACCTGTTTTAAAGTTCACGTGCTGCTCAAGCTTTACCATTACATGATTGCCCGGTAAAACTTCAAAATCGATACGGTTTTGTCTGAGGAAAACTTCTAGCGGATCATTGGTTGATACGCCTCGACCATAGTTGCTGGTAATGGTTGTTTGCTGACGAGAGTTACTCTGCATTGAATAGCCACGATTGCTTGCTACATGTGTAGTCTGAACCACGCCCCATTCAGGATGCATCAAGTCGTAATCGGTTTGCGGCGCAGTTTCTAGCATATCATCACCCAACATACCCGTTGGTAATGTCGTTTCACACCCTGCCAAAGCTATGCTTAACATTATTGCTAAATATCTCATTACTTCACCAACCACTCATGCAGATAAACCATTCACTAATGTCTATATCGGCACCGAGGGAAAAACTTTAGACGAAAACTTTCGACAAAAGAGCCTGCATCAAAAAAAGTGCTATTGATCACAGTTAACAGTCAACTAGACTGTCTTAACTCGCTAGTTCGAACTGTTTGCATTTATTTACCTTATAATTGTTTTCCAATTCGTACTAAATAGTTAGAATCTCACGACTTCTCAACGCTAGAGCAAACATTATGTTTAAACCATTTACTAAATTCATCATAGCACTCGCTGCCGTACTTATCATCGCGGGTTGTAGTGAAACAGACGAGCCACAAAAAGGCGTTCAATACGAAGCGCTTCCAACTGCTCTAACAGAATTTAACTTGTCTCCGATCACTGAAATCTTCTCTCTTAACTGTGGTCACTGCCGTCAAATGGAAAGTGCAATTCCAGAGATTGAATCTCTAACAGACCAAACTATTGGCAAGATGCATGTGACGTTCAACGAAAGCGCTCAAATCAGCGCAATGATCTACTACACAGCAGTGATGCAGCTTGATGCGACGCCTGACCACGCATTCATGGACGACCTATTTGGTGCCGTTCAAATGGGTGCAGATGCAACGCCTGAGCAGCGTCAACAAGCACTAGAGACAGCGTTTACTTCTCGTGGTTTGGTTAGCCCATACCAGCTGAACAAAGAACAGCAAGTCGCTCTTTTCGACTACGTTAAAAAAGCAGAAGAGATCTCAGTAAAAGGTCAGATCAACTCAGTACCAACCTTTATCATCAACGGTAAATACCAAGTACTAACAGCAGGTCACCAAGACGTTGCTGGCATTGCAAAAACGATCAACTACCTTTTGACTCAACCATAACCACGGCTTTAGTCAACTGATTAACACATTTTGTATTAGCTACGAAATTCAGCACTCAATATAAATAGGTTTTACTATGTCTAAATTTGTCATCCCGGTCATTGTCTTTCTTTTGGCGGGTTTCATGATTTACCGTACTTGGACGAATCATAAGTCTGGTGCAGAGAACTTCGAACAAGGTCAACAGTTCCTTATCGAGAACGGCGCCAAAGAAGGTGTTGTAACGACTGAAAGCGGCCTACAGTACCTTGTACTTGAAGAAGGCACAGGTACAGAGCACCCAACAAAGAACAGCAAAGTAACAGTTCACTACCACGGCACTTTGATTGACGGCACGGTTTTCGATAGCTCGGTTGAGCGCGGCGAGCCAATCTCATTTGCTCTTAAGCAAGTAATTAAAGGCTGGCAAGAAGGTTTGACTTACATGGTTGAAGGCCAAAAAGTTCGTCTATTCATTCCAAGCACTCTAGCTTACGGTAAAGGCGGTTCAGGCCCTATCCCACCATCATCGACTCTGATTTTTGATGTAGAACTTATCTCTATCAAATAATCGAAGTAACTGATTTAAGCCCCAACATACGCGCTATGTTGGGGCTTTTTTATATCTGAACATTTGAAGCCTCTTTAGATATTGAGCTATTTAGCGACCTTAACAACGACCAAATATAATCTCGAAAACCAACCACTAGACGACTGGTCTAATTTAACCTATAGTACCGCCCATGAACGAAAAAACGAATGACACACGCCTGCATGTTTTAGATGTTGGCTATCAACTAATAGTAAACAACGGCTTTAACGGCGTTGGCCTATCGCAATTGCTTAAAGAAGCGGACGTGCCGAAAGGGTCGTTTTACCACTACTTTAAATCTAAAGAGCAATTTGGCGAGGCGTTGATTCAGCACTATTTTGAAAACTACATCACTAAGATTGAAGCAATTTTAGTACACGGTGAAGGTAATCATTATCAGCGAATCTTGAGCTATTTCTCGCTATGGGCGAAGACCGAAAACGGCACCTGTAATGCTCATAAATGCTTGGTCGTTAAACTCAGTGCGGAAGTTTCTGATCTCTCTGATCCTATGCGCCAAGCGCTATTAAAGGGTGCTGAGAAAGTAACGAATACCATCGAACAGTGCATTGTCGGCGGTATTGAAGATGGCTCTATAAAGGTTGAAGAGAACCAAGAAGCAGCTCAGAACCTATACTCCATGTGGTTAGGTGCAAGCTTATTAAGCAAGCTGAGCCAGAGCTCCCATAGCTTACAGTCGGCTTTGAGCCTTACCGAACGCATTTTAAAAGGTGGAAGCTAATAACGCGCAACGCGTTTTATTTGCTTTAACTTAAAACAAATCACCCGCCCTCTTATCAGTTTGATGATGGCGGGATTTTTAGACAATAAGACTAGACGACTGGTCTAATTCTAAATGTATAACATAAATTAAGGATATCCAATGACTCAACAAGACAATCGCCGCATCGTATTGGCTTCTCGCCCAGTTGGCGCACCAACTCAAGACAACTTCCGTTTAGAGTCAGCAGCCGCGCCAAGTATCAAAGACGGCGAGATGTTACTTCGCTCAGTTTACCTTTCTCTAGACCCATACATGCGTGGTCGTATGAGCGATGCTAAATCCTACGCAGACCCCGTTGCGATTGATGAAGTGATGGTAGGCGCAACCGTATGTCAGGTTGAAGAGTCAAACCACGCTGATTACGAAACTGGCGAATGGGTTCTCGCTTACACAGGTTGGCAAGATCTTGGTGTGTCTAGCGGTGAAGGCCTAATCAAACTAGGCAAAGAACCGACGCACCCTTCTTACGCGCTTGGCATCATGGGTATGCCTGGTTTTACTGCTTACATGGGCTTGCTTGATATCGGCCAACCTAAAGAAGGCGACACGTTAGTCGTTGCAGCAGCAACAGGTGCTGTAGGCGCAACCGTTGGACAAATCGGCAAACTAAAAGGCTGTCGTGTTATCGGCGTTGCAGGCGGTCAAGAGAAGTGCCAATACGCGAAAGAGGTTCTTGGTTTTGACGAATGTATCAACCACAAAGCTGACGATTTCGCGGAGCAATTGGCTAAAGCATGTGACAACGGCATCGACGTTTACTTTGAAAACGTTGGCGGCAAGGTATTCGATGCAGTAATGCCTTTGCTTAATACAGGTGCTCGTATTCCTGTGTGTGGCCTTATCTCTCAATACAATGCGACATCACTGCCTGAAGGCCCAGATCGTATGTCTAGCCTGATGGGTATGCTGCTTGTTAAAAGAATTAAGATGCAAGGTTTCATCATCTTTGATGACTACGCGCACCGTTACAACGAATTTGCTGTTCAAATGACAAAATGGCTATCTCAAGGCAAGATGCACTATCGTGAGCACCTGGTTGAAGGTCTAGAGAATGCGCCACAAGCATTCATGGGCCTATTGGAAGGTCAGAACTTCGGTAAGCTTGTTATCAAAACGAACGAAGCTAAATAAATTCAATAAACTGAACCCGTTAACTAGGTAGAATCATGATTACTTTGCATCACCTGAATAAGTCGCGCTCAAAGCGCATCATCTGGCTATTGGAAGAGCTTGGGGTAGATTACCAAATCAAACCCTACCAACGAGACAGTGTCACTTTTCTTGCGCCACCAGAACTTAAATCCATTCACCCATTGGGTAAGTCTCCTGTCATTGAAGACGATGGCGTCGTGATCACTGAATCTGGTGCTATCACGGAATACCTAATCGACAAATACGGTCAGGGTAAGTTCGCACCTACTCGCGGCACCGCAGACTACGTCGAATATTCGCAGTGGCTTCACTTCGCTGAGAGCTCAGGTATTTTGCCAATGTTGCTTAAGATCTTTGTGATGAAAGACGGCTGTGAAACTAACTTCCTAGGCGGTTATGCAGACGATGAAAACCAAAAGATCTTAACTTACGTGAATAATGCACTTGAAGGTAAAACCTACTTGGTTGCAGACACACTAACAGGTGCAGATTTTATGATGTCGTTCATCGTAGAAATCGTGGGTAACTTTGGTGCAACTGCGCTTTACCCTAACATTGCTAAATACGGCGAGCTTTTAAAGAGCCACCCTGCTTACCAAAAAGCTGAGCAAGTAGAGCTAGAACACTCGAACTGATCGAGTTTCACTCAAACACGTGCTTGCTAGGGTAAACACAAGAAACTAAATGAAGCCAAAGCCGATTTATCTTCTGCTTTGGCTTCTCATTTGTCTTCATTTCGACAACAATATCGAACTCTAACTGAACAGCCATAGAGTTTGATCTTAATGCCAGCAAACCTCGCTCAATACACACCTCTGCACCTACCAAACACGAATGTCGATTTAGCGCTACCGACCCGTTTTACGTTTCCGTATTACTATACCCCACACCCTGTGTGTGAACTCGCTATGCTACAGCTTCAGCAATCACTTATCGACTGTGGTGTGAATGAAAACTCGCAAGGTAATCTCTACGCTGTGCTTCTTGTTCAGAATCCAACAACACAAGAGTTAGGCTACCTTTCTGCGTTTTCTGGCTTGCAGTTAGATCCGGCTTTGGTCTCTCAGTTAAACAACATTCACTTTGTTCCACCAGCCTTCGATTCAAAACAGTTTCACTCTCAAAACAGTGCGAACCTTGCTCACCAATTGCAACTTGCGGGTGACATTGAAAAGCTACAACAGTCGCACAACCTAGACGCATTATTGGCCAAGCTTGAAGGGTTAAAAATCGAATCAGCACAAGCTATCGAAGCCTTTCAGTTAGCTATGGCCGCGAATAAAGCCCAACGTAACGAACTCAGAGAGCAAGCAAACCAAGAAAAAGCATTAGGGAATCTAGAGTCGGCGACGAATTTGCTCAAACAACTGGGTAATCAAAGTAGCCAAGAGAAACGTGACCTAAAAGCACTTCGTATTGAGTGGAAACAGAAGATCGCAGAGCGCCAATCACACGTTAATTTGATTGAAAACGAACTGAAAAACCGTAAGCAAGATCACCAAGCAGTTTCACAGCTGTTGGAAACTCAACGCCTCTCTCACTATCGCTTTATCGATCAAGCCAAGCAATCTAAGAACTTGCTCGAATTACTCGATGGCAAAGACGCACTTGAAGGCTCTGGCGACTGCTGCCTACCTAAGTTGCTTAACTTTGCGTTTGAACACGGATTCAAGCCGTTAGCATTATCTGAATTTTGGTGGGGATTACCGCCTACAGATATCATTCGACAACACGGAAACCTCTACCCGGTTTGTCAGAGTAAAAGCTTTGAGATCCTCGACCACCAGCTGAGTGGTATTGAACTAGAAGATAACCCACTTATCGTGAACCCTGCTGTAGGCAAGTCTTTTGATATTGTTTATGAAGACGATGAAATCGTAGTCGTCAATAAGCCTGAAGAGTTCTTGTCGGTTCCTGGTAAGTTCATCGAAGATTCTGTTTATACACGCATTAAAGCGCGTTACCCGGATGCGACTGGCCCTTTGATTATTCATAGATTGGATATGTCGACGTCAGGTTTGTTGATCTTGGCGCTCACGGCAGAGTCAAACAAGCACATTCAGAAGCAGTTCATTGATAGAACCGTAGAGAAGCGCTACACCGCTTTGTTAGATGGTGAGGTAACGGGTGAATCTGGCGACATCAGCCTTCCTTTGCGCGGCGACATCACGGATAGACCAAGACAACTGGTTTGCCACCAACACGGCCGAAATGCAGAAACCCACTGGCAGGCGGTTGGCACTCACAATGGCAAAACCAAGGTTCACTTGTACCCTAAAACAGGGCGAACCCACCAGCTGCGAGTGCACTGTGCTCATCCATTAGGGCTTGGTGTGCCTATTCGTGGTGACGACTTATACGGATACAAACGAGAGCGCTTACACCTACACGCTGGCTACCTAAAGTTGATTCACCCGACAACCGGTGAATGGATGGAGTTTGAAGTGCCTTCTGAGTTTTAAATGATTTCTATTTGGTAGGGCTTCGTGCCCTACTCTTATTTTCTTTGCCTCTCACCTCTATCGCTACATACGAATAAACTTAGTACGCTGCAATGACCAAGAAGCCAGAGCCCAACAGAGTCACCATCGCGGGAATACCATCCTTCCACGTATCGAATCTCAAGTGAAAGTAAATCGCCCCTAGTGAAGTACTCGCTAATATCAAACCTCCCATCATTTGCGTATGTTCAGGTGCTAAACCAACCAAAGCACAGAGCAACAATACAGCTCCAGTAAACTCAACCATGCCAACTAGAAACATGACCACTCGGTTTAATCCATAGCTTTTAAAAAAACCAAGTTGGATTTCGAACACTTTACGCTGCCAAGCAAGTGTCTTGATTGAGCTTGCCAATAAAAAGAACACCACCAGTAATACACTCACCAATAAAATCATATTGCCACCTTTCTTAAGAATTATTAACGTCAGTGGGATTATTTAACCATTCATAAATCGAGCGATAAATGCTAATTTTATGATGGTTAAGATTCCAATTTGGAATGGTTGAGTTTAGATAGCAGACATAAGGCAAGTGGAATGGATAAAATTGAGTGTATTCGTATCTTCGTGGAAACTGCGCAGCTAAATAGTTTTACTGCTACTGCCAATAAACTCGACATGACACAAAGTGCCGTCAGTAAAAAGATTGCGTGGTTAGAAAGTGATTTAGGAATGACGTTGTTTCAGCGAAACAGTCGCAAAATAACCCTAACCCATGCAGGTAAAGACTACCTCACTTATTGTGTCCGCTTCCTAGAAGAAATGTCCGCAATAGAAAGTCAGCTCAAGCGAGAAACCGAGTCTGTAGAAGGTGAATTGAAAATATCCGCTCCAAGTGCCTTTTCAACCATGTTACTCAGTGAACCGCTTCAAGCATTCATTGAACAACATCCGGGGATACGGATTAATCTCAGCGTTGACGACCGCATCGTTAATCTCAATGAACACAATATTGATGTCGCCATCCGCGCATCCCAACTCAAAGACTCAGGGTTAAAAGCGCGCTTGTTGTTTAATAATAAAGTTCACTACTTCGCATCACCAGAATACATAAAGAAACACGGAGCACCGCAACAGCCTCAAGAGTTGAGCAAACACCAGTGCTTGACCTACTCACTGATGACACCTACGAATGAGTGGCGTTTTACCGACAAGAGCCACAAAGCCAGCAGTATTAAAGTAAATCAAATATTCACTTCAGACAGCCCAGAAATGCTGCTTAAGATGGCTCGTAAAGGTTTAGGTATTGTCGCTTTGCCGAATTGGATGGGTAAGGAGTTTGTTGAGAAAGGGGAATTAACACGGTTATTGGAAGATTGGAGTAATGACCAGCTACCAATGTACGCGGTGTATCATGCGAGCGACTATTTGCCCCAAAGAATCCGAGTGTTTATCGATTTTCTTGCGGAGTATTTGAGTTCAAGGAATAGTTAAAGCTCTAAAAACAGCTAGAGCTCAACTGAAATCGATAGCTAAAATAAAGCCTTAGCCCATTACATCCTTGCGCTGATCAACGCATTCATAAGAGCCCATTTCGAACTCACGACAGATCCATGGTCGGTTTTCGTAGATAGTACACATCAGTGTTTCTCTATCTACCGCAGAACACCAGCCGTCATCTAAGCGCTTCATGGTTTCACCACCCCATTCATCGTAAGCGATGTGCTCTTCAGGTACGCCCGTATCTGTGATGATCATAACCTCTAAACGACAACAGCATGCCTGACAATTGGCACAGGTTACTTCGGGTTCGGTTACGTTCTTTATCTCTATCGTCATAAGTGACTACACTGCTAAATTTTGCGTATAGTAATCGAAACCGCCCGCTACGGCTAATAAAGATAGTGCGGCGCGGTGTTTTGATTGATGTAGAAATAACAATGGGCGCTGTGATTCACTCACAACGCCCATCATATTTCGACTTTCAGCGCGGCTTATCGCCACAAGCTCTATTTAGAATAGGCTCGCGAAGAACAGCTTAACGTAGTCCATTAAACGTTTGAACAAACCGCCCTGTTCAACCGCTTCAAGCGCGATCAAAGGCTGAGTTTGAACGTCTTCACCATCAACAGTGTAATGAACCACACCTAGAGTTTGACCTTCTGCAATCGGCGCTTTCAGTTCAGAGTTAAGCTCGATAGATGCAGTCAGCTTTTTACTGTCCGACTTAGGCAACGTAATGAACGTGTCTTCTGCCACACCTAGTTTCAATGTGTCTTGCTCACCAAACCATACCTTCTCTTTAGCCACTTGATCGCCGCCTTTGTGCGGGTTTAGTGTATCGAAGAAACGGAAACCATAGCTCAACAGCTGTTTGCTGTCTGATTCACGGCTCTTAACGCTTGATGCACCCATCACAACCGCGATAAGTCTCATCTCACCTTGTGTCGCTGAACTCGCCAAACTGTAGCCAGCACCAGAGGTGTAACCCGTTTTCATGCCATCAACGGTTAAGCTTCTATCACGCAACAAGCCATTACGGTTGTGCTGTGTGATGCCGTTGTAACTGAAAGAACGCTCGCTGTATAAGCCATACACATCCGGTAAATCACGAATAATGGCACGACCGAGTAACGCGATATCGTAAGGAGTCGAATAGAGGTCGTCTGCATCCAAACCATGTGCATTGGCAAAATGGGTGTTTTCTAGCTTCAGAGAGGTAGCCCAAGAGTTCATCAGGTCAACGAATGCATCTTGTGAGCCTGCAACATGCTCTGCAATCGCAACACTAGCATCATTACCGGATTGAATAATCAAACCACGATAAAGGTCCATCATTGCTACATCGGTATTTACTTCGATGAACATTTTTGAAGAGTCTGGGAAGTTCTTCGCCCACGCGTTTTCGCTGATTCGTACTTGATCGTCAGCAGAGATGTTGCCTCGCTTCATCTCTTGACCTGCCACATAGCTGGTCATCAGTTTGGTCAAGCTCGCTGGGTTTAACTTAGTGTGTGCGTTTTTTTCTACCAGCACATCACCAGAATTAAAATCAATTAACACATACCCTTTTGCGCCTAAGCTAGGTGGGCTTGGTACTATAGAAGGTGCTGCGATAGCTGCATTACTTACCATCGCGGCGTTACTTACAATGAATATACTTAATAGAGGGAGAGAGTATTTGGAAAACAGTTTCATTGAATCAAACCTAAGTTAACGTTTTGAGCAGTATAGACAAATGCTAGCAAAAGAAGCGCGAACTTTACGTTGCTTTACGTATTTGTACCATTCGTTACAAATAAAAAAGTATAATCTGCGATCTGACCATATTTTCAACAACTAATATTGACTCAACAAATACATCTAACGCCTAATTCTATCGCTCAGGCATACGTCTAAATAACATTTCAACAAAGCCAGTAATACGCTGTTTGCTCTCGCTTGGTTCTAAATCAGGTTGGATGCCAGACTGTGCTAATGCTTGCCATTGTACGACCTCTGAGTTAGGTACGAAAAACGCAATGTACAACGACCCTTTCTCCGCAACTTTACCTTCACCATCGTAAAATGGCACACCAGTAGATAGCTTAATCGCATCGAAGATAGACTCATCGTTCAGTTCCGATTCTTCCGCTAATCCAAAGCCTACAACAACATCGCCGACACCATCCTGTTTTAACTGATAACCTTTACTTGAGAGCTGTTCTTGAATCGAATCACGCACTAAATCGGTCACCACGGTTTCATCGTATTTTTGAGAAAGGTAAACCTTTTCTGACTCTGGGTGCCAGGAGTACGTCATTACGCCGTGTTTCATAAAATCAAAGTCACCGCTAGTGACCACACCATAATTGTGCGAGGGTGGTATTTCTTGCGTGGTGCATGCGGTCAGCCCAATAGCCATCAAAGCCAATAGTGCTGCTTTTGTTATGCTTTTTGTTGCACAAATGGATCGCTTTATCATTCGAGGCTTCCTTACCTATATAAGAATAACTATCAATTTAACCTCCAACATAAATAGTAATTATGTTAATAGAAAGGTCATTAAACGTTTGCGTAATCGCTAACCTTCACTTCTGTCCGTTTTGGGGGTTTAATCACAAAAACAGAGTTGGTATAGTTCATCCCGTTAAACAAAACCAGACCATTCGAGGCACGGAGCTTCCTCAATCATCTCATGAAGAGAAGAATTGGTACCGACAAAGTATCGGCAAATTTAAGAGGGTCAAACAATGGAATTCAATATGGTTGAAATTTTAGGTTACGCTGCGTCTATTATGGTCGCAATTTCATTAACAATGAAAGATATCGTTCGTCTGCGTGTCCTTAACTTTATTGGCTGTGCACTCTTCACAGCATACGGCATCATGATTGACGCATGGCCAGTTGCAGCCACCAACGGCTTTATCGCTTGTGTAAACATCTACTTCCTTGCAAAAATGCAAAAGGAAAAAAAAACGGAAGCGATGAAAGCAGCGAAAGCTTAAATTAGCGATTAGCCTTTCAAATAATTCTGAAAAAGCCCAAATAGAGCGATCTATTTGGGCTTTTTTGTCTCTGTCGTTCTCAAGAGCTCGATTTGTGTGAACAAAACTTTTCAATTCAATGAGGCTTTCAACCGATCACATGTAAGCAACGTGATATTCGTTCTCTCGATACGCTTGAGTGTTGTTACGTCCACTCTCTTTTGCTTGATAAAGCGCTTTGTCGGCTTTATCGATAGCGGTTTCAATATCAGTCAATGCTTGGGTATGGCAACAACCAGCGCTGATTGTTACTGGCGACACTAAGCCTTGAAGTTGCTCAACACATAGCCGTAACGCCTCTGATAATTCGAATAACTCATGTTCATCACAATCAAACGTCACCAAAATAAACTCTTCACCGCCATAGCGTGCAATCAAACGACGACGGTTAACAAATCTCTTAAGTGACTTTGCGACCGCACAGATAACTCGATCGCCTTGAGCGTGACCATATTGATCGTTGACCCGTTTGAAATGGTCAATATCAAGCAAGATGACGCCGACATTCGTTATCGGATAAGGTGAATTCTGAGTAATTTTCAGTTTTAGCTGCTCGATAAAACTCCGTCGACTAGGAAGCCCAGTAAGGTAATCTAGGCTTGCCACATCCAAGATTTTGAGATGACGATGCCGCAGGTAAAGAACCAACACGACAATAATGCTCAACAAACTTACAACCAAAGCCATCAAACTAATAAACAACAGGCTATGATTTCGATTAAGCTCTTGCTCTAAGATACCTGCAGAAATGACCCAATTAAGATAAGGGTAAAACTTATAGAAGATTTTTTTGTTGGTCGTGCCACTATCACTGGAAATCGAGTAACTGAATTGACCTTCTGGTTTGGTGGCGATTCGATCAATAAGCAGTTCAGACGAGTAGCCTATTAAGGATTTCAATGATTTATGTTCATAATCCGGATGAAGCACTAAGTTACCTTGCAGATCGACAATGTATACATATCCGCTATCACCAAACGCGTACTTTCTAAGTTTGTCTTTTAAACCTTCAAGATCGACCAAATACATCAGTTCTTCTTTATAGGTCGTCGCAACCAAAGTGTTGCCACTCGGGAGCCTCATCGAATAAGCGACTTTGGCTCTACGGCTTATTTCATGAGGATTAGCGTGAAAGTACTCGATCATGCCAGAGTCAATAGTGAGCTGTTTTTGGATATGAGTAAGATGTCCGCGCTTCTGACCTTGCAAGAATGGATGATAAAGGTGGACGCCTTGGGGTGACATCAAATAGATATAACCCGATTGTCCAATATGCAATTCACGGGCAATTTGGCTTACCTGTTCAACTTCTTGTTCTGGCGTGGTATGCCATACATGAGACGCAACGGTATCCGTAATTCCTTTAAGATATGTCTTTATCGCCTCATTCACTGTGGTGTCGACAATATCGTAACTCGCGTTCACAATCGTACGAAAAAACAGTTGGTTAGATTCCAACAATGACCTTTCAGTTCGATTAAATTGAAAGGCAGAAAGAATCATCGACACGACGGCGAGCGCAATTGAAAAATTAAGAATGTATTTACGTCTGACTTTCAAGATTACCCCGTAGATTTATAATTTCAGGTAACGCTGTGACTTCTCTTATATACAGACTGTTTTATATCATGTTTTTATTTTTTACTGAACGAGTGTCGATATTTTCAAGGGTTTCTATACGCAATCTGTGACTTATGACAAAAACGCCGAACTGGATTCAGTTCGGCGTTTTAATTTTACGTTTAAATTGATGACTTAATTTATACTAACATCCTGATAAATAGACTTAAAAGCATTCGCATTTATTACCTATTACTACGCTCTATTGTCTATAAAGAGATTACTTAGCATTAAATTAAGAACAAACTTGAGTCCAGCTACCGTCGCTACCCGGTTCAGAACTTGTCCACCAGTTTGCTTGATAAACACTACCGTTATGAACCACTTGGTCGCCTGTGTTTGCGTGGCTTGGGTTACCCGCCCAATCTTTCTGAGGTAAGTCTGGGTAAACCGCTAAACCTGCTGTATCACATGTACCTGGGTTGGTGCCGCCATCGCCAGGGTTACCGCCACCTGAACTGATATCACCTAATGGTAGATCTGGCTGCTCAAAGCTAAACGCGTAATCAACGCCACCGACATTCACCGCGTAGTTAGCAGGGCCAGAAATTGGCAAGTAATACACCATATCTAACTCATACACACCACCAGCTGGAAGCTCTTCCCATGTAGGCAACGTAAACGCCACTCGGTGCATGGTTCCATCTAATCCACCGATGTTATCCGCACGAGTATGACCCGAAGCAATCACCGTCAAACCACCACCCGATTGATCTTTTGCATTGTCAGGCGCAGACACAGGAATATCGAATTGGAACTCGGTACCGCCCGGAAGTGCTTGGCCTGTGTTGTTTGTAAACGTGATCTTAGGGTTAATTGGGTAGTTTTGGTCACCAACTTTGAAGCCACCAACCGATACCGCGATATC
Organism: Vibrio sp. 10N.286.48.B8; assembly: GCF_003050085.1. Classification (NCBI taxonomy): domain Bacteria; kingdom Pseudomonadati; phylum Pseudomonadota; class Gammaproteobacteria; order Vibrionales; family Vibrionaceae; genus Vibrio; species Vibrio sp. 10N.286.48.B8. The sequence continues at coordinate 16,757 of NZ_PIGD01000017.1, read as the reverse complement.
CAGCGCTTCTGTTGGGATAGCACCCGTCGCTACTTTGTTTCCATATGGAGTCGCAGACTTAAACTTATCGTAGATAGCTTTCGTCATGGTGTTACCCATGTGGAACTCACCGTTACCACTATTACACGCTTGCTCAGTCGTATCGATAGACGTTCGGTTGCCACTTGCATCGAGAACATAACAGTTATAATCCCCTGCTAGTTCCCAGAACATGATGCCGCCGATCTCTTTGTCGATAACGTAATCCGCTTTCACGTCGATAGACTGTTTATCTTCCGTTGAAAGGAATACGCCCTTCTCTGCGTTCCACAACCAAGGGGCAACCGCTACACTGTCGTAGTTACGCGTATAAGTACCCGTTAGAACATCTGAAGGATCATTCACAGGATCAAGCTTGTAAGCTTCAGCGTAAGAGCCCCAAATACCCTTCTCTAGGTTCTTCGCGTGCCACATTGGGTTAGAACCCGCGCCCATTTCGTTACCTTTTGGATCGGTATCGTGCCACATGTTGTCGATACCAATAGCGCCATGGCCACAGTTGTTTTTCTCGCCTTCACCCGTACCCGCTGAACATTCAGATTGGTTTGGCAGTGCTGCTCGGCCCCAAAGACCATTCTCACCACCCGTTACGCCTTGCCAACCACGAGTGTAGTAAGGCACACCAATGTTAATACGGCCTGCTGGCATAGAACCACGGAAGTAATGGTAAGCCCAATCCGTGTTCAGATAACCAATACCACCGTAAGCCGCCGTGTCGTATACGTTCCACTGCGCTAGCTCTGAATCTTTACCTGTATCAAACAAGGCTGCGTTATGACCAACGTGATCGTTCCACGCACCGTGAAGGTCGTAAGACATGATGTTTACGTAATCGAGGTACTTAGTCACATCGAATGTTTCCATACCGCGTAACAGGTAACCAGAAGAAGGCGCCGCGATCGTTAACATGTAGTGATTGCCATCTTGCGCAGAGGCAGCATCGAGCTTCTCACGTAGCACTTTCATCAACACTTGATATGAAGCCCATAGGTATTGACGACGCGGCTCCATGAAGTCTTTGTCGTAAGGGTTACCGGCACCCGCCATTGAGGTTGGGTATTCGTAATCAATATCCAGACCATCGAATTGGTATTTACGCAGCATTTCAACCGCTGACGTTGCGAATGTTTCGATACCTTGATGATTGATAGAGCCATCTGCGTTGGTTGTCATTGTGTAGAAACCGCCATCAGCAACTCGGCTGCCGTCAGTGGCGAAGTGACCACCGGTTTCTGCCCAACCACCGATTGAGATTAGCGTTTTCACGCCGTGTTTTTTCTTCGCTGTCGCTAATGCACCAAAGTGACCTTTGAAGCCTAATGCAGGATCAACTTCCACACCCGGCCACTCTTTGCCAACCGCAGCGTTTTCAGGATCATTCACATCACCGACGTTTACTTTGCCATCTGAGCCGATGCTCACAAAAGCGTAGTTAATGTGTGTAAGTTGTTCCCAAGGGATGTCATTTACTAAGTAAGCAGCTTGTGGGTCATCCCCTGCACGCCAACTTGTGAAGTAACCAATGACACGACGTGGGTGATCTGCGCCCATTTTCTCACGGCCTTCATCATCGTAAATCGTACAGTAAGGAACATCGACACCTTGAGTTTGATATAAGCCATCAGGGCGACATGTGCTCACTGTTGGAGCGCCATTCACAGTCAACGATGCCAACGCAGAGTCTGTAGTCGCACCTTGGTCGTCTGTCGCTTTCGCGTAAACTGCTAAAGAACCCGCTTGAGTCGTTGTGTAATCTAACGTGTAAGGGCTCGTTGCTGCAGTGCCAACAAGAGCACCAGCCACATAGAAATCAACCTTATCAACCGTGCCATCGCTATCTGCTGCCGTTGCTGTCAGTGTGACTACACCACCAACATCAACAGATGTCGCTGAAAGTGTAACTGAAACTGTCGGTGCTTCATTCCCTGGTTGTGCTGAATCAACAGAAACAGAAACCGCACTTGCAACACTTACTGCGCCTTCATTATCCGTTGCAACAACAGAAACCTGATGATTACCCGACGTTGCAGCCCAAGTCGCTTCGAAAGGTGCCGCTGTGACTACCGCAACTGATGTGCCATCAACAAAGAACTCAACCGAAGCCACACTGCCATCAGAGTCTAGCGCTGTTGCACTCAACACAACATTGTCGCCTTCAGTAATCGCGTCAGAAGCAGAGGGAGCCGTTAGTGAAGCAGTTGGTACTTCATTCGGCGTACCGCCACCTCCGTCGCCGCTACACACATCCACTTTCTTCCATTGTGCGTAGTCGCCTTCAAATTGGCTTGGGTTGTTATTTTGATTCCAGTAATTTGCCGTATAAGCACTGCCGTCATGTGAAACCTGATCACCACCTGTGTATACAGTGGCAGAGTTCCACGTTTCTAACGTTGAGCAATCCACAGCCGCATAGCTGTTGAACGCCATTAAGCATGACGCGGTGAGCGTACTGAGTGTAAAAACCTTCTTGGCCACTCTTCCTTGATTTAGGTGCATGTTAGCTATCCCTTAAGTTGTTGTTTCAAGATGTTTAATTTAAATGGGACTTTCCTCGCCACTTAAATCTCTTCGCAAAACAACTGTAGGTAACAGCGCCAATTTAACACCTAAAATATTCAGTATTTATAAAATGACTCGCATTAATTTGTTTATAGCATGCAATGAGTCGACACTTATTTTGCACCAACAACTAATATTAATTTATTTCGGAAAGCTAAAAAATAACGTCTCAAAAATCAGAAATGTGATTTGGATTCGAGAAAAAAATTCGTATCAAAACTAGCCAAAAAGTAGTGATTTAAAGGCGATTTGGGATTCTTTTGGGAATTCGCCCACTTTTTGATAACAAATGTGTTAGTATCGGCGGCTTTTTTGACGAACCTCACATTTCTATGCAAGTGTGGGAGAAATACATAGGCTTGAAAGAGCCAAATATAGCGAAGAAATAATGTCCAACTTGACGCAAGTCGCCAACGAAAACATCAACGCAGAATCTACTTCTATCGATTTCAATAAAGCTCAATCTTTGGGTGAAAAACTGGAACTCGGAAACCCAGTCTTTTGGCTTAGTGGCAGTTTTTTAACCCTCTTTGTCATCCTAGCCTTCACCAACACCTCCGTGTTGTCCGAACTTGTAAACATCGGCTTTAGTTATTCAACTAAATGGTTCGGTGCTTTCTGGCAAGTCCTACTACTTCTCAACTTCATTATCGGTTTAGTGCTTGCACTAGGTCGCACCGGCCACGTTCGCTTAGGAACGCTTGCTCTACCTGAAATGACCACCTTTAAATGGATGTCTATCGTCCTATGTACGTTGCTAGCCGGCGGTGGTGTGTTCTGGGCAGCCGCAGAGCCTATCGCTCACTTTGTTTCAGCTCCGCCACTGTATGGCAACGCAGATCCTCAAGCGATGGCGTTCAATGCTCTATCACAATCTTTCATGCACTGGGGTTTCCTTGCATGGGCAATCTTAGGTGGCTTGTCTTCCATCGTGTTAATGCACCTGCATTACGACAAAGGTCTTCCTCTTAAGCCACGCACGCTGCTTTACCCAGTACTTGGTGACAAAGCGATTAACAGCTGGGTTGGTAACGTTGTCGACGCATGCAGCATCGTGGCTGTAGCCGCAGGTACTATCGGCCCTATTGGCTTCCTCGGCCTACAAATAAGCTACGCGCTAAGCGAACTGTTTGGCATTTCAGACAGCTTTGCAACACAAAGTGTCGTTATTATCTTTGCTATCGCAATGTACACACTTTCTGCTTTGAGTGGTGTGAACAAAGGTATCCAACTAGTAAGCCGTTACAACATCATCTTGTCTGTGTGTCTAATCGGCTACATCCTTCTTGTTGGCCCAACGAGCTTCATCGTTGATGGTTACCTGCAAGGTATGGGCGAAATGGTTGATAACTTCATCCCAATGGCGCTATACCGCCAAGATACAGCGTGGCTAGGTGGCTGGACGGTATTCTTCTGGGGTTGGTTCTTAGGCTATGGCCCAATGATGGCTATCTTCATTGCTCGTATTTCACGAGGCCGTACTATTCGCCAAATGATCGTTTCTATCAGCATCGTTGCACCGCTTGTAACGTGTTTCTGGTTCAGCATCGTTGGTGGTAGTGGTCTAGCGTTTGAATTAGAGAACCCAGGTGTGATTTCTAGTGCGTTCGAAGGCTTCAACCTTCCTGCGGTTCTTCTAGCAATTACCGCGCAACTGCCGTTCCCAACTCTGATTGCAATTCTGTTCCTGATCCTGACGACCACGTTCATCGTGACAACAGGTGACTCAATGACTTACACGATCAGTGTAGTAATGACGGGCACGACAGAGCCGAACGCAGCGGTACGTACCTTCTGGGGTATCATCATGGGTGCGGTAGCGATCGCACTTATCTCAATGGGCTCTGGCGGCATTTCTGCCCTACAGTCGTTCATTGTAATCACTGCGGTTCCTGTTTCGTTCATCTTACTGCCATGCTTATGGCACGCTCCGAAGATCGCGAAACAGATGGCAAGAGATCAAGGTCTCGCTTAATACCTAATCCGATTTAGTTTCGGATAATCTAGAACACTAAAAAGCCACTCAAGTGATTCACCTGAGTGGCTTTGTTTTATCTGTTCGTTACTTGTATCGACGAATGCTTATTTCTACCGATAATTCAGCTTATTGAAACTTTTCACCCGCAGCAACCATGAATGACATCTCAACCAATAGTTCAGGATTAGCAAGTTCTGCTTTCACGCATGCACGGCTTGGCGCACAACCTTCAGGGAACCACGCTTCCCAAACTTCATTCAGTGCATCAAAGTTAGCGAAATCCGTTAGGTAAATAGTCACCGACAATACGCGAGATTTATCACTGTCTACCAAACTCATCATTTCTTCAGCTTGTTCGAAGATTTGCTGAACCTGACTCTTAATTCCTGCTGTTGTATCCGTCTCTGCCACTTCCACAAAGCTTGCGATACCGTTAAAAACAGTCACATCAGACCAACGCTTGGTCGGGTTAATTCTATGGATTTTCACTGGTTATACTCTTCTTATAATTAGGGTGAACATCAGCGTAATCTAATCCAAATCATGAATATTGAAAACAAAAATTGGAAAACTCGCGGCACCTTTTGAACAGCACTATCGCCTACACACTCTTTAGGTTCTCAACGTCACTAGCCTTTAAGTTCCTATCGAGACAATAAGTCGTTACCTATTAAGTTTTTAGATAAATATATTAAGTATTATTCACAGCGCGAAATTTAATCTGAGCTATTGCGGTCATATTCAGGGATTTTATTAAATGGAGTACTTTTATGCATGTTCAAACCTATGATTTAAAACAGAGTAACGTCGGATACAACCTAGGCGTGATTGGCGTAGCATTGGTGTTAGCTTGGATTGGTATTTATAAGTTTACGCCAACCGAAGCGATGCTCATTGAACCGCTAATCGCAAATCATCCAGCAATGAACTGGCTTTACAATCTGTTCTCAGTGCAAGCTGTGTCTAACATGGTGGGTGGCGCGGAGATCATTGTCGCGGTTGGACTGATCGTTGGATTTAAGAAACCGACAGTAGCTTTCTATTCAGGCATTGCGGCAGCGGCTATCTTTGTTGTGACACTTAGCTTCCTGATTACAACGCCAAACGCTTGGAAAGTATCGGATGGCATCTTAGTCACTAACTTCTTTTTAGTGAAAGACATCCTGTTTTTAGCGATCGCAATTAGCGTAATCGAACGTAACAAACCTCAGAAGTAACCGTAAACCTATAAGTGGCCGTAACTAGAAGTAACCTTAAACCTTGAAATAAAAAGACTCGAAGCTGGCTAGAAGGACGCTGCCAGCTTCTAATATATGAGGCGATAATCGATTAGCTCGGTCGTCTATTCCGAATACAGATATCACGCCCTAATGGTTTAGATGTTTCTACTCAACTTTTACTCTCAACTCTTCGCACGCTAAGCCATCCAAAAAGCCAATAATAATGTCATTCGTACTTTGCTTCGCGAGATTAGAACCATAATCGCTTAAATCCATATGTTTAGAGTCTGGAATCTCAACAACACAACTACCATATTGCTTCTGCTCTGATTCAGTTGGCAGTACACCCTCTTTGGTAGGGTATTCCGTTGCTCGAATGGAAAGCACTCGGATACTTTCGCTTTTAGGTAAAGTGACTCGTTTATGGTCGAGCGTAATTAGCTGAGAAACATAACTTTTATTTTCGTTACTCAACCATGTAGAAATATCGCCACCGTTCGAATGCCCGACTAAGGTTAACTTGTCAAAATCATAAACAGGGAAACGACTCGCTAGCTCATGTTGAAGTACGTTGAGAGTTTGTGCCCCTCGCGTCCAATTTTCAATTCGTGTTTTATACAAGTCACCAGTCTTCGATAAAGGAGGATCATTTGGTAGTTCGTGATCGACATAAATGGTCATGTAACCCCTATCGTTCAGCATTTCTCCAACAAAACTATATTTGGTGAATGGCACTCGATTACCGGCACTAATAAAAGCCACGCCACACTGTTCTGTCGTTGTACAACTATCAGAATCCTGCGGTAAAACAACCTCTAGAGGTATAGAGCGGTCTCTTGTTGAATCAACAATGACCATTGACTGCGCTGTCGCAGACAGAGATAAGGCACCTAAGCAAACACCTATTAAATACTTCATATCACCTCGAACTCATACACATAAGTAATGCCGCCATTAAGACAAGAGAAATTATGCCTCGAATCTTCAAAACTGCCCTGCCAAATTTGCGGCTAGTATTACTCATACAAGTTCACTTCTCAAGCTGCCAGTGGCGAGAGTTCAGATTATAAAGTTCAATTAAAATAACAAGTTAAAATACCAATTAACTTCGTAGAATAAATGCACCCTATAACAAAAACTCAAACTCTTGAGACGCCTTCGTCGGCAACATTTCGATGACTTCATATTTAGCGATATTCTCTCGATGAAAAGGATCCTCGGTCAAAATCATGTCTAACTGTTCCCTGTTACTAAGCGTAGACAAAATAACACCACCAGTTCGAGGGCTCTTACGACCCGACAACTGAAAGTGCCCGAGTTCATACTGCTTGTTTAAAAACTCAACATGTTCTGGAATGAAACGATCGACTTCCTTCAAAGGCACTTGGTATTCGAGAGAAACAATAAACATAATATTTCCTTACTGTAAAAGAGGTTAGTATTGAGAGTATTCAGTTACATAGATAACACTTTGCGATAATAATAAGCATCTTGAGCCTTCCCTTTGAACACGGCGTAACTTTCAACGCGCTCAACTAAATCAAATCCTGTATTGGATAGGATTTTATTTGACCCTACATTACCCACTAGCGCATAGGCATCAACATATTTAAGGGAAGAGTGCTCGGCCAAGTAGATAAGTACCTTCCTCACCGCGTTGGACGCAATACCTTTAGAACCAAATGCGTGACCTACTCGATAACCTAGTTCTCCAGTTTCAGTGTTCTGGTCGATATCACGAACGTTGATTCGCCCACAAATAGTGCCATTAGCGTCTTTGATCAACATAGGAATCATATCGCCATTGTCATATTCTTTTAGAAAGCTTATAACTTGCTCGGCAACACCCGCATTTGAATAAAAACGGTCTTCTCTAGCTGGAACAAATTGCTCAAACCATTCTCTATTTTCGACTTCAAACTCCAATAAATTACTGACATCGCTTGGGTGAAGTAAGTGTAAAAATATATCCATAATCAATACTCTGATGCTTATCTAAAAAGCCGCACCTTACGATTCATACATCTCAGCTTGTCTTCTGAATATAAGGTAAGTCTCTTAACTTCTTAGCAGGGTTACCTGCATAGATACCTTTCTCGGTGATGTCTTTGGTCACCACACTGCCCGCGCCGATTACCACCCCTTCGCAAATGCTGACAGACCACACTGTCGCATTGGAACCGATGGTAACGTTATTTGCTATAACAGTTCGTCCCCAACTGTCTGGGTTTGGATCTGGCTTGCCATCTTTAAACAAGTCATTCGCGAACATCACCCCGTGCCCAACAAAGCAGTCACTTCCGATCGTCACATACTCACAAATAAAGGTATGAGACTGAATCTTACTTCTGTCACCGATAACCGAGTTCTTTTGAATCTCAACAAAAGGGCCAACGAACACATCATCTTTAAACTCACAGCCATAAACGTTGCTTGGTTCGATGATAGTGACATTTTCGCCACACGTAATATCAGTAATCTGCGCCTTTAAAACTCTAGGACTTGCCATACTTCCTCTCGACATTGGCGTCATAATTCAACCTAAGCGATTGTGTCTTATGCATTAAAGTGCATCAAATAGATGTATTGAGAGTTGGCAGTGGATCAAAGATTCTGCATAAGTTAAAACAAGCCAACCAACACGACTGACAACAGTATGCCTCCGATAAAACTTGGGGCATGAAATGGGCGAGCTTTAGATTTTACGTACTCTTTCTGAAGGTCTTCTTGGTAAGTTTTGACAGCAAGTTCTTTTACATAGTTATTTTGCATAATAAGCTCCTTTTCAATGAGTAAAAGAAGCTTAAGACTTGAAGTTAGGTTGAGGTAAAGTGAAAATTCAAATTAATCGGCATGTTTGTCTTGCTACTCAATAATGACTCTGAAGACATCGTTATTCACACCGCCAACATCCACCAACTCTCCGGGCTTCATAAGAAGCGAAGTATTTAATTGTCGAGTTGAGCGTGGCTCTTTCTTTTCTCGAATCACTAACATATCGACGAAATAGCCAGAGTCTTGCTTACGTATTGAACCCGAAAACGTCACGCTTTCAACCCTATCCGCGAGCACTGAACTAAATGTTTTATCTTCTAAAACACCCGCAGAGATCGACGTATTACCATAAAAAAGAGTGACAGTTGTTGGGTCAGGAGCTAACTCTGGTTTGGATGAACAACCCATCAGGGCTAGGCACAACAGTAAAATAATTCGAAATTGCATAAACTGGTTTTCTTTCTCTCGTTAAACGCTTTTTGTAAAAATACCATGACGATGATTTAACTCACCGCGTCTGTAAGCTCAGCTTTGAATGACTTGTTGTGTAAGTTATCAGCCTCTGCAGACTGGATGGTTCTAGAGATAAGCTCTTCGAAGAGCTCTAGCTGCCCTGCAGGGATGAGCTGATTTTGTATCGCCCTACGTTTGTTAGAATCAAATAACCGCTCGGCCACCCAACCAATTAAGTAGACCAGAGAAAGGCACCCACCAGCTGTAGCAATGTTGCCTTCGATGACTAGAGGTAGATCTTGAACATCTCCACCCATCGCTTCTAATGTTGGTTTTGCATGCGGATTTGTTGTTAGCCTCTTGCCTTTAAGTAAACCGAGTTCGTGCAACACAAAAGATCCAGCGCAAATCGACCCGATTAGCTGCTCGCTCGGATCCAACGGTAATGAGTTCATGAACTCTGGTTCTCTCAATGCAGCCGGAATACCACGATAACCACTTGTGATCAGCACAACGTCTTGCTGCGCAACTTCACTCAAATGACCATCGGTTTTCACGGTCATACCCAAATGTGAGCGATGCTCGAGCTTGGTTCCGAGAACCTTAACCTCCCAAGAGTCTGTCGTTCTTCCTAGTAAGTCATACATCAAGAAGAAGTCTACATCGGTGAAGTCATCAAATAATACGATTCCGACTTTGTACATAATTCATGCCCTTGCTGATTACTCTCGAAAGATAAGAAGCGTTAATAGTGATGCGTTTGATAGAAAGGTGATATTAACCACCACACACTTGAGGTCAAACTCGATCCACAATTATTTATGACCCCAAGGTAACAGCGACGAAGTTAGCCCATTTTCTTTTTACTTCAGGAGTCAACGCTAGTGTAAATTCATAACCTAAGTGATTCTCACGTGTTATTTCAAACCCTAATCGCTTATGAAACTGCACCGACAGTTCATTTAGGCGTAAAACATTGCTTACTAATACCCTTGAATCGCGCTCTTTCAGTATATTTACAATGCCACGAAATAAAGCAAGAAAAGCGGCTTTACTTCTATAGTCTGGGTGTACCACAAACATAGGGACAAACCACTTTCCATCCCCTAAATCACTCAACGTTGTGTAGCCAATTAGCTTATTCTGTCGCCGATATTCGACAAGCAGTCCTTGTTCCATTGATTGAGTGCGCGATGCTAAATACACATCTCTATCTATTGGAAAGCCCGCTTCTTTTGAAATTGACTCTAATGTCATCAAGTCCAGCTCTAAATATTCTTCCATTACTGCCTCTTACCCGTACTTAAAAGAATTGCAGAACAAAGCACGCAATAAACGCCGGTAAGCCAGCAATGAATAACACTAAGCCCGTTTGATAATTCATTCGATAGTGTTCTTGTTGGTCTTTAGCAAAATCGTGCCCGTCGACCATTTTGTAGACTTTGTCTGTAATAGGATCATCTAAGCGCGTTGTTTTGCTATGAACGCCTCCCTCCCACAGAAGTTTTGCCAATATCCAAATGACAATAACGACAAAAAATAAGAAGTCGACGAGTCGAGTAGAAGCAAAGAAAGGAAAAAACTGCGACAGCACATAAACGACCATTGCAGCCATCAAATTGATAAGCACCACTTTCTTTAACAAATCGAGCAAATGAACCTCCTCCAGAATCTTAGTACCTCAATAACAGGTATTTATAAAATTTAGATTTCTCGGTCAATCAAAAATTATGCGCAAGATTGCACTATATGAAGTGCCGCATGTTTAACAACCTTTATTGCTGATAGGAAGCATTACACCGCTCGTGGGGATGTATTGAGGTGGCGCTTACATTCGCGCCCAACTTGTGATGAATTAGAGTCATTGATTCGGTATACACTGTCGCTTAATCGCAGGCCTTCAAACTGAATCAGCTCTAATTCCAAGTTAGGAACTAGAGCCGAAATTTCAACGCTGTTATCGATGTGTGTAACGATGTTTAAGCAACAATGTCTTGTGGAGGTGTACCTTCGCAGTTAGAAACGACGGCATCAATTTGAATTAAAGCGTTCATAGGAATCTCTGAAACCCCAACCACCGTTCTTGCCGGTAAATCAGCATTAAAGAACGTAGTGTAGATTTCGTTCACCGCATCAATATCTGAAACATCTTTAAGCTGAATATTAATTTTCACCGTATCGTCCATGCTGTGGTCAACACTTTCAATGATCGCCTTAATATTCTTAAGACATTGTTCAGTTTGCTCTTTTATACCACCAGCAACCACTTCATTGGTTTTCGGATCTACAGGCAGTTGACCTGAAATATGATTGTAGTGAGAGAAAGCGACTGTGTGCGAATAAGCCATAAATGGCGCATCAACCGTATTATTAGCTTCGATAACCAGTAAGCGAGTGTCTTCTGGCAGTTGTGGCGGTGTACCGTCGCCATGTGAAACGGATGTATCAATTTGAATTAAAGCGCCCATTGGTAGTTCAACGGCATTAACAACCGTTCGCGCTGGAACATAACTTGGGAAGAACTTAGCGCAAACTTCATTTACCTTTTCTGCATCTTCAATATTTTTAAGGTAAATAGTAGTTTTAACCACGTCATTCATGACATGACCGATGCTCTCTAGAATCGTTTTAATGTTTGCTAAACATTGTGTCGTTTGTTCTGTGATACCACCTGAAACCAACTCACCTGTATTTACATCGATAGGCAATTGAGCTGAAAGGTTGTTGTAGTGAGAAAAAGCCGCTGTTTGCGTAGAGACAACACTATGCGGAGCGTTATCTGTATTTCTTGATACCTTTACCAGCGCGCAAGGTGCTTGTGGTTTAGTGCCTTCGCCGTTTGAAATCAGCGCATCCATTTGAACTAAAGCGTCGCTATTCGGTAGCGTAGCTACGCCCACAACTGTACGTGTAGGAAGACTATTGTTGAAGAAGCTTTTGTAAACTTCATCGATAGCTTCGATATCAGAAATATTCTTAACGAAAATATTAATCTTTACGACATCATCCATAACATGGTCGATGCTTTCAACAATGGCTTTAATATTATTTAAGCATTGTGCTGCTTGGTCTTTAATATTACCGATTACGACTTCACCTGTTTTAGGGTCAACAGGTAATTGAGCTGAAAAGTTATTATAATGAGAAAAAGCGACCGTTTGTGTAGATACAGAATTAATTGGTGCATTTTCAGTATTTCTTGAAATTTTAATGATATCGCTACTCATCGGAATTATCCTTTTAATAATATAGGAATACGTATTTATATTGAACAATCGTATTGGAAAGAATGATTAAAGTAGCGCCATGTTAAGTGAATTATTTTAGGGTAAATGTGATATCCATCAGACTCTCAGTTGACTATAAATCAGCAAGTTATAGAATAATTAGTCATCACACGACTAAATATCCGTCACATTTGGCTTTATCAACTGATAAATTATCTTTAATTTTTAAACTATTCAATAATCTTGAATACTCTCTCAAGTAGTGTGATACGTAAATTACGAAATTTAAATGCAGTTTGATAGGTTGTTCACAATAAAACAGCCTTATTATCAGAACCATTGAACTACCACTAAAATATCCTGCATAAACTCTTAAGCAATTTAACTAATTATTTTAAAAAGTCTATTTTATACAAGTACGTTAATAATATGTTCGATACTAAAATACCAATAGTCTAACAACACCCATTATTAGATACATATCCTCATATAATTAAACAATTGAGAAGCCTAGGGTAACAGCAGAGAAAGGTGGTTGTGATACTGAGAAGTGGTGCTTTCTAAAATGAAGATGGCGTCAAAAGTGAACGATCGACGCCATTGTGTTTACAAAGCTCTGCTAATTACTAGCGAACAACTCTTGCTGAGCGCCTACTAAGGCCTTTTGGTGGCGATATTTCTTACCTTGTAAAGTCTCGTTAAAAGCATCGTCTTGGCCATTCTCGATTACAGTGTCCACTGAGTAACCAGTAATCACAACCTCACCCACTTCATCTAATTTTCTGTGTATATGTAGAACACATTTTATTGCAGCACCATGAGTGAAACTAATTTGTTCAGATAGAACATCCTGTTTAAAGTCTTTGTCATTCATAGAAAAGCTAATGCTTTCGCCTTCGTAAATGCCTTTCCATTTGTGTCTTCCATTACGCAGTACCGGTGAAATAATCTCAACTATCGCATCTTCTTCAACTTGCACGGGTAATGCATTGGAATGCAAGATAAAGCGCTTGAAGTCTGTACGTTCAACCATCACTTCCTTGAAAGCTTCCTCACCATCTTGATCTAAGCCATTTATTCCTACCTGAGTAACTTTAGGTGTATTGTTTAATTGCTTATAGAAATTAGACTTACGGGAAACAACTTTGTAATTGCTATCAACTAACTCAGCTACCTTTTCAATGGTATCCCGAGATAAGTTGTCTTCATCAATTTCCATTTTCAACTTAGCTAGGCGAGCCTTGCGTTCTAATATGCTGAGTTTAAGATCTTCTTTCTGTAAATGTTCAAGCTCTGGATCTGAGCTAGGAATACGAGACACGACAATACCTACCACGCTTACAACAACTGATATAACAGCGACATTTGCATTCACAAACGTAAATATATCTCTCAGCCCACCCTCTTTGCGTGCTTCTGCTTCAATTACGATATGAGTATTGAGAGCTTTAGCCACCTCTTGGACAATTGCTATAATTTCTGCTTCACATCGATTACGAGCGAGAGCATCCATACTATGAGAGCTATTCTCAAGGTAATAATGTAATTGAAGCTTCGTTGAATGGGTTAATTGCATGGATTCACCTTTTGATATTTCCATACTGTATATACGGTTTATTCTCCAAAATTCAAGAATTTAAAGGAGATTAATCTCACAGTTTTGTATATCACCTTACATGCTAGACATTAGGAATCTACACGTCATGAAATACCGCACGTTTCGGAACATAGATATTGAGTAAAAGCTAAACGGCTCTAGGGGTAGTATTGAAGTGGCGCTTAAATTCGCGGCTGAATTGGGATGGGCTCGAGTAGCCGACTCGGCGAGCAGCATCGCTGATGCGAAGGCCTTCTAGCTGAATCAGTTCTTTGGCTTTGTTGAGTCTCACCTTCTTCAAATATTGAAGAGGTGATTCAAAGGTGACATTGCGGAATGCATTGTGGAAGGCAGACACGCTCATGTTAGCTTCATCGGCAAGCGATTGAACAGTGATGGTTTGGTCATACTCTTCATGCACTTTAGACAGCGCTTTAGCGACACGTGCATAGTGTCCGTCATGATGAGCTAAATCAAACAGCACTCGTCCTTCTGAACCGGTTAGGGCGCGGTAGACAATCTCGCTGACCATGGCATCGCCCAATATATTGGCTTCAATGTCACAATGTAGAGTTTTGACCAATCGAGTAAAGCTCTCCAGCATTTGCTCTTCCATTGGCGTCGATTCTAAGCCGCTCGAATTCTGCTTGTGCTTGTTGCAGTAGCTCTCTAGAAAGCCTTGGTCTTCCAGCTTTTTGACTAAGCTGTGCAAGCGCTGAGAATCGATGCTTATCGACAAACCAAGCAATGGTTCGCCATTTACAGGTAAGGCTTCACACTCCAATGGCATTGGCACGCCTACCACAAGATAATCACCAGCAGCGTAAGTAACGGGTCTGTCGCCAATGTAGATGTTCTTTTTGCCCTGCCCGAGCATGATAATACCCGACTGGTAAGTAAATGGCTGACGCTGATTCCCGCCACTGCTTCTATACAACCACACACCGCCAATTTCAGTTTCTCTGATCCCTTCGAGATCATCCCAACCTTTGTGTTCTACATAAGACTGTAACAACTGCGCGAGTGTTTTCATAAGTGGTGACTTTCCATTCCAAGTGCTAAGAGTATGTAAGCTAAAGCAGAGAAATAATATCAATTTTGTAGAAATAGGCAATTTATTTGGAGGATCAGCTCTTCATAACCCTATATTACTGTACTAATATGCAAATATAGAAATTGAGCAATAAACCAAAATAACAAATTTAGCTTTACACAAGGAATCTCTAATGCAATTTACTTACGTTAACCCTACTGTAATCCATTTCGGCCAAGGTCAAATCAACGCTATCAGCCAAGCGGTTGATACTTCAAAGAAAGTGCTAGTCATCTACGGTGGCGGTTCAATCAAAAGCAATGGTGTTTACGACCAAGTAGTCGCATCTCTTAAAGATCACGCTTGGATTGAGTTTTCTGGTGTTGAAGCAAACCCAACCAAAGAGACGCTAGATAAAGCCGTCGCTCTTGTTAAAGAAGAAAACGTAGAATTCATTATCGCTGTTGGCGGTGGTTCGGTAATCGATGGTTCTAAGTATGTTGCTGCAGCGGCTAAATACGACGGTGACGGTTGGGACATCCTAGCGGGCAAACACCAAGTAACAGAAGCGACGCCAATCGGCGCAGTGCTGACGCTTCCTGCTACAGGGTCTGAATCTAACATGGGTGCAGTAATCACTCGTAAAGCAACTCAAGAAAAACTGGCATTCATGAACCCTGCGGTGCAGCCTAAGTTTGCAGTAATGGACCCAGATGTAATGAAGTCTCTGCCTGAACGCCAACTAGTTAATGGTTTAGTTGATGCTTGGGTACACGTATGTGAGCAATACATCACAATGCCAACAGACGCGATGGTTCAAGACGGTTATGCAGAAACTCTGCTGAAAAACCTACTTGTACTGGGTAAGCAATACGACGAGCGTGACAACGACGCATGGCGTGCCAACCTAATGTGGACAGCAAACCAAGCGCTTAACGGCCTGATTGGTACGGGTGTTCATCAAGATTGGGCAACACACATGATTGGCCACGAGTTCACAGCACTATGGCACGTAGACCACGCACGCTCACTTGCGATTGTTCAACCTTCACTACTTCGTAACCAAATCGAAGCGAAGCGTTGCAAGCTTGAGCAAATGGGTCGTAACGTATTTGGCCTAGAAGCGGGTGCTGATTTAGCCGAGCGCACAATCGCGGCAATCGAAGCGTTCTACCACAGCCTAGACGTTGCAACTATGTTCGACGGCTACGAAACAAACAAAGAAACAGCGATCGACAATGTTGTCGCTCAACTTGAATCACATGGCTACCTGCAACTTGGCGAAAACCAAGCAATCACGCCAGAGAAGACTCGTGAAATTCTAGAGTCTGCGATTCAATAGCGTTCAAAATTAGAGCAAGGAAAACAAGGTTCTAAGGAAAATCGTCATAATCTAAAAATTTATGCCGTGAAACTGAACCAAATTCTTTGCCCTTGCGTATATCCTCAAGCAGCGTCCAAATCAGGCGCTGCTTTTTATTTGCCCTACAAGATGCTATTAAATTCTCATAAGTCCCTAATTTTATGTGCAATCATATTTCTATATTGGTAAGGTAAACCTGTCTCTTTACTAGGTATGAACAACGATTTGAACAATCTCAAGGAAATGGTTAAGTTTAAGTCACTTAACAAGTGGTATGGTGATTTTCATGCCCTAAAGGATATCGATTTAAATATTGAACAAGGAGAGATAGTGGTGATTTGCGGGCCATCAGGTTCAGGTAAATCAACCTTGATTCGTTGTATCAATCAGCTAGAACCTTTCGAGAGTGGCGAGCTTTCTGTGCTAGAGCAAGCACTTCCGAGCAAGTTCAGCACGTCACGTTCATCCAACCAAAAGAGCACAGCCTTCTGGGAGCTTGGTGATCCCAAGATC
>NZ_PIGD01000016.1:0-118886 GCF_003050085.1 Vibrio sp. 10N.286.48.B8 | reverse complement strand
ATTGAAATTCAGAAGTTAGTGAACGATGCGTTAGGCGAGCTATATGCTCTACATAAGTCTGGCAAAGCCATTGACGCACCTATCGCGAACAATCTTTACCTTGTTCGCTGGGTAACAAAAGCGATTAAATCTCAAGCGTATGATCGCGTGATTGTGCCTGACTTAGTTCGTTGGCAGAAGCAGGGTCGCTCAAAAGGCAACAACTCTGATTTAACTTTTACCTTTAAACGTATTTCTGCGTTCTACGGACGTTTTTTCCCTGAAGGCGAAGAGCCTAAAGCGCTAAAAGACAGTGATGTTGAAGCGTTCATGGACAAAATGTACGAGATGGGTTGGAGCGTATCGAGTGAAGACGAGCTAACGACTGGCGGCAAGATTCAGTTCTTCACCGATGGTGAGCACTCTTTTGCCTTGTGTGGCAAACAGTGTGACGACTCTTTCGATGGTGAGTTAATGGTTAAGCCAATGAACTGGTTTGTTCGTGGCAACCACGCTGAGTTTATTCAAGCAGCGATGGAAGCAGGCTTCATGCTTCACAAAGTGACGGACTATAAGTCTGCAGTGAAGTATCACGGTGAATACATCGTTTACCCTGCTAACCAAGGCAACCAACTGGCTGAGATCCCGATTAGCGTTATTGGCTAGTAGCGGATTCGGGATACGAGATGAGAGATACGAAGAGCGGAATTATCCGCTCTTTTTTTTGCCTCTCATAGCGCGTGTCGCAAATTTTCTGTTAAGTCTTTTCGCATCTTGACACTCGAATCTCGTATCTGCTTTTAGTCTTTTGGCATCCCGCCACTCGAATCCCGAATCTGCTTTTAGTCTTTTGGCATCCCGCTACTCGAATCCCGTATCTGCTTTTAATCTTTTCGCATCCCGCCACTCGAATCCCGTATCTGCTCTTTAGCCTGCTTCTCAATCGCCTTCACCATGCCTTTAAAGATAAACAGGTGAGCAGGCATCATTGCGAACCAATAGAGTAGACCTAGAAAGCCTTTTGGGTGCCACCAAGCTGATATGTTCAGTTCACGAGAATCGCCGTTGTCAGAAACGGTAATTTCCAGTCGTCCTAAGCCTGGACCTTTCATGCCAAACAGTAGCGATAAGAATTGGTTCTCTTCACAGCGAATCACTTTCCATGAATCGATTTTGTCGCCCACTTTTAGCTTGGGGCCTTCAGGCATTTGTCGCACAGGTACGCCGCCGCCGAAAAGAAGGTCCAACCATTCGCGTGTGCGCCATAAAGCGTTAGCGAAGAAGTAACCTTGCTTCGGGCTTCCTATCTGTTGAGCTACTTGCCAAAGAGACTCTAGTGAGGCAGTAGACATGATGCTTGCGCCTGTTTTCTTCGGGTAATAACCGTATCCCGCTTGCCAGCGTTTGAAGGCAGTTTTATCGAAGCCCCACACATTACTCTTTACGAAGTTTCCTTCAGAATGAATAGCTTGCTCAACCATATTCTCGAACGAGATAAGCCTCTGAGGGTACTTTTCTCTGATAGTGGTCGAACTGGCAATAAAGTCATGCTTTAAGCCAGCAAGCAGTGCTCTGCCTATGTTGGACGGTACAGATGTCACTAAGCCTAGCCAATATGAAGCAATCTTGGGGGTGAGCAGTGATGTAGCCCACAGCCGGAGTGGACGATCGGCCGTTTTGGCAATATGAGCAAATTGGTTTCGATAAGAGACAATATCCGGCCCACCAACTTCGAAGATTTGGCTTTCTATAGGCGTGTCTTGTGCTAGCTTCAGCAGATAGTGGTTCAGGTTCTGCAATGCGATAGGGTTTGCTTTAGAATCGACCCACTTTGGCGCAATCATAATCGGCAAGTTGTACACAAAGTCTCGCATGATCTCGAATGCCGCAGAGCCTGGGCCTATGATCACGCCTGCTTGAAGTTCGGTTATCGGTACCGGCCCTTTACGAAGTAGTTCACCGGTTTTCTTTCTCGCTTGAAGGTGCTCTGAGTTACCAGTTTGAGGCTGCAACGAGCTTAGATAGATAACGTGCTGGTTTTTAGGGCCAAGTGCAGAGACAAAGTTGCGAGCTAGGTTTAACTCGTAATCAATAAAGTCGTGGCCTTCTGCCATTCCATGGACAAGGAAGAAGATAAGATCAAAATCGGGGACTAAGGCTTGTGTCGCAGCTTGATCGGCCAAATCAAGATACTCAAGTGATAAGTTTTCGTGAGGCTCGGTCCGTGCCTTTAAATAGTCGATATGCCTTGCTGCTGCCGTGACTTGATAGCCTTGCTCAAGCAGGAGAGGGAGGAGTTGTGAGCCTACGTATCCAGAAGCGCCTAAAACCAGTACTTTCTTCATTACTACTCCATTTATATCTGTGGTTAAAAACCGAACATTGATATAATAGCGCGATATTTATCTTTATTCATCAATACGTTCCGTTTAGGTCTCTCTATGTTGCTCTCTTCAATTATTCATCACACACGCGGTGATTTTGTTCGCAGGTTGATTGCCATAGCTTTGCCAATCACCTTGCAGAGCATCATGTTCTCGAGTCGAGGCTTAGTGGATGTGTTGATGCTAGGTCAGCTTGGAGAAGCAGACATTGCGGCTGTGGGTGTGGCGAGTCGTGCGATGTTCGTGACGACCATTATGCTGGTGGGTGTCACCACCGGCGGCGCTCTTCTTACTGCTCAATATTGGGGAGCGGGTAACAGACAAGGCGTGAGAGAAAGCACTGCACTAACCTGGCTGGTTTCGACGTTGTTTGCGCTGTTGACCATCGTGTTCTTTGTCTCTTTCCCGGCACAAATCATGGGCGTGACGACTGACTCTCAAGAAGTCATCAGCTTGGGCGTTGAATACATCGTTATCACCTCATTTAGCATGTTAGCCGTATCGTGTGTCAGCAGTATGGCCGTTGGCCTAAGAGCGATGCACAAACCTGGATTGAGTACCTTCTTCAGTGGTATTGGTATCCTGTCTAACGTGTTCTTAAACTGGGTGCTGATTTTCGGTAACTTAGGATTTCCGGCTCTTGGCATCAAAGGTGCGGCGATTGCGACCGTACTGAGTGGCGCAATTGAAGTGGCGACCTTGTTTGGTTACCTCTATTTCTCTAAACATTTATTAGCCTTCAAACTTTGTGATATCAAAGCTGCGGCAACGGTGGAGAAAGTCGTTCGCTTCTTGAAATTGTCTCTGCCGACAACTTTCAACTTTTTAGCTTGGGCTGGTGGCTTATTCGCTTATCACGCCATCATGGGGCAATCGGGCGTGCAAGGTTTAGCTGCGCTTTCGGTGATGACGCCAGTTGAGTCTATCTCGTTGAGTTTATTGATTGGCATGTCGAATGCTGCCGCGGTTTTAGTGGGTAACCAACTCGGTGCGAAGAACAATGAAGCGGTTTACTACCAAGCTCTCGGCTTAACGATTTTGTGCTTCTTTACCAGTATTGTGGTGGCAATTTTCCTCTACTTTATACAAACGCCAATATTGAATGCCTTTAGTGCTTTGACAGAAGAAACCCGAGCGCTTTCAGAGAAGTTTATTGTGATTCTGAGTGTGGGTATTGTCATCCGCTCTATTCCAATGACAGTGATCGTTGGTGTACTCAGAGCTGGTGGTGACGTGAAGTTTTGTCTATACCAAGATCTGATTGCTCAGTGGGTGATAGGTATTCCTTTGGCAGCCATCGCCGCTATTTACTTTAAGCTTCCACCTGAGTGGGTTTACCTACTGTTCCTTACTGAAGAAGTGATTAAGTGGGGCGGGTCGCTCTATCGCATGAAAACAAGAAAATGGATTAAAAACTTGATAGGAAGTTGAAGTAGGACGCACCAATCACATCACTTTATCGTTGGTGTGTGATCTATCTTTCAAAATACTTCCTCCTAACAGGGAATTAGTGTAGATTCTCCTTCCAAATTCTAACTAATGTGAGCTGTTTAATGTTAAAGCTGTCAGACCTATGTAAAGGCTATGTCGATGGGGGGGAGTTTCACCCTGTTTTGCAAGGTGCTGAATTAACATTAAACCAAGGTGACCAGCTAGCATTAATGGGAGAAAGTGGTTCAGGTAAAAGTACTTTACTGAACCTTATTGCGGGGTTAGACCTAGCTGATTCAGGTGAAATTGCTTTCCCTCACTTCAATATGCACGACTCTACCGAGCGTGACCGCACCGCTTATCGCAGAAACAACATCGGCCATATCTTTCAGCAGTTCAACTTACTGCCGACATTGAACATTGCCGATAACATTCGTTTTTGCCGCCAATTAAAAGGCTTACCCGAAGACAAGGGGCTCTGGCGACAGATCCTTTCTGCTTTAGATCTGATGCCTTTGCTTGGTCGTTATCCTGAAGAGGCGTCTGGTGGTCAGCAACAACGTGCGGCAATTGCTCGTGCGCTGTATATGGAACCCAAAATCTTACTGGCCGATGAGCCAACAGGTAGCTTAGATGAGCGCAACGCTGAAGCGGTAATGCGTTTGCTGACCTCTTTGGCTCGCCAATTAGAATGTACATTACTGTTGGTAACACACAGTGAGAAAGTAGCGCTGCATATGGATGGCAGGATCCGCCTACAAGGAGGGCAACTGCATGTTATGGCCCGTAGTTAAGGCACTACTCGGTCATTATCGACGTTACCCACTTCAGATTATCTTGGTATGGCTTGGTTTAACCCTAGGCGTATCACTTTTGGTTGGTGTTACTGCCATTAACCAACACGCCAAGCAAAGCTATGCACATGGCGAAAAACTCTTTTCGAATCCTCTTCCTTACCGTATTCGACCAAAACACAACGCCAATAAAATCCCACAAGGCTTTTATATCCATCTTCGACGTGAAGGCTTTCAGCAGTGTTCTCCTTTTGATCACCACCGTATCACTGATGAAAACGGTTCAAATTTCATGCTGATTGGCATAGATCCAGTCTCTATGCTTCAACTGCAGCCGGGCGTTGCGTTAAAAGATCTCAATACGTTAAATCTCATGAAACCGCCATATCCGATCCTTGTGAGCGATGATCTCGCCGAACACATGGAGTGGAAAAACGGTGACTATATCCACCTTATGGATGGCTCTGAGCTTGGTCCATTAATGGTTGATCAAAACAACATCATTGATGGTACAAGGCTGATTGCTGATATCTCGCTACTGAGAATGCTGAAACGCAGCGCAGGCCTCTCGGTGATTGCATGCTCAGACATGTCGCCTGAGAAGTTTGAGCGTCTTAAAAACATGCTACCCAATGGTTTGACAATCTCTCGCAGCTCTAAAGCGGAATTAGAGTCACTGACTAGCGCTTTTCACTTAAATCTAAAAGCGATGGGCATGCTGTCGTTTGTGGTTGGTTTATTCATTTTCTATCAAGCGATGTCGCTGTCGTTTATTCAGCGTCAACCGTTAGTCGGTATCTTAAGACAAACAGGTGTGTCGGGCTGGCAACTGGCTAAAGCACTTTGCTTAGAGCTACTGCTATTGGTCGGACTGAGCTGGATCTGCGGTAATATTTTTGGTGTCATGTTAGCCAATCAATTGTTACCAGCGGTATCTTCAAGCTTAGGTGATTTATACGATGCCAACGTTGGTTTAACGATTGACTGGAATTGGCGCTGGAGCGGCTACAGCTTATTGATGGCGTTACTTGGTGCGTTCTTAGCCTGCGCTTGGCCATTGGTACGTTTGCTTAGATCACAACCGATTCGTTTGACCTCTCGATTGTCTTTGATGCGTTTTGCGGGTACTGAGTTTACTTGGCAAGCTTTGATTGGCTGTGGCTTCTTGGTTGCAGCTGTCGCTGTGTATCAAGCCCCTCAGACTCAAGAAACGGGTTTTGCGATTATCGCATTGATGCTAATTAGTGTGGCGCTATTTACCCCGTTTTTGATGTGGAAGTTATTTAACAGCCTCTCTTATTCATTGCGCTGGGTTCGTGCTCGCTGGTTCTTTGCTGATGCAGCTTCAAGTATGAGCTACCGTGGCGTGGCGACGATGGCCTTTATGTTGGCCTTAACAGCCAATATTGGTGTAGAAACCATGGTGGGTAGCTTTAGAGATACTACTGATAAATGGTTAACACAGCGCCTGGCCGCCGATCTTTATATCTACCCAACCAATAATGCCGCTGCTCGTATGAGTAACTGGCTGTCAGATCAACCTGAAGTAGATTCGGTTTGGTGGCGTTGGGAGAAAGATGTTGCTTCTCCAGTCGGCAGTATTCAGGTTGTCAGTACGGGTCCTTCTGAAGGCGAACTAGAAGCGCTGACAATCAAATTAGGTATTCCGAATTACTGGTACCACTTACACCACTCTAAAGGTGTGTTGATCAGCGAATCGATGTCTCTCAAGTTGGGGATTCGCCCTGGCGACTACATTGACCTCTATGATAGCCTCGGCTCTGGTTGGCAGGTTGTTGGAGTTTATTACGATTATGGTAACCCTTACCATCAAGTCATGATGTCACATCGAAACTGGCTGTATGGGTTTGCAGGGCGGGGTAATGTAGGCCTTGGCGTAATACTCAAAGATGATGTTAATTCGGTAGGCCTTCGCAGCCGATTAGAAAGCGTATTCAGGCTTGGCTCTGAGCGTGTATTCGATAACAACAATATTCACAGTCAAGCGATGCGTGTGTTCGATAGAACGTTCGCGATTGCAGATACATTAGGCAACATCACCTTGGTTATTGCAGTCTTCGGTATCTTCTTTGCTACTGTAGCGGGTGAAGTGTCTCGACAAAGACATATATCCTTGCAGCGCTGTTTGGGTGTCTCGGCGAAAGAGCTGATTCTGACAGGTAGCTTGCAGCTGTTTGTATTTGGGCTTATTTCCTCCTTGATTGCGATTCCGCTTGGCTTGGCGCTAGCGAGCTTAATTGTTGATATCGTGATAAAGCAGTCTTTTGGGTGGTCACTCGAGTTACAAGTGATTCCTTGGGATTATTTGCAGACATTTGCGTGGGCCATGGCAGCATTGATGCTCGCTGGTGCTTTACCAGTGATGAGAATGATTCGGAACACTCCGATGAAGTCACTGAGGGATGCGCTTTAGTATGTTTTTACGGAATAGCTCAACTAAGTTAAGACATCGAATCCTGTCTTCTCTTCTATTAATCAGTTTCTTCAGCATCTTTTTAAGTGTTTGGGGCTATTACTCCTATTTCATCGATCCCGGTGAAAAGGGCGAGAATGAAGTTAACTCGGTATTGGTTAGTGAACATTTCAATGTGTTTGAGCCAGTGTTACCAGACCGCAATGTTTCGCTACCACAAGATTTTAAGTTCCACCCAGAGTTTCAACATGAGTGGTGGCATTACTTTGCGTCTTTGAAAGGCGATGATGGCAAAGACTATTCGGTACAGTGGAGCTTTTTCCGTATTGCAACGGACGAACGTGAAACTCCTGGGTGGCAAAGCCCTCAAGTCTATATCTCAAATGTAGTGGTCTCTTCTAAGTCCAAAGTATGGAAAGAACAGCGCATGGCTCGTGGCGGCATTGGCCAAGCGGGGATGACTAACCGTCCATTCAGACTTTGGATTGATAACTGGAACTGGCGTGCACTCGGCAACACACCATTTCCAGGCCGTCTTCAAGTGCAAACTGACACTTTTGGACTTGAGCTCGACACTATTGCAAAAGGGCCATATGTACTCAACGGCGATAATGGCTATCAGAAAAAACACGACTTATTACCTGTCGCGTCTTATAACTTCAGCGCTCCATTTTTATCTTTGAGTGGTGTGTTGAACTTAGACGGCGTTACCAAGGAAGTGGAGGGAACTGCGTGGGTACATAAAGAGTGGGGTAGTGGCTTACTTGGAGTGGGTCAACAAGGTTGGGATTGGTTTGTGTTTAATCTCGATGACGGCACTGCGTTGAGTATTAACCGTTATCGTCATAACCAACAGTTGCCTTACGTATTTGGTACATTAGCAACGCGCTCTGGCAAAGTTTACCAATTGACGGAATCCGATATTTCAATTCAACCATTGCAAAATACAACGTTGATGAATAGAAGACGGATGCCTCTGCAGTGGATCATTAATGTCCCTAAGCATGATATCAACCTCACGACGCGTATTATACGCAGGGATATGTGGCTTCCTTTTGTCATACCATATTGGGAAGGGCCGATTATGGCGAGCGGGAGCCATGAAGCGACAGGCTTTATGCAATTAACTGGCTACTAAAAAACACCTAAGGCTATCATTTGATAGCCTTTTTTTATGTCTGCGACTTTTATCCAACCCCAATGAATTGTGCATACAGGTTCGATGATCTCATCTATACTTAATTCATGGCGCAGAACAACATTATGGAATATACGACGTATTGTTTAGTATTTGTAGGAAAAACCGAAGTTAAACATCCGAAGAAGTGATTATCTATCAATTAGACTTGGATATAAACTCGTGGTTATTCTTTGTTATTCGTTTATTTAAATAATAAATATAAGGGCGAAATCATGACCGACGTCATCCGTGACTTCTTTAAAATGGAATCTGCTGGCGGCATCATCCTAGTAATCGCTGCGGCGATCGCAATGTTTGTAGCAAACTCACCACTGAACGAAATGTACCAAGGTGTACTTCACAGTTACGTTCTTGGTATGTCTGTGTCTCACTGGATTAACGATGGCTTAATGGCTGTCTTCTTCCTTCTAATCGGCTTAGAAGTTAAGCGCGAACTTTTGGAAGGCGCATTAAAGTCTAAAGAGACAGCAATTTTCCCAGCTATCGCAGCTGTGGGTGGTATGTTAGCTCCTGCACTTATTTACGTGCTATTTAACTCAAGTAACCCTGAAGCGCTTCAAGGTTGGGCTATCCCGGCTGCAACAGATATCGCATTCGCACTGGGTATCATGGCTCTTCTTGGTAACCGTGTACCGGTAAGCCTGAAGGTATTCTTACTAGCATTGGCAATTATCGATGACCTAGGTGTTGTTGTTATCATTGCACTGTTCTACTCAGGTGACCTATCAACGCTTGCACTGACGGTTGGCTTCATCGCGACTGGTGTGTTGTTCATGCTAAATAACAAGCATGTAACTAAGCTGAGTGTGTACTTAATTGTTGGTGCGATCCTGTGGTTCGCTGTATTGAAATCTGGTGTTCACGCAACATTAGCTGGTGTAGTAATTGGTTTTGCTATCCCACTAAAAGGCAATAAGGGAGAACATTCTCCGCTGAAACACCTAGAGCATGCTTTGCACCCATATGTAGCTTTTGCAATTTTGCCAATCTTCGCATTTGCAAACGCAGGTATCTCACTGGAAGGCATCTCAATTTCAAACCTTACAGGCATGCTACCGCTTGGTATTGCTATGGGTCTATTGGTTGGTAAGCCACTGGGTATCTTCCTATTCAGCTGGGGTGCTGTGAAAACGGGCGTAGCTAAGCTTCCTGAAGGTGTGAACTTCATGAACATCTTCGCAGTGTCTGTGCTGTGTGGTATTGGCTTTACGATGTCTATCTTCATCTCTTCATTGGCATTTGGTCCAACGAACGCAGATTTTGATACGCTAGCTCGATTAGGCATCCTGATGGGATCTACGACAGCAGCTATCTTAGGTTACTTCCTGCTAAGTATTTCTCTGCCGAAAACTAAGCACCAAGAAGTAAAACTTTAACCGGTAATTGGCTCGGTTAACTATCGAGCCGATTCCTGAGTAGCAAGAAGAACCACTGAGTCATTCCCGAGATTCAGTGGTTACAAAAAACAAAAAGCCGTGATAGGCGACCCTATCACGGCTTTATTGATCTTGTCGCTAAGCAGTCTTTGTAAGATAACCCACGTGACACCTTCAGTGACAATGTCACGCTATTTTTCTAGCGTGGTAAAAATGGTCCATTCCTCTACGATCTGCTCACTTAACCCTACTACTGTCGCTGTTACCTTACGGTTCAGTGCGTGTGAAGTAGGGTCATCACCATCGTTTTCTAATCGTTCTTCACCATAGCCGACAATTCTCACACGCTCTGGTTCGATACCATTCGACAGTAACTCGTCTTGAACATTGTTTGCTCGTTTTTTTGACAGGTCTAAGTTGTACTCGTTAGAACCCACTTTACTCGCATAGCCTTGTATTTCAATCGAGGCACTTTTGTAGGTTTCAAGAAACGCTGCCATCGTGCTGATCTGGTCTGAGAAAATTGGGTTCACTTCAAATGAGTCATGAGCAAAGAGTATTTTTAGCTGTCTGACTTCTTCCGCACGAATCGTTTCTCCACAACCATCATTGTCGACTTGTGACGTTTCAGGCGTACCAGGGCAGATATCACGAGCGTTTACCACACCATCTTTATCATCGTCTTGCAGGTCTGCAATCTGCTCAGCTTCAGGTGTCTCGATATAGGCCTCTTCCTGCTGGTTCGAACAGGCAAGTAAAGTCATCGTTAACACGGGAAGTAATAAGTAAGGTATTTTCATCATTAATACTCCACTGGCGTAGTCCACTCTTCTGGAATGTCGACCAGTAGAGCATTCAATAAAGAACCTGTCGCGTTCATCACACGGTACTTAGCGTACTGCTCTGAATAGTGGGCATCTAGGTAATCTTTACGGGCTTCAAATAGTTCGTTCTCAGTGTTGAGTAAGTCAAGCAGAGTACGCTTGCCTATTCGGTATTGTTTTTCATATGCGATAACAGTTTCCGAAGCTGAATCAACATGGTCGGATAGAAAATTCTTTTGTTGTAACGTTAGATCCAATGCACTCCATGAGAGGCGAAGACCTTCTTCCACTTGTCGATAAGCGCGATCTCTCAGATCTTTGGCTTTGTTCAATTGGTATGCCGCAGCTTCTGAATTAGCGCTGTCTGTTCCGCCGTTGTACAAGTTATATCGCATGCGTAGCATCGCGAGGGTTTCTTGACTTGAGCCTTCATCGCCACCTGCATCATCACGCCACGACTGAGAAGCCTCGATGGAGAAGGTAGGGTAGTTCACGCCCTTTGATTGTTTGTATTGGAAGTGGGCTGAATCGACATCTGCGTTTGCGACTTTGATTACAGGGTGCTGGTCTAATGCATCAACAATGGCGTCGGTTAATGACAAAGGAATTCTAGAAATATCGGCTCTTGGGTAAATTAAGCCTAGGGGTTCTTGACCAACTACTCGTCTGAACTGGGTGTGGGTATCGATCAAATTATTCTGTGCGGCCAACAAGTTACCATGAGCTTTTGCAATCCTAGCTTCTACCTGAGATACATCCGCTGTTGAACCTATGCCTGAATTCGCTCGTTTCTTTATATCTTTATAGATTTTCTTGTGTATTGAAAGGTTACTTTCTGACAGTGCCAGCACTTCAGTGGCTTTTACTGCGTCTAGATAAATTTGTGTTACCTCAAGCGCTTTGTCTTCGGCATCCGCGATCAATTGCAAACGAACCGACTCGGCTTCTGCGGCAGTTCGATCAATGTCGTACAGTGTCGCGGAACCATCCCACAGCAGTTGAGTGAGGGAAATCGTCGCTTCCTTTCTTGTTAGATCGGTATCGGGGCCGTTATTTGGTGCAGGGTTTATACCTTCGTACCCAATACCAGCATCAAGATCGATGCTGGGCTTGTATGCGCCTCCAGAGGCATCATTACGTTTTTTCACGCTCACATATTCATTAAAGATACTTTTTATCTCTGGATTCGTTGCCAAAGTAATAGCTACAGACTGTTCCAGAGTTTGAGCGGTTAGCTGTGTTGCAGTAACTAAGCAGCACATGATGGATAATTTAAACAATTTCAAAGTAGCTCTCCTTCTACTTTCAATGTCTCATCCGTTTCCCAACCTACGTTTACCGCTGAATTGAGAGAAGGGTATTAAACGAAGCTTAGGACATTTGCAAAAAAATGCGAAGTTTGTTGGTTTTTTTTTGAATGTAAGTCGCTATTGCTATTGACTAATTTTCAAAGTTCCTTATATGAACCACTTTAATGAGTTGATTATCAATAGTGCCGCTACTAAATTTATTGTAGGAAATAGCCACAGCGCAGAGTGGGATTGAATCCGCGTTTGGTGTGTTCTGGGTAGAAGTGGGAATATGGATATGGGAAACATCAACCTAAATATACTAGGCCTTGCTAGCGGGAGTGTAGTGCTCGACGCTCAAGGTCAAGTTAGACGTTTGTCTCCGGGCGAACAACCAGCCGCTAGCGACGTAATTATCAGTTTTGATACTAGTGAAGAGAGTGTGCCAAGTGTTTCTGCACGTTTTGTAGATAACCAGGGCCAACAAAATGTGCTAGACACTGATGATGCGATCGCTCAAGTTCAGCGTGCTATTGAAGAAGGATTTGATCCAACAGAACTAGGAGATGAGTTTGATACTGCTGCTGGTGAAGAAGGCTCGAGTTTGACCAACAGCGGTAGGATTGAACGTACTGGAGCTGAAACTCAAGCCGCCACGAATTTTGAAACTGAAGGGTTTGAGTCTCAAGGATTGTCAGAAACTCAAAGTAATGCTCTTTTTGATATCATCGCTTTTGCGCTTATTTCAGGTGACACTAACGCTATTGAGTTTGAGCAGGATGAACCAATTGAGACAGGCGGCGCCTTAATCAGCGATGATCCGGACGTTACCTTTATTGGCAAAGAGGTTGTTGGAGATAATGATCTCGGTACCTTTGTTGTAAACGAAGATGGTACTTGGACTTTCGTGGCCAACAGTCCTTATGATGAGCTTGCCGATGGCGAACAAATTCAAGACACGACAACAGTACAAACCTCCGATGGAGGCGAACAAGTCATCACTGTAACGATAATCGGTACTGATGATGCGGCTGTAGCCACTGATGACTCAGGCAGTGTGACCGAGGACATCGATGTAGATGACATCACCAATCAATTGGTGACGTCTGGTCAGATCGTGATTACAGATGTAGACAGCGACACTCCCACCTTTTCAGCTGATGGTGAGTTTAACCTCGTAGGTTCAACAAACGACTCACAGCTAGGCATATTGAGCATCGACCCCGACGGTGCGTGGACTTACGTAGTTAACAACGATGATGTTCAGTACTTGGATGACGATGAGTTCGTAACCGAGGTTTATACCGTGACAGCAAGTGACGGTACCACGAGCGAAGTGACCATTACTATTAACGGTGCAGATGATCCATCTGATATAACCGTTGGCGAAGGTGATTCAGACACAGGTGAAGTGACTGAGGATGTGGATGTTGACCTAGAGAGCAACAACTTAATAACTTCCGGGACACTGACCATCACCGATGTCGACGATAACGATGTCGCTGCTTTTCAACCAAACGGTGTGTTTAATCCTGAAGGCTCAACCAATGATACCGCGTTAGGTATGTTGACCATAACCGATGATGGCGAATGGACGTACGTCGTAGATAACGATGATGTGCAATACCTTGACGACAATGAGTTCGTTACCGAGGTTTACACGGTTACTGCAATAGACGGAACCACGAGCGAAGTGACCATTACTATTAACGGTGCCGATGATCCGTCCGAGATTACCGTAGGAGAAGGTGACTCTGATATGGGTGAGGTGACGGAAGATGTCGATGTTGATCCTGATACCAACGAACTTTCAGCGTCAGGTACTTTAACGATTACTGATGTCGACACGAGTGACATGCCAGCCTTTAAACCTAATGGTGTGTTTACCCCGATTGGGTCTACTTATGCTCTTGCTCTGGGTATGTTAACGATTACTCCGGAGGGGGCATGGAGTTATGTCGTTGATAACGATGCGGTTCAATACTTGAACGATGATGACGTAGTTATAGAGCGATATGTCGTAACCGCTATCGATGGTGTTGAACATGTTATCGAGATAACAATCAATGGTGTCAATGATGCACCTGAAGCGACGAGCTTTACGGTCGTCAATGATGAGGACGCAGTCATACCAATCCTTTTCGATTCTGAAGATGGTGGTATGCCTGATTACATCTCAGATATAGAAGATGACCATGATGACATTCCACTTAATATTAGGATAGAAAGCTTGCCAACCAACGGCAGCCTTTTGTATACCGACGAAAATGGCGTCACGAGAGAAATCGTTCAGTCTGATGTTGATAACGGTGTGTTGTTTGTTCCGAACAATATCAGTTTTGTTGCTGGACCTGGAGAGATGTTTGAAATGGGCTTCAGTGGTGATCCTGAGGATATGCCAGATCTTGTTGATGGTTTCTATAATTGGGGGGAAGAAGTTTCACCAACAGAGAGACTTATTACGCTAGATAACGGTAATACGATTACAGTAACGATCGAAGATAACAATGATAAACCGTTGAAACAGTATCAAGGCGAACAATCTCATGTTGGTTTTGGTATTGGTGATACTGATGGTAGAGGTATGAACAGCCAGGAGACCTTGGTCCTCGACTTTACTAATAATCCATTAGAGGTTGTTGATTTTGGTTTAGATGGTTTGGGTGGTTCATTTAACACTGATAGTAATGTTTATGTTGAAGTGCTCTATACCTTTGCTGATGGCACGACTCAGACGGAGCAATATCAAAAAGATCCAGGGGATACGGGGAATAGCCAAATTCTGTATGATTTTAGTTATTCTTCACCAGACAATCCGATTGTTGGGATGGAGCTGTCATCGACAGGGGGCAGTTGGGAGTTACGCTATGTCCAAGGTAACGAGGCAGTAACCGAAGACCCGCAGTTTGATTACGTCGCAGTCGATTCTAATGGTGCAGAAAGCACGGTAGAGACGGTCACGATAGATATCGAAGATCCGCAGCAATATAACGTTGTTAGTGCGGCGAGTAATGAACCCTTGTATGCACAGTCAGGTAACGATCTGCTGATTGGAGATAGTGGAGATAATATCTTCACTTGGCTAGACTCCGCGCTCGACAACGGTACTGATATTATTAAAGATTTCGAGCTTTATACTGCTGGTTCTGGGGACCTGATTGATCTCAATGATTTGGTCGAAGATCCTCAAGACGAGACTCAAATGGCAGAGTTACTTGATGCGATAGAGGTCTCTGTCGACGGAGAAGATATCGCGTTGTCCATTCCAATCAATGGAGGGGATGATGTTCAAACTATCGTTGTTGAGGGGATTGCGACTGAACTGGGTGGTTCGGTTGACCTAGGTAATGACCTAGCAGTGCTGGGAGAGCTGATAAAAAATGACGCAGCTTAATTAGATAAAGTGAAAGGTTCTAGCACTCAATGTAAGCAAAGCCCTCGATTTTTCGGGGGCTTTTTTTGTATCGAATACCAGCCAAAGAAAAGGTATCGGAATAACACACAAAAAAAAGCCCAAACCAACGTGGTTTGGGCGGATACAAGTATAGGAGTTAATAAGGAAAATGCAGTAATTAAGAAAGCAGTGAGAAGAACAAGTTTGACGGCCTGTTAAACTTCTAAATACGCTGTTTTCTACCTAATTTATGACCCTCCATTTCCATTTCAGTTCCAAGAAAATTCATTATTTTTTTCTTTTTTTGTAAACACACAGCGATTCAATCGGTTAGTGCTGAGTTTTACTAACTGGTACGACCAATTTGTGAAAATGTGATGTTGCTTGCTTGTTAAATAAATGTACTAAGCGTATATTTCAAACAGTTGTTTAATACGAGTGATTGAAATGGCACCAAGAAGTACAACCAAAGACAAAATCTTAGATGTGGCTGAAGGCTTATTTGCTGAGCACGGTTTTAATGACACCTCTTTACGCACGATTACGAGTAAAGCGAATGTCAACTTAGCTTCAGTGAACTATCACTTTGGCGATAAGAAGACTCTGGTTCGTGCGGTACTCAATCGTTACTTAGAAGCATTTATGCCAGCACTGCAAGATGCATTAGTGAACTTAAACTTGAACGAAACGTATTCTATGAGTGACGTGTTTGAGTCTTTGAGACAGCCACTAAGAGCACTTAATGATGTTAGGCCAAATGGTACAAGCCGGTTCATGTTACTTATCGGCAGAGGCTATACGGATGTGCAAGGACACTTGCGTTGGTTCATTACTACCCGTTATAGCGAAGTACTTTCTTTGTTTACAACGTCAGTAATGAAGGCGAATCCGAACCTCACTCAAGAACAGTTATTTTGGCGATTACACTTCACCCTAGGGACTTGTGTATTCACCATGGCATCAAGTCAGGCTCTGGTAGAAATTGCAGAGAATGACTATGACAGAAAGATAGATGCTAAGGCAGTGGTCGATATTCTTATTCCATATTTAGCCGCTGGCATGTCAGCAGAAGAATAAAACAATAAAAAGCGAAACATTCACAACCAATATAGTGAACAAAAGGATCTGAACTATGAGCTCTCTAAGACAAAAATGGGTAAGTGACCCAGCTTTTAAACTCTTTAAAAAAGTACTACCACCACTATCTAGCACCGAGAAAGAAGCGATGGAAGCAGGTAGCGTGTGGTGGGACGGAGAGCTGTTTTCTGGCAAACCAGATTTCACTAAGCTGCACCAATATCCTAAACCTCAGCTGACAGCAGAAGAGCAATCGTTCATGGATAATGAGCTTGAAACTTTGCTGGCTATGCTTGATGACCACCAAATTGTAAAAGAAGACCGAGACCTTCCTGAAGAAGTGTGGAACTTCTTACGTAAAGAGCGTTTCTTTTCTCTTATTATTGCGAAAGAGTACGGCGGTCGTGAATTCTCAGCACACGCTAACTCAACTATCGTAACTAAGATTGCCACGCGTAGTATCAGTACTGCGGTTTCAGTAATGGTTCCAAACTCTCTTGGTCCTGGTGAGCTGCTTTCTCACTACGGAACTCAAGATCAAAAAGACTACTGGCTGCCTCGTCTTGCTGACGGTACCGATATTCCGTGTTTCGCACTAACAGGCCCAGAAGCGGGTTCTGATGCGGGTGGTATCCCTGATGTCGGAACTGTGTGTATGGGAATGCACGAAGGTAAAGAGACGCTAGGTATTAAGCTGAACTGGAACAAGCGTTATATCACGTTAGCGCCAGTGGCGACGGTACTTGGTTTGGCTTTCAAACTACACGATCCTGAGAAACTACTTGGCGACAAAGAAGACATCGGTATCACTTGTGCGCTAATCCCTGCTGACCACGAAGGTGTTGTGATTGGTGAGCGTCATGATCCACTTGGCCTTGCATTCATGAATGGTCCGACACGCGGTCATGATGTATTCATCCCTATGGAATGGCTAATTGGCGGTGCAGATTACGCAGGTAAAGGCTGGCGTATGCTGGTGGAGTGTCTGTCTGCAGGTCGTGGTATTTCACTACCAGCCCTAGGCACAGCGATGGGTCACCTAACTGCGAAAACAACTGGCGCGTATGCTTATGTTCGTAAGCAGTTCGGCATGTCGATTGGTAAATTTGAAGGTGTTGCAGAGAGTTTAGGCCGTATTGGTGGCTTAACATATCTACTAGAAGCAACTCGTACATTGACAACTACTTCACTTGATATGAAGGAGAAGCCGGGTATCGTAACGGCTATCGCGAAATATCATATGACAGAGATGGCGCGTACTATTCTGAATGACTCAATGGATATCCACTCAGGTCGTGCAATTCAAGATGGTCCAATGAACTACTTGGCTGCGCCTTACCTAGGTATTCCAGTTGCTATCACAGTAGAAGGTGCGAACATCTTAACTCGTAACCTGATGATCTTCGGGCAAGGTGCGACACGCTGTCACCCATACGTACTAAGCGAGATGGAAGCGGCTGCAAACCCAGACGAGAAGCAAGGTGCGAAGGACTTCGATAATTTGTTGTTCAAGCATATTGGTCACGCGACTAAGAATACGTTCGGCGCGTTTGGCGCGGCATTAACAGGCTCTAAGTTCATTAAAGCGGATATGAGTGGTCCAACAAAGCCGTACTACCAAGACCTGACTCGCTTGAGCCGTGCGCTTGCAGTAAGTGCGGATTTCGCAATGCTGACGCTAGGTGGCGAGCTGAAACGTAAAGAGCTTATCTCTGCACGTTTAGGTGATGGTCTAAGTTACCTTTACATGGCTTCTGCTGCACTTAAAAAGTATGAAGACGAAGGTCGTCAACAAGCTGACCTAGACTACATACACTACGCGGTTCAACACTGTTTCCATAACGCGGCGAAATCGCTACAAGAAGCGTACAGAAACTTCCCGAACAAGATGGTTGGTAAAGTACTTAAAGGTCTAGTGTTCCCTGTAGGTAACCACTTTGAAAAACCAAGTGACAACCTAACGGTACAACTGGCGGAAAGCTTGATGACTCCGGGTGCACACCGTGAACGTCTGACTCACCTTTGCTACATCGGTAAAGAAGAAGAGGATAGCGTTGGCCTAATGGAGAATGCGTTCAATGCGATGTACAGCATTAAGCCTCTTGAGCGTAAGATCTTCAAAGCAGTGAAAGAGGGCAAAGTAGCTCGTAAAGGCTTACTGCAAGATAAACTTGCCCAAGCTCTGGCGGCAGACGTTCTTACTCAAGACGAAGTTGACCAAATCATTGCAGCAGACAAACTACGCTACGCAGCGATTCAAGTTGATCACTTCAGTCATGACTTCAGCGAAACTTTGACGCGAAAAGAGTTAAAACCTAAGCTAAATAGCGTTGCTTAGATAAAGAAATGACAAAAGGCACCTAATAAGGTGCCTTTTTTTGTTTTTGTCGTAGAAGTCGCAATAGACGCGTTAACAAATGGTGACTTAGTCAGCAAATATTCGCTGAGTGCTCCAACCACTTGCATTTTCACCACATTTTTACAGAAATTAGATGCCATTTGCGTACGAAACTTTTATCCTTAACCTGATTTTTTAAGGAAGTTGAATATGATCATCAAACCTCGAATTCGCGGATTCATCTGTACTACAACACATCCAGTCGGTTGTGAAGCTAATGTAAAAGAACAAATTGCTTACACAAAAGCTCAAGGCCCAATCGCAAACGCACCTAAACGTGTACTAGTTGTTGGCTCTTCAAGTGGCTACGGCTTGTCTTCACGTATTGCGGCTGCATTTGGTGGCGGCGCTTCAACTATCGGTGTTTTCTTCGAGAAAGCCGGTACTGAGAAAAAGCCGGGCACAGCTGGTTTTTACAACTCAGCAGCGTTCGACAAGCTAGCTAAAGAAGAAGGCCTGTATTCAAAAAGCCTGAACGGCGATGCTTTCTCTAACGAAGCGAAACAGAAAACGATTGACCTGATCAAAGAAGATCTAGGTCAAATCGATATGGTTGTGTACTCACTGGCGTCTCCAGTGCGTAAAATGCCAGAGACTGGCGAAGTTATTCGTTCAGCTCTGAAACCTATCGGTGAAACGTACACATCAACAGCTGTTGATACAAACAAAGACATGATCATCGAAGCAAGTGTTGAGCCTGCATCTGAAGAAGAGATCAAAGACACTGTTACTGTAATGGGCGGTGAAGATTGGGAACTTTGGATCAACGCTCTATCTGAAGCCGGTGTTCTAGCTGATGGTTGTAAGACAGTTGCTTACAGCTACATCGGTACAGAGCTAACGTGGCCAATCTACTGGGATGGCGCGTTAGGTAAAGCTAAGATGGATCTAGACCGTGCAGCGTCAGCGCTTAACGAGAAACTAGGTCAAACTGGCGGTACTGCAAACGTTGCTGTTCTTAAGTCTGTTGTGACTCAAGCAAGCTCTGCAATCCCTGTTATGCCTCTTTACATCGCTATGGTGTTCAAGAAGATGCGTGAAGAAGGTATTCATGAAGGTTGTATGGAACAGATCTTCCGTATGTTCAGCCAACGTCTATACAAAGAAGATGGCAGCGCAGCAGAAGTCGATGAAGTGAACCGTCTACGTCTAGACGACCTAGAACTTCGTGACGACATTCAAGAGCATTGTCGTAACCTATGGCCTCAAATCACAACTGAGAACCTAAAAGAACTGACTGACTACGTAGAGTACAAAGAAGAGTTCTTGAAGCTGTTCGGTTTCGGTGTTGAAGGCGTTGATTACGAAGCTGACGTTAACCCAGCTGTTGAATTTGATGTAGCTGACATCTAATTCAAACAATCGAATCAAAACGAAATAGGCGCTCATTGAGCGCCTATTTTTTTGTCTGTTATTTGAGTGAAGAAATTAAGAGCAGATGCAGGATATGAGTGGCGGTATTCGAAGAGTTTGAAGAGCGGATACGGGATACGAGAAGCGAGTATCGGTTTCGAAGAGATTTAAGAGCAAGCGGAAGAGAAGAACTAACAAAAAATGCACTAATCCAAAGATGAATTAGTGCATTCGAAATATCTAAGCTTGGCTGCTTTTAATGCAGTAGGCGCTAGCTAATTATGATGATGAAAGTACCTGCTAGGGTCATCAATATATTGGCTATCGCGTAAGTACCCGCATAACCTAGTGCTGGAATGGTTGAGCGAGCGTGGTCGTTTACGATGTCCATTGCTGGAGCACAGGTTCGCGCACCAATGATTGCACCAAACAGCAGCGCTCGGTTCATCTTCAAAACATAAGCACCAACCAAGTAAGCGAAGAATACAGGCAGCACACTCACTACGAGAGCAATACCAATGACCTGAGGGCCGACTTGGGTTAAGTGCTCGAATATCTTACCACCGGCGCTTAATCCGATACCGACCATAAAGAACATCAAGCCGAGGTCTTTGACCATATTCAACGCACCCTGAGGTACATAACCGAAAGTAGGGTGGTTTGCTCGTAAGAAGCCCAGCATGATACCCGATAGAAGCAGGCCAACTGCGTTACCTAGTCCAAATGAAACCTGACCGAATGTCATGGTGATCAAACCAAACAAAATACCCAGAATGAAGAAGCTACAGAAGGCCATCAAATCTGCCATTTGACTGTGAATTGAGATGAAACCAATTTTTTCTGCTAGGCCGTGGACACGGCTCTTTTCGCCACTCACTTGCAGTACATCACCTTTAGAAAGCACAATGTTTAAGTCCATCGGCATTTCAATCTGAGCACGTACTACGCGGTTAAGAAAACAGCCGTACTCAGACAGGTTTAAGTCTGAAAGGCGTTTACCTGCGATACTGTCACTTTTAACGACAATCTCTTCTTCCACTATGCGTAGATCGAGTAAGTTACGGTCGAAAACCTCTTTCCCGTTACGGAAGCTTGGGTCTAGACGAGCGTGGCTATCTGGGAAACCAACCAATGCGATCTCATCGCCTTCTTGCAGAATAGCATCACCATCTGGGTGGGCAAGAATACCATTACGACGAATACGCTCGATGTAACAACCTGTTTGGCGATAGATACCCAATTCACGCAGGTTCTTACCGTCAGTCCAAGAGATAAGCTCTGGTCCCACACGATAAGCACGAATGATAGGAAGGTAAACCTTACGTTGACCAGAAGCACCTAAACCGCGTTCTTGAGCAATCTGTTCAGCTGAGTCGTGCAGGTTTACTTTTTGCAGCTTTGGAATCAGGCGAGCGAACATGATCATGCTGATTAAGCCAACCAAGTAAGCCATCGCGTAACCCACCGATAGGTTTTCGATAATCAGGCTCAAATCCATGTTTCTTGGTACTTCTGCTAAGCCTGAGTTGAGCGCGTCTTGTGCGCCTACCAAAATTGGTGTTGCTGTAAGCGCACCCGCCATCATGCCGGCAGACAAGCCAAAGCCTAAACCAAGGTAATGACTACTGAAATAGGTTAGGGCAATCGCTGTAGAAAGTACCACAAGGCTCAGAATGAGGTAGTGCTTACCGTCTCTGAAGAAGATACCGAAGAAGTTTGGACCCGCTTCAATGCCAACACAGTAAATAAACAGCATGAAGCCAATGGTGAGTGCATCTGCATTAAAAGAGAAGCCAAGATGTCCCATAACGAGGGAAGTAATCAGAACACCGATTGAATTGCCGAGTTGGAGACTACCGAAACGAATTTTACCAATGGCTAATCCAATCGATAAAACAACAAAGATGAGGAGAATGGGGTTTTGTTCTAACAGAAAAACAACGTCGATATTCACAGTGGTCGCTCAATAATTGGCGTGAAACACAGGGTAAGTTTGAGAGGTGAATTGTATCTAAATATAAATAAATTATAAGCGATATTTTGCTAATTTACTTGATTTTGACCTTATTCTTATTCCGTATGAAAACTGGTCATAAAAAAAGCCCGCTACAATGAGCGGGCTTTCTATAAATCGTACAGTCCAACGCATAAATTGGTCAGTTGTTTAAAGTCTTAGCCTCGATTCTCTTGTGAGAAATCCTAGCTTAGTCGAAAAGACCTAGGTTTTCTTTTGCGTATGCTTCAAATTCTGTGCAGCCGCCGATGTGGTCTTGGTCGATGAAGATTTGTGGCACTGTGTCTACAGGCTTACCAACAGTCTTTTCTAGGTCAGCTTTGCTGATGCCTTCAGCGTGGATGTCAACGTAACGGTAGTTGAAGTCATCGCGTTTAGCTTTAAGAGTTTCAGCATGCTCTTTTGCACGAACACAGAATGGGCAAGCAGGGCGACCAAAAATAACTACAAACATTTAATTTCTCCTAAATACGGGATGAGGCTCGTTAACTCGATTATGTTAACTATTCTTTAGTGAATGCCACTCAAAATTTCTTAAAACCAACTATGCCTCAATGCCATGGGGAAATAAAGATGGAATTACCTCTTAATACAATAGGTTTTGTCTATCAGAGCAAATAATGGTCACAAAAAGGATCCATGTTGATTTCTGATAGGTATCTAGATTGATTACCCTTAATTTAAGAGTGTGAATTACCCCTAAGAATACGACTTTAATCCATCTTTAATGCGACAAGTTGCACCTCGTCAAAAAAAGCTCATACAGAACGAGGCATCTTAATACTGATGCACGATACAAAGACTAAATTCCAACAACCAAGAGTTCGCAGTTTTGTTCAGTCATAGGCGCAGGAGGCACCATGTTTCAATTTATGACATCTACAAAGATCATCTTTGGTGATGGAGCACTTTCCGCTTCATTGTCTCTCTTTAATCAATACGGCTATAGCGTGCTATTGGTTACAGGCAATACATTAGAGCGCACTTCAGTTGTTACTGACTATCTCGATGCGCAGAGTATGCGTTATCAGCACATTGCCGTTTCCGGAGAACCTAATATTAAAATGGTCGAAGAGGCCGCTATTTCTGCCCGTCGATTTAAGCCAGATATGGTAGTCGCGATGGGTGGAGGCAGTGCCATCGATATGGGAAAAGCGTTAGCTGCGGTTTTACCTAATCAAGGCAATTTATACGACTATGTTGAAGTCGTCGGGCGTAATGTACCTCTTAAAACTAAACCTCTGCCATTTATTGCTATTCCAACCACTGCGAGCACCGGCGCGGAGGTCACTAAAAACGCGGTGCTGAAATCAGGGCAAGACCAAGTGAAAGTAAGCCTTAGAAGCCCAGACATGCTGGCTGACGTTGCGATTGTCGACCCAACCCTAACTCATGGAACTAATCTGTATCTATCTGGACGAGGTGCGATGGATGCATTTACTCATCTAATGGAAGCCTACGTGTGTGGTGAACCCAACCCGTTAACCGATATGATCTGTGAAGAAGGGCTGCGCAAGTTGAGTAGTTCTGTGGTTCGGGCGTGTGTTTATGACGAGCCTCAAGCACGTTCTGATCTTGCTTTTGCTTCTATGCTTGGTGGTATGGCGATAACAAACGCCAAGCTTGGTGCTGCCCATGGTTTAGCTTCTGCATTAGGAGGCAAGATTTCAGCGCCTCACAGTGTGATTACCGCGCGCTTAGCTCCGTTCGTGATGCTGGAAAATATTGCGGTTGCGAGAGAAGAGAAAAGATTAGACATTTTAGCGCGTTATCAGCGAATCGCTCAGATAGTGATAGGTAACTCCGAAGCAAAAGAAGAAGAGGCGATTTCTTGGTTATCTGAAGTGCTGGATACGCTTAAGTTACCCAATTTGCAGGAATTTGGCGTCTGTGAAG
The DNA here is from genome assembly GCF_003050085.1 of Vibrio sp. 10N.286.48.B8. Classification (NCBI taxonomy): domain Bacteria; kingdom Pseudomonadati; phylum Pseudomonadota; class Gammaproteobacteria; order Vibrionales; family Vibrionaceae; genus Vibrio; species Vibrio sp. 10N.286.48.B8. The sequence continues at coordinate 95,042 of NZ_PIGD01000016.1, read as the reverse complement.
CTCAGTTTGATGAGGTTTCTGCCGATGCGCTCAAGTCAGTGGCTATCAAAGGAAACCCTTTGCCGTTAAACCAAGAGAGGCTAGTGCATATTCTGAAACAGGTTTGCGAGGAGTGCAGTTGTGGAGAAGGGGATCATGAGGCGGCTTCAATGAACCAATTTGAAGAATCTGCAGTAGAGTCTAGCTTTACCATTATCAACTCTTATGCGTCCGAGAACAGCGTGGTAGAGAAAGGCAACAGTTGGACTATTTAACGGCCTTCGATCTGTCTACTATATAAATCAATATAAACTATTTTAAACAGACAAATAAAAACGGAGCTTTTAGGCTCCGTTTTTTAATAGCTATCTTTTTGTTCTTACCTTAGAGGCTCTTTTCTCGAACCCTAGAAGGTTAGAACTGAGAGTATTTCTCGTAACGTGAATCACGAAGAGACTCTTTAACGCGCTTCAGGTTCTCTCTGAAACCAGAACCACGACGAAGCGTAAAGCCTGTCGCTAACACATCAATAACCGTCATTTGAACAACTCGGCTTGCCATTGGCATATAAACGTCTGTGTCTTCCGGTACATCCAATGAGATAGAAAGCGAACTTGCTTTATCTAGTGGAGAGTCTTTTGCTGTGATAGCGATAACCGTTGCGCCGTTTTCACGCGCTAGGTTTGCAATCTCTACTTGGCTCTTAGTGCGACCAGTGTGAGAGATAAGAACAATAACGTCATTATCACTGCAGTTAATGCAGCTCATTCGCTGCATCACGATGTCTTCGAAACACGTGATTGGGATATTAAAACGAATAAACTTGTTTTGAGCGTCTTTGGCGACAGCAGAAGAGGCACCTAGTCCGAAGAATGAAATGCGTTTTGCTTGAGTCAGCAAGTCAACCGCACGGTTTACTTGCATCGCATCTAGACTGTTTTTAGCAACGTCTAGACAAGCCATAGTTGATTCGAAAATCTTATGCGTATAAGCATCCGGACCATCATCTTCTTCAACATTACGGTTCACGTAAGGTGTACCGTTCGCCAAGCTTTGAGCTAGGTGAAGTTTGAAGTCAGGAAAGCCCTTTGTGTCTAAACGACGACAGAAGCGGTTAACTGTAGGCTCACTCACGTCAGCCATTTTAGCTAAGGTAGCAATGCTAGAATGAATTGCAGTTTGAGGGGAAGCCATGATTACTTCGGCTACCTTACGCTCAGACTTGCTGAAATTTTCCAGGTTTTTTTGTATTTTTTCTAATGTATTCATAGTGTTCACAAGGGTATAGAGAACAACTTGCTAGTTAATATCTTTTACCAGGGGGTATGGCTGAAACAAATATCAATAAGTACAAAACCAAACTTAGATTGGGTATCGTAAATACTGCTGCATCAAATAGATATCAAGCTAACTAGCACCATAGAGTCAGTATAAACCCAACATACTATTTACTAATACAAAAACACGGCATGAATGCTTAAGAATATGACAAACCTCAACAAAATTTTAGAAAACTACAGAACTGGAAGAGGGTTTGAGCAAAAAGAATGCAAATTGAGTATGAACTGACAGCTTAGTTACATCAAAAAGAAAGAAATTTTCAATTTGATGCAACTAAAATTGAATGACTATGCGTTGATTTGCGTAACCAGTTTGGTGATTTTGCCCATCAAGTTAGGTGCTAGTTTAGAGATCTCACGCTGTTCTTCAAGCACTGAAGAGAGAATATCATTGCCCGTTAGTGGGTTTGCTAACACCACGCGGAAAACGATGATTGGCTGATGTGCCCACGCTTCAGGGTTTAAGCGAGTACGAGATACGAACGACTTACCCGTTTCACGCTGTTTTTTCTGAATAAACTTAGTGAGTTCGTTAAGAAGTTCATTTAGCTCTACGCGTTGTTCAGGATCAGCCTTAAGCAATGCTGCCTTTACAGCTTCAGGAACGTAGCGATAGGTCAGTAGGCAAAGCTCAGGTTCAGAAACCAGTTCGAAGTCGCTCTGATCTTTAATTAGGTCGGCGAAGTAGCGCGCTTTGTTGATGCTCTGATCGATCAGTAGTTCATAGCCTGGACGGCTAATGATGTGCATTGCGGCGTAAACCAGCATTGCCATGCCTGAACGAGAGCCTTCAAGAGTATGACTGCCTAAATCTTTTGAGCCTTTACGAAGTATGTATTGAGCGTGATGTTCAATCGCTGTCATCGCATCTGGCTTCTTAAACAGAACCATGCCCGCACCCATAGGGATATAAAGCTGTTTGTGTGCGTCAATGGTGACTGAATCGGCTAGCTCAATACCATCAAGTAGGTGACGGTGATTGTTAGACATCAAGGTCGCACCGCCCCAAGCTGCATCAACGTGGAAATGACAATCTGTTTCGGCACACACCTCTGCAATGTCCCTTAACGGGTCGATATTACCGGTTTCGGTTGTACCAGCCACACCGATCACGGCGAAAGGCTTAATCTTGTTCTGCTTAAGCTGCTCGATTTTGAGTCTTAGATCGTCAGTGCAAATGCGGTTGTCGTTATCCGTTTTAACAGACACTAGACCTTCTTGACCAATGCCAAGGACATCTGCGGCTTTTTTCAAAGAGTAGTGACCACGTTCAGAGACTAAGATGGCTAGACCTTCGTAGTCGTAGTGCTTCATGGCTTTAAACAAGCCTTCTTTTTCCACACCTTTGAACGAACCTTGGGCTTTTAGGGCATTGTTGCGTGCAACCCACAGCGCGGTAATGTTCGCGATGGTACCACCAGAACAAAACGCACCTAAAGAGTGGTTTGCACTGTGCATCCAACGAGAATAAAACTGGTCGCTATCTTGATAAATCAGGCGATGTAACATGCCCAGAACTTGACGCTCTAGGGGAGTGAAAGCTTTGGAAGTCTCGATTTTTACTAGATTCTGATTCAACGCAATCATGATTTTAGAAAGCGGCATCAGAAAGTACGGCAGGGCAGACGTCATGTGACCAATAAAACTTGGCGAAGACGTATGAACCGAATGAGACACGAGAGAATCGAGGAGATGCTCAGTATGTTCAGAAACAAACTCAGGTTGCTCTGGGATATGAGCATTTGAAAAATCTTTCTCAATTTCACGCAGTGGCTTTTCTTCAGCCACAATGTGTTCACGTAAGAATTGATTCAGGTTTCGTGAAAGTTTGTCTTCAATTTGAGTGAGTGTTGAATCTGGGCCTTCCGGTACCGTGAAGATACGTAAAAGACTGTCGAAGCTAACATCTGCTGTTTTTTGTTCCGTAACCATAGCAAGCGAGTTATTTTTTTTTATATTGACGCGAGCGGGACAATCTAAACGAAAACGGGAACAATGTCCCGTCTTAATTATGAAATCCAACTTCTCATAAAAGCGCATTAAACCAAGGGTTATTTACACTTAATCGCTTCAAGTTTACTAATCGACTGATTGTAACGCTGCAGCGCTGTGTCGATTTGCTTAGGGTGACTAAGCAGCTCTGCAAACGCAGAACGTAGCTCGTAGTTTTGAGCATGAGGCGTTGATTGGCGGTCGTCGAACGTTGTTTTCGCGATTTTGCCAAGCTCATCATCACGTGTTGATAACGTTTTAATGTCGTGTTGCTCAAGTTGCAGCCAAGCTTCCACCGGTTGTTCAGTTGCTACTTTACTTGAATCGTTCACAAGGTAGTAGTTTACCGCTGCACGGTTAAGCTCAAAGTGGTGTTTACGGCCTTCTAGGAACCACTCACTGACTTCTGTTAGCTCTGGATATTGTTCAGAGGTTAATGCAGCAAGGTCGGCATACCAATTCAAAGATGCATCAATGTACGCATCATATTTTTTTGCTTGGCATTGGTTTGTCTCAGACATTGAATCTGCTGCAAAAGAGAAGGTAGAAGTTGAAGCTAGCAGTAATGCGACGCAAAGGCGTTTCATAGTGGTTCCTTTTGTAAGTTTATTCTTTTTATAACTTTGTAGTTACAGATTACCGTGATCATTATTTGTTGAGCAATGACACTTAGTGTCTTTTTATTTCGGTAACTGTATCGGTGTCTTGAGCATTGGTATTCGAGTTGCATTCTAATCTAAAACAAACGCTATTCCTGCGATCTAGTTAGCAAGAGATACAAAGAACAACATCAATATCGGAACAAGCAAGCTTAGGATAAAGCCACTGACGATAGCGATAGGTACACATCGAACGCCGCCTGTTGTTTGAATAACCGGTAAGGTGAAGTCCATCGCAGTAGCACCAGCATAACCAATAGAGGTACATGGATAGCTGCGGATCAGCACTGGAATCAGTACCAAAGCAACCAACTCTCTTAATAGCTCAAGCATGAACGATGCGCCGCCATAGACAGGGCCAAAGGCGTCACCCATCAAGATACCTGCCAGCGAGTACCAGCCAAATCCAGAAGACATAGCTAGGGCTTTGAAAAGAGGGATATCAAGGATGTAAGCAGCGATCACACCGCCTAACATTGAGGTCGTGATGATCGTGATTGCGATAACCATGCCGTGTTTGTTGAGCAGGATCTGACGAAGTGTCAGCCCGCTATTACGCAGTTGAATACCGATAAAGAAGAGAAGAACAAACAGAATCCATTCGCTTGCGGTATCAACCCAATCGAGGCCAATAGGCAGTACTAAGCCAGCGATAAGGCCTGAACCTACCACTAGGATCAGCTTGGCAGACTCCATTGCCATAGAAGAGAGGGGAAGCTTTTTGTTACTGCTGTCAGTCTTGAGTGGCAGTAACTTATCAATAGCGGGCAGCGCCATCAGGTTACAAACGCTTAAGCAGACGAAGAAAGTGGCGGTGTAAAGAAGGATTGTCTGTAGATTACTGCCTAAGTTATCGAGAGCGGCTAAGCTGAGTCCCATTAACGCCAGAATCACGTAGATCAACCGCGATGTTGAGCGGTTGATGAAGTCTAGCGTCTGAGCGTTCGAAATTGAAAAAAGATACCCCACGACGAGTGGCGCAAATATAAAGATCATCCCTGTAAACATGCTTTCCCCATTGCATTTACTTCATATTACATTTACTTGTCACTTAACAGTAACTTAGAAGCCGCTAGTATTGATCACGTCGCTTAGCTTTGCATTAAAATCATGTTTGCTCAAGTTGCTTAATTTATAAAGCACCTCTGCACCTGTCACGTTAAGCTCAACTTCGTGATCATCGATGTTCTCATCCTTGTTTCTGAACATCAGCAGGTGGTTAGCGATTCGAGCAATATCTAAGTAAGACACTTCACGTTGTTCGTGGTTGTTGATGGTATTGCTGCATACATCAATAAAGTCGCTGTCGAAGCCCCAACGGTTAAGCACCAATTTACTGGTAGCAGAACATTGGCCTTGGAATATTTGTAGAGCAATGTCGTGGTCTAGGTAATTGCCATTTTCGAGGTAGAGGTGGTATTCGCTAACCAAACAGAACAAGCCAATATCAGCCAGCAATCCAACAAGCAGTGATTTTTCATGTTCAAGGTAGCGGTATTCAATAGGAGAGAGCTCTTTGAAGCCGTTGGTCACCAATACCATGGTGGCGCCCAGTTCTTTGGATACAGAAGCGCTATTAACCAATAACTCATTACATTCTCTGCTTAGGTTCACTGAATGTTTGAGTTGCTCTATGGCTTGAGCTGTCACGATGTCACGAACTCTTAATATGCCAAGGCGGGACACGGCTGTCATGATATCAACACAAGTAATATTACGTCGGTTAAAGACGACAGAGTTAGCCACACGAATGACGATAGCAGTGAGGCCTGGATCTTCGAGTAGGCACTCGGCAACTTCGGCAATCCCGGTTGACTCAAGGGTACAGAGCTTTTGAATTTTCAGTACAACGTTAGGGATAGGAGGAAGTGTTATTTTTCCCGCTGAGATAGAATGGCCAACAAGTTGGGCAAACTCTGATTCTAGACCCTTTAAGAGAAGAGTCTTATTTTGTGGTAGCCAGAAAAACGATAAATGATTCATATAAAAAGTAAAAACATGTATGTCCTGCCATTTTACAAGCCACGATGCTGCGAGGCAATACTCATCCGTCCACATAACCTTTAATAATTTGAACCGGTGTATCACTAGGTGTCCAAATTCAAGCATGGTTTGATAGTTTACTGTGACGTCAATCATGAAAAACCAGAATACTCAATTGATTGATGTGAACTATGTCCAGACTTATTTTTCTTTTCGAAGTATGATTTATTTAAAGGTGAAAAACGAAACCATAATATTCACCTATAGAATAACAAAATAGATTTAAAATTTTTCGCATAACAAGCTGCTTGTCTGGTGATCAACCTAATCGGGGTAATTTGATTAAGGATCAACGGATATGACCGAGACAGCATTTATTAATTACGTGAATCAATTTGGTGAGCATCAAAAACGTTCTATGTTCGGAGGTATTGGCCTCTTTCAAAATGACGCTATGTTCGCTTTATTGAGTGAAGGTTGTTTATTCATTAGAGGTGGAAAATCATTAGATAAAAAACTGACCGATCTTGATTGTGAAAAGTATCGTCATGTAAAAAAACAGACAACAGCTACCGTAAATTACTACGATATTACGGATCTGTTTACATGTGAACATCCTGAATTGGATAGTATTATTCGTACTTCAATCGATAACTCAATTCAGCAACGTAGCTTCAAGAAATCATCAGCTAGCCGCAGATTAAGAGATCTACCAAACATGCAACTTACGTTAGAACGCATGGTTAAAAAGGCGGGTGTGGATGATGTTTCAATGTTTATGCAGTTGGGCGCGCCTGAAGTGTTTAATAAGGTTCGCGAAGCGTACGGAAACGATGTTGACCTAAAACTACTTTGGAAATTTGCGGGTGCAATTGATGGTATTCACTGGAAACTATTACAAGAGCCACGCAAGCAGCAATTACTAAAGAGCTGCCACTAAAGAAGTTTGCCTTATATGCTTAAGATTACTGTTAATAAATAAAAACCGAGGAATGTCCTCGGTTTTTTTGTTTTTGTCTTAGCAAGTTTGAGAGGCTAAGAGCTTATCTGTTCGGGCTTTAACGTTAAGTACTAGTACTTGAAACGAGCAGTGAACATAAGTTGGTCACCGTAGAAGTCGTTAATACGAGCTTCAGCACCTAGAGAGAAAAGCTCTGTAGAGTGGAAACGCGCGTAAACAGAACCTGTCCAATCATCGTTGTCATCGATAGAAACGTAACCACCTTTACCACCAACTTCTAGTTGTGGACCAAGCCATTGGCGAACACCAACGTTGATTTCCATACCGATATCAGTAGAGCTTGAGTTCTCTGGCTGAACGATACGAGCTAGCATTTCACCTGTTAGGTCTGCCCAGTTGTTTAGTGGAGCGTGGAAACCAAGACCTACAGCTGAGTCGTAATCGCCTTCAAATTCTGAATCGATACGTGCTACAGCATGAGCGTTCGGGTGAATTGACTTACTGAACGCACCACCAAATGTTACTGGGCTAGCACCGATGCGTGCTTCAAAGTAATCATAGTTAAAGTTGCTCATTACCTGTGGTTGTTCATCAACAGCTAGTGCTTGACCAGAAGCCAATAGCATAGCGGTAGTAAGTAGAATTTTGCGCATAACGACCGTAAACCTATATTAGTGTTAATTCCTTTGGTTTGAGACAAATCGGCAAACCATAAACATTGAGACAGTTTAATCTAACTCACGGAAAAGTAATCCTTTAAAATGTAAAACCTTACTCATTTAGTTAAAAAACAAGCAAATTAAGGATCAGTCTGTAACGGAGATCTCATGTTTTAGGGCGAATGAGGAAAATAGAAGAACGAATTATCCAAAATTTGTATGTATTCGGACGGTTCTTATATCGAATGCTGCTTTTCTCAGTATCTATTAACCAATTAATGCTATTCACCAAAACTGGTGCGTTTATCCGCCATGGAAGTCAGTATACGCTCGGTATCTAAGATGGAAGTCCAGTTAAGCAATTGTTTGTCGTTGGCAATGACATAGTCAGTCAATTGTTGAGTAATCGTGTCTCTCAGTTGGTCGCCTTGCCAAGGTTTTGAAATATAGAAATCAAGTGCAGCGTTGTTAATGGCCGTGACGGTATCTTCAAGCCCAGCTTGCCCTGTGAGTAGCAGTTTACGCGTTGGCTTGGTCGCGTCGTGTTGGTTGAGTTCGATCAGAAAATCGATGCCGGTTTTTTCTGGCATGATGTGGTCGCACAAGATTAACGCGAGCTTAATACCATCTTGTCCCATTTCTTTGATTACTTGCATGGCTTCATCGACCGATTCAGCACCTTCAACCAGAAAGTTCTCTTCAAATATCGCCAAGTCCTGAAGGACACTATTGAGAACTTCAGGTTCATCATCGACACATAAAATTAGGTACTTATTCATGAGGTGCTCCTTCTTGTTTGAATGGAAGCCACACTTGCATGTTTGTATGACTGCCTACCTCTGACTCCACCAAAATAAATCCTTGATGAGCCGAAACGATTTGTTGAGAAATGGATAGCCCAATCCCTAAACCAAAGTTACCTTCTTTTTTGGTCGTGAAATTTGGGTTGAAAATGGTGTTGATGTCTTCTTTGGCAATGCCGTGGCCAGTATCGGAGATTTGCACCACAAGAAACGTGTCGTCACCTTTTGTATGTTGAGAGGTAGTAATGGACACTTTGCCTCGTTCAGAAAGGGCATCGAGCGCATTGGAAAGAAGATTGGTCCACACTTGTTGCAGAGAGAGTGACTGGCACAATAAAGGCGGTAAGTTGGTGTCGTAATGCTTCTCGAGTTGGTGATGTTTGAGTCTGTTTTCAAAGATCACTAAAGTATCTTCAAGCCCTTCGTGGATATCTGTGTAGTGGCGAACTTCTTCATCTTCTCGGGCATAGCTTTTTAGGCTTTTGACCATATCGGCAATACGCTTGCTGCACACTTGAATTGAGCGAATAGAGTTTCCAACATAGTGGTAATGCTCTAAGTCATTGAGCAGCTCTTTGCCTGCGACAGGTGAGTCTTTCAAGGTGTCTAGAACCGCCGAGTCTTGGCTTAGGTTTAGTCTCACGGCTTTTTTGGCTAGCGCACGATCATCGATAGTAGAGGTGAGGTGCTTTACGAGTTGTCTTTCTTGAGCCGTTGATAGTGGCTTGGCTAACTTTGAATGCGCCAGCACGTCAGTCCCTTTATTCGATTGTGGGAGTGACGAGTTTTCGAGTATCTGGTCGAGATGTTCAGACAAGGTTTCAATACTTCGTAAGATCGCGGCAATAGGGTTGTTCAACTCATGAGCAACGCCCGCGACAAGTTGCCCAAGCATCGCCATCTTCTCTTTCTCGATCAATTGTTGATGTGCAGACTCTAGTGACTCCAACGTTTGTTGCAGCTTGATTTTATTAGTGATACTTCTTTGCAAGCGGCGGTTAAAATGACGGAGCAATAGATTGGTGAATAACGGCAGCAGGGTATTGTTTGAGTGCATCACTTGAGCAAAGCTATCTTTATCCAGCTTGATGACTCGTGTTTGCGTTAGGGTTATCGCGGTTGAGAATGAAGGTTCACCCGTCACAAATGACATCCCGCCGACAATGTTGCCCTTAGAGTGTCGTACCACTTCCCGCTGTTGCCCCAACTCATCTTTTTTATAGAGAGCGGCTTCACCCTCAATGATCAGCCATAAAAAGCGATTGTCTTCACCTTCTACAGTGAGGAGATGTTCGGGTGAGTAGTCTCGAATGGCCTTGGTTTTGTCATCTTTTGAAAACACATCTTGTAATGCACTGACGACACGCTCTGCAAGGGCATTGTCAGAAAGCTGGTGGTAGTCGTGAATGAATCCTGATTGAAAAGAATGAATCTTTTGCTCGATGTGCGCTCTGAATAAGCGCTGTTGATCCAACGCGTCGCTGTAAGATAACAGGTTTTCTGAGTCGTATTGGATAACAAAAGAGGTCAGCTCTTTTTGCGCCGATTTGAATAGAACTTGATCTTGAACGGGTTTGGTTAGGCAGTGATTGAGCCGGCCCTCATTCACCGCGGTCAGAATGGATTGGATGTCTGACGAAGCGCTGACTAATATTGTTCTTGCGGTATTACTATGGGGCAGTTGTTCCAGTTCAATTAGAAATTGCACACCATTAAATCCAGAATGATGATGAGTGATCACTAAAGCAACGGTTTGGTGGTGATCATGGATATCTTCTAATGCGTGATGCGCGTCTTCTATGTTCTCGGCAGTATAAATATCGAATACAGAAGCTAACGGAGCCAGCTCCGAACGTATCCTTTCAATGCTAACCGGATTATTGTCCAAACAGATAACAGCGTATTGATTCACAGCTCAACCTTAATAGTAGCGACGTCTCTAGCCTAGCAAGAACCGCTCAATAAGGATGAGAGCTAGCCGTTAATTTATTGAGGCAATCGAAGTATCGAGCAATAGACTGATTTAACTCAATGTTTCTTGTTTGCTATTGATGGGTTAGACTAAAAAAAACAGACTAGTGTAGAAAGAGAACTCATGGAACAGTTAAGAAAAATTGGTGCAATTGGCGGAGCAATCTCATTGGCACTTTGTTGGCCATTAGCGGTTGGGCAAATTGGACAAAATGCGATTACTGATGGCGTTGCAAAGCTTAACAATTCAAGCATTCAAGCTGAGATCGTGGAATACGATAGAGGTTACCTTTCTTCTACTGTAACCACTCGCGTAACTGTGACGGATGAGAGCTTGAAAGAGCAACTTGCGCTCGATGGCTTACCGAGTGAGTTTGTCATTAATAGTGCGGTGAGCCATGGCTTAGTGAGCTTAAACGCGCTGTCGACGTTTGAGAATACTGACATTCTGCCTCTTACTCTGACTACCAGCACTGAGCTAAACGGCAACACGGATTTCAACTTCGAGTTAAGCCAGTTCAATCACCAAGGCTCAGAAGAAAATGGTACCTCGGTATCTATCACGAAGTCGAATCTGTCTGGCCATGCCACTGTATTAGGGCAGGTTGATTACCAGCTTTCTATCCCATCGGTTCAAATTGATTTTGAAACGGGTGAAGAGGTCACACTCTCTAACCTAAAAGGCATTGGCTCAGGCCAGCAAGCGAAAGGTTACTGGTTAGGCACGCAGAATTTTACTATTGATAGCTTCTTGATTTCAGATTCTGCAATGCAGCCTTTCATGACCATCGAAAACTCTAAGTACGATTTTGAATCGCATCTAGATGAAGCGACTAAGCGCTTGAGCAGCAGTCTTAAGTTGGATATCGCCAATATTGAGACCAACGAAGGCCAGTTGAACAATCTAAACGTCGATTTTGAAATGTCGAAACTGGACAGCCAGTCGTTTGAGAAAATCTTTGAAATTTACCAGGCGAATCCTGTTCTGACACAAGAAGATGTGGCTGAGATCATTCCGTTCATCGACGTACTGTTTGCTAAAGGCTTCGACCTTTCAATGAACAATATGTCGTTAGAATTAGGCAAGGGTCAGTTTGAATCTAAATGGTTGGTGAGCGTACCGGAAGGCACAGAAAACATCAGCAGTAACCCTTCAATGATTGTTCCTGCATTAACAGGTAATGTTCAATCTAGCTTCTCAAATGAGCTTGTTGAAGAATACCCTTTTATCCGTGAAGGTATCGACGAATTGATCGTGATGGAAATGATCAAGCAAACAGAAAGTGGTTATGAAATCACGGCTGACCTAGAGAATGGAAATCTAGTGTTTGAAAATGGACAAGAAATTCCATTAATTGCACTGCTTATGCCGGCTTTTGTTCAATAAAAAGAGTCGGGCTTAATACTGATAGGGCGATCTAACGGGTTAAGTTAAACATTTTGTACGGTACGAAACAAAAGAGGTCTTAAGACCTCTTTTGTTGTTTTTATGTTGGGTAAAACATGGTATTACTTGCATAGTTATTATTTAGCAGGAGCAATTATCCCCATGGAACTTACATTAGATAACGTATTCAACTTTAGTGCTGGCCCAGCGGCACTGCCTAAACCGGTAATGAAACAAGCGCAAGCAGACTTCATTGATTGGAATGGTTTAGGCACTTCCGTTATGGAAATCAGCCATCGCAGCAAAGAATTTATTCAAGTTGCCGATGAGTCTGAGCAAGACCTACGTGATCTTCTGAACATCCCAGACAACTATAAAGTTCTTTTCTGTCAGGGGGGCGCTCGTGCTCAATTCGCTGCTGTTCCTCTAAACCTTCTAGGTGACGCGACGAAAGCAACTTACATTGATGCGGGTTACTGGGCAGAAAGCGCAGTGACTGAAGCGAGCAAATATTGCGAAATCGATGTATTTAACGCGAAGACATCTATTGATGGCAAAGCGGCGGTTGTTCCGGCTAAAGATTGGAAAATCGACCCAGAAGCGGCGTACGTACATTTCTGTCCAAACGAAACCATCGATGGCATTGAAATCAGTGAGCTTCCTCAAACGGATAAGCCAATCGTCGCGGATATGTCATCTAACATTCTGTCTCGTAAGATCGATGTTTCTCAGTATGGTGTTATCTACGCGGGTGCTCAAAAGAATATCGGCCCAGCTGGTATCTGCATTGCTATCGTACGTGATGATCTACTAGAACTAGCAAACGAAGTATTGCCGAGTATTCTTAACTACAAAGTACTTGCTGAAAAAGACTCAATGTTCAACACACCACCAACCTACGCTTGGTACCTATCAGGCCTTGTATTCAAGTGGCTGAAAGCTCAAGGTGGCGTTGAAGCGATGGAGTTGGTGAACAAAGAGAAAGCGGCGTTGCTTTATAATGCGATTGATAGCTCTGCTTTCTACAAAAACGATGTTCACACCGCAAACCGTTCAAGAATGAACGTACCTTTCCAATTGGCGAAACCAGAACTAGATGCAAAGTTTTTAGAGTTAGCTGATGCTGCGGGTCTGAAATCCTTAAAAGGTCACCGAGCGGTGGGTGGAATGAGAGCATCTCTATACAACGCCATGTCTTTGGAAGGCGTACAAGTATTAGTCAACTTCATGAAAGATTTTGAAGAGAAATACGCTTAATTCAATAGGCGAATTTCGATATTAACCAATAAAGAGAGGAGCCTGAGGCTCCTCTTTTTTTATCTCTACAGATGTTAAAAACAAAGAGGCTGAAATTATCTTCGTCGACCATTTAAGCGAAACTGCTGCGGGGTGACATTGAAGGAAGCCTTGAATGCTTTGATGTAGGACGAGTCGTTTTGATAACCGACTTGGTCGGCAATGCTTTGGATTGAGAACTCTTCATCGAGCAAAGACAACGAGTAAATCAGGCGGATTTGTTGTCGCCATAACTGAAATGATGTGTTGAACTCTTTTGAGAATAAGCGCGACAAGGTTCGCTCTGATGCGCCGACTTTATCTCCCCATTCCTTCAACGAAAAGTCCAACGTTGGTGCCTCTGTCAGCACTTCAAATATAAGCTTCAAACGCCTGTCTTCGGGTAGCAACAATTGATAGGTCTGAACGTTGTCTTTCATGATCTGATCGTGCAATACCGAAAGTAATCGCGATACCTCTTCATCACTCACAAGTCCTTCGCACTGTCTGCGAATTTCCTGTAATAACTCATTTAAAAACGGCGTCAGGGTAATGGTTCGCACTTGAGGCTCATATTTATTTCCAAATGCAGGATTAAGGTAGATGCCGACAAATGTTGTATGGCTCAATGCGATAGATTCGTGTTGAATACCTGCAGGTACGAAAAGAGCAGAGGTGTGCGGGACAAGATGTTGGTAGTGATCAGTTTTAGTTTGTAGCAAGCCCTTGATCGGGAAGATCACTTGATGCCATGTATGTTGGTGCATTGCATCGACATAGCCTTTGGGCATATCGATGGTCTTCACCAACGCTGGTAAATTAGGATTAGCGACCATCATCTCATTGGAGGTCATGACATCGGAGTGAGAATCTATTTGGCGGGTTGGCATTGTTAATTGTCCTTACATCTCTACTCTGACATTGGCTTGTTAGGCTATCATGCTTGGCATAGTGAATGAAGTCGAGTGCGATGTCGTTTTATCTCACGCAGCTCAGTAAGAAAGTGTCCAATAAGAAGGAAGGGATATGAAGAAGTTAGGCGTAGTAAACAGTGTCTTGGCAGGTAAGACCGTAACTTTTGCACATGGAGCAAAAAGTGCCATTGATAAGCAGGTTTTCTCAGAGCGTCAGCACGCCACAGAGCTAGGTTTCACAAATGATGAACAAGGCGACCCTCGCTTTCATGGTGGCATTCAAAAAGCGCTTCATATCTATCCAAGTGAGCACTACCCAATTTGGAAACAAGAACTGGGCGACAAAGCGATCTTCCAATCTGCAGGCGCCTTTGGTGAGAACATTAGCTCAATGGGCATAACCGAAGAATCGATTTGCTTGAAAGATAAGATTCGTATCGGCTCAACATTGTTGGAAGTCTCACAGGGACGCATGCCTTGTTGGAAGCTTAACGTACGATTCGACCAAAATGACATGGCGAGAAGGTTGCAAGACACGCTTCGAACGGGTTGGTACTTCCGTGTATTAGAGGAAGGTGACATTGGTGAAGGCGACGATATTACTCTGTGTGAAAGACCATACCCAGACTGGTCGCTCGCGCGCATTATGAGTGCCGTTTTTACGGGAAGCCTGGATCGAGAAGAACTGAGCCAGATGGCTGAACTGCCACTCGTAGAATCTTGGGGCAAGTTGGTTGAACGACGCCTAGAAACGGGTGAAGTTGAAGATTGGGAAATTCGATTGGTTGGGCCAACAGCAGCATAAACTTAGATGATAAAAAATAACAAAGCCCACTAATGGAAGTTAGTGGGCTTTGTGTTTATGTTTAGCTTACGAAACTCAATTAGAGCCAGAAATTCTTCAAAGGCATCTCTGCGTCAAAGTGATGAGCAATCTGCGCTTGGAGAAGCTCAGCGGTCGCGATCGCGTCAGTTAATGCATGATGCGGCGTGTAGTCGGGTAGGTGGTATCGACGACGGCTCTGCCCAAGCCTCACTGATGCTGGTTTTTTGCCTTTTAGCTTATTCCATAGGCCACCGGCCAGTTTGTTCTGGATCTGGGATTCAATCTCGAGCGTATCGAGAACTGGGAACTCAATGCCTTCTCCGAGTCGCACCTTCAATGCATTGTCCAAGAAGTCACGCTCGATTCGACGATAGTGAACCACCGGGATATGTCCCGCCATTGATTCTAAGATCTCGCCCAATACTTCGCTAAGGTCTGGCGCATCAATGATGTCATTGTGAGTGATACCATGAATAACGACAGATTCTTCTTCTAACTTTTGTTTTGGTCTCAGCGTCCAGTGTTTGGCTTGTCGCAAGTAGATGCGATTGAGCGTAAATGGCACTAAACCAATAGTAATAATGCCGTCTTTGTTTGGGTTTAATCCCGTTGTCTCAAAGTCGACAGCCAAGAACATCACTTCTGAAAGTGGCGTATCAGGCGCTGGAAGAGGCTGGCTATAAAAGTGCTTTAAGCGCTCGTCTTTCGCTCGTTCTAGCTTCTGAGCAAACTTAAATGGCCAATCGACCGCAGGTGATCTGAATAGTTTGTTCATAGGCCCTACTTAAACTTGTTGCTGGCTTGATAACGGAACTTAAGGAAGTTTTGCGCATTACTTAATATTTGGAATGCATCCTTTAGGTTACGTCGCTCGAAGTCAGACAGGTTCTCAGGCTCGATGTTGTTATCAGGCTCGATGTTGTTGTCGACATCGTGTGCTTGGTGGCGAATACGAACTAGAGAGATAAACTCCATCGCATCTTTCAAATCTTGAGCTCGGCCTTTTGGCAGAATACCTGCGTCGATAATGTCATCCAAACGTTCGAATGAGTTCTTAGAGCGAGAGCCAACCGCCAACGAGTGAACACGAATCAAATCGGCCAGAGGCGCAGTACCACGACGCTTAAGGTTGATTGAGTTGTTGTGACGGCCATCTTTCTCCATCACGAAATCTTTGAAGAAACCGAGCGGCGGTGTGCGGTTGAGTGCGTTACGTGCAAGACACGCCAAGAAGCGGTTGTTCTTGCGTGCGCGTCGAACAATAAAGCTGTTCAATTGCTCAGCCCATTTCAGACGACCATAAACGCCATCTAAGTCGAAGAAGATTGAAGCATTCAACAGTGCTTTCGGGTTTGGATCATCAATCCAATCGGCAAAGCACTCTTCCCACTGGCGACGAGTCATACGCCACGTTGAGTTAGTCGCCATGATGTCGCCAGTACAGTACACATAGCCACATTGGTCTAAGCCATCACAAATGAAGGTCGATAGCTCTTCAAAGTATTTACCGTGTTTTTTCTCGTCGTAAGTATCATCAAGAATAATGGCGTTATCTTGGTCAGTAACGAGCAGCTGCTCATCACGCCCCATCGAGCCAAGTGCGAGGAAACAATAAGGAATAGGCGCCTTACCCAATTTCTCTTCACCCAGTTCAATAATACGTTGCTTAAAGCTACGGCCAATTACCGACATTGCAGTACCCACCATGTGGGCGTTGGCGTCTTCGTTAACTAAGCGTACAAAGCTGTCTTTTACTTGCTCAGAAAGCACCTTTAGATCTTCAATGCTTTGTTGCTGGAAGATACTACTTACAAGCAACAGCGAGTTTTGAGATTCGTAACGGACAATATCAGTCGCTTCGATAATACCGATAGGCTTCTTATCTTTAAGCACAGGTAAGTGGTGCACGTTGTAGCGAAGCATGGTCATCATGGCTTCATATACATAGGCGTTGTGATCGAGTGAGATAACCTCGGGTGTCATCACGCTAGACACTTCATCCGATGGGTCGAGACCTTCGGCGAGTACACGTGTACATAAATCTCGGTCGGTAATGATGCCAATAACTGGCGTTGAATCATCTTCATCATCTTCAACAATATCTGGATCGATAATCAGTAGGGACGAGACGTTGTCTTCTGCCATCATGGTCGCGGCTTGTTGAATCGTGCGCGTTTTTTCGATCATTGGCGCTTCGCTGGTCAGCAGCGTTTTTACCTTTGATGTGGTCAGGTCGTTAGCGTCGTTGCTGTCTGAATTGGCTTGGCGCAGTCGCGCATTATCTTCTACTTCGACAAAGTCGGCGAATGAATCGTAGTTGTCGTAAAGCTCTTGGAAGATAGGTTCAGGAATGCAGTAGAGCAGGGTGTCTTCAGTCGCTTTGACTGGGAAACGCACCTTGTTGTTGGTCAGTAGGCCCATTTGACCAAAAAGATGGCCTTCATCAAGGCGGTTATATAGTTCACCTTTACGACGATAGACTTCGACTTCGCCGCTTCGAACCATATAAAGATCATGAATTTGGTCACCAAAGTGAATGATAGGGGTATCTTGGCGGTAATAAGAAATTTCCACGCTACTGGTCACTTTCGCCAACATCTCTTCAGGGAGTTCTGTGAAAGGGGGGTATTGTGCCAGAAAGTTTTGAATCTCTAATAACTCAGCATCCATAATGATCATCCATTGGTTTGTATGATTTCATGGTACAACATTTGATAATATTTTGCCGTCACAAATCAATCTGTGAGCTAAAACCTTTTTAAAGTCTTATGGATAGACTAACCTTTCAATTAATGGAGTGACAGTTTAAGGATGATAGGAATGTCGAAGTGGAAGCTTAGTTTTGTCTCTGCGGTTTTAGCGTTTTCTCCAAGTTTGTGGGCGGACACTAACGCGGTGGATATTCTTGATTATGACCACGTTTATGCCACGGCGCATTCGGGCAGTTTAAATGAAGATGTAGGCAGTAATAACAATGCCTCGTCGTATGGATTAGGCGTCAGTTACGCGATGACGGATGATTGGTTGTTGCTGGGCGACTACAGTGCACGCTTCATTCACCCTGACGACACCACGACTCGAATTGATACACTTATGCCGGGTGTTGGTTACCGTTACAGCATCAAGAAAGATTTAGATATAGTGGCTTACTACCTGCTTGGTATCACTAAAGGTAAGGTTGAAGATAATGACACCAACCGAACTGAATCTTCAGATACTGAGTTCATCCAAGGGGTAAAAGCTGAGCTTAACTATGGTTTTGCGAAACGTTGGATTGCCAACGGTAGTGTGCAAGTGAATCGAAGTGATCTGTTTGATGAAGAGATTTATCACTTAGGTTTACGTTATCTCGTGACCAACAAGTTTGCGATTGGTGGCTCGTACCAACATCGAGATGGAGAAGGTAAGATTCGTAGCGAACGAACCAATGAGCTGGGCGTGGAGTTTTTCTTAGAGTATTAACTTACAAAGTATCTAAAACTGAAAGTCGAGACACAAAAAAGCCAGCTTAATCGCTGGCTTTTGCATACTTATCGGTCTGTAAGTGCAGGTTTCTGGTCTGCAAATACAGGTTTCACTTTACGATTAAAGAACCGCAGCGATCCCTTTACATAGAGGGCCCATGTTTGACTTAGTCATACCAGCAACGCTGATACGTCCAGAACCAACAATGTAGATTGCGAATTCGTCTTTTAGGCGAGTTACTTGCTCTTTGCTTAGACCAGAGAAAGAGAACATGCCGTTTTGACGTTCGATGAATGTGAAGTCTGCATCAACACCTTCAGATTTCAGTGTTGTTACGAATAGCTCACGCATCTCTTGGATACGGTCACGCATTTCTGCTACTTCTGCTTCCCATTCAGCACGTAGATCAGCATCACCAAGGATGTGAGTAACGACAGCACTACCGTGCGCTGGTGGGTTAGAGTAGATAGAGCGGATAATGCTTTTAACTTGAGAGAATGCTGTTGTTGCTACGTCTGCAGATTCTGCAACCAGTGTGAATGCACCAACACGCTCGTTGTACAAGCCGAAGTTCTTAGAGAATGAGCTAGCAACAAGGATTTCTTTGTTGTATTTAGCAAAAACACGTAGGCCAGCAGCATCTTCTTCAACGCCTTTCGCAAAACCTTGGTAAGCAAAGTCGAATAGAGGAAGTAGTTTCTTTTCAGCAACCAGCTTAGCCAGTACTTCCCACTCTTCAGCTGTTGGGTCGATACCTGTTGGGTTATGACAGCAGCCGTGAAGAAGAACGATATCGCCTTCAGAAGCTTTCTCTAGGTCAGCAACCATGCCAGCGAAGTCTTTGTCTTTAGTTTCAGCGTTGTAGTAGCTGTATTGAGCCGTTTCGATACCCGCAGCAGCGAAAACACCGTTGTGGTTAGCCCAAGTTGGGTTACTGATCCAGATTTTTACATCACCTAGTTGGCGCTTAATGAATTCACCCGCTACGCGAAGTGCACCTGTACCACCTGGCGCTTGTGCTGTTTTAGCTCGTTGAGACGTTACGATCTCTGCATCTGAACCGAAAAGCAGTTTCTGAACCGCTAGACCGTATTCAGCGGTACCTTCAATCGTTAGGTAAGATTTGGTTTTTTCGTTTTCAAGAAGTGCAGCTTCTGCTTTCTTTACTGTTTTAAGTACAGGCGTTTGACCATCTTCATTTTTGTAGATGCCAACACCAAGGTTGATTTTCTCTGCACGAGAGTCTTTTTTAAACTCTTCAGTAAGGCCGAGGATAGGATCGGCGGGAGCAGCTAACACTTTTTCAAACATAATCTTCATCCATGTCAATTGAGAGGGGATAGTATCTATGGGTAGTTATACCTGTATGGAATTTTTAAGACAATACGAAGTGAACAGAAAGGCTAAAAAAAATCCATTTCAATCAGATTTATTGACTAAAGAGGGTATTTGATAACAAAACACCCTACGGATTAACCTATAGGGTGCAAGAAGTTAGTGGTTTTTGAATAGATTATGCGGGCTGAGCAACAAGGCTTTCGCGTTCGAGTTCACTAGCGATATTTTTGCCATCTTTGTAGGTTGCAGCGATCGAAACAAACGCTTGTTCAACCGCTAGAAATGCGTCGACAACTTGCGGATCAAAATGCGTCCCATTGCCTTCTAAAATGATCTGTTTAGCTTGCTCATGAGTAAAGGCTGGTTTATAGACTCGCTTCGAAATGAGAGCATCATAAACATCGGCCAATGCCATTAAACGGCCAGATAACGGGATATCTTCACCAGACAACTGATTAGGATAACCACTGCCATTCCACTTCTCGTGGTGAGTCAGAGATATCTCCTTTGCGACTCTTAAGAAAGAGCTACTTCCCAACTGCTTTTCTGCAATAGATAACGCTTCAGCACCAATCGCGGGGTGACCTTTCATTATCTCAAACTCTTCGTCCGTCAATTTACCCGGCTTCAATAACACGCTATCAGGCACACCGACTTTGCCTACGTCGTGCAAAGGCGCAGATTTGTAGAGCAACTCGATGTAGTTTGGTGTTAACAAGCTTGAGTGGGTTTCTGATTTGCTGAGTTCTTGTGCGAGCACCTTAACGTATTCTTGAGTTCTAAGGATGTGTGCGCCCGTTTCATTGTCTCTCGATTCGGCAAGCGCAGATAGGCTAACAATCGCAACGTCACGTGTGGTTTTAACTTCGTTTTGCGCGGTTTCGAGGCTATCAAGCATAGTGTTGGTCATTGAGGCCATTGAACCAAGCTCGTTGTAGCCGAAAATAGGTAAGCGAACGCCTTGCTCGCCATTGGTCACCTTGTTTAATGCACACTCTTGGCTTAGGAGAATGCGCTTAATTAGTTTGCTCCAAAGCGTCATGATGGTAATCGCATATCCACCCAGCACCACCGCCAAATAAATAAACTCTTTGATCACGCTGATCTTCCCTGTGCCATCCAATAAGCGATCTGGGTTATGTTCTAGCCAAAAGATGTCCTTGACGGCAATCATAGTTAGCATGGTGGTTAGTGTTACCAGAAGTACGATAACTAAACCAATCATTTGCTTGACCAGCGAACTCCTTTCACCAACCAGTTGGAAGTCAAATTGTCCAGTCGTCTCCATTTTATCCATTTGGCTGAGCTTAGCGTTCAATTGGAGAATGCTTCCGGTAAAGAAGCCGAATAGACTCATGCCAAACAACACCTTCAAATTGCTATCTATAGTGAATTCGTAGCTTAAGTTGTAGTAGAGCGCGAACGGGACACTTGCGGCAAAAAATAGAAGGGTATCAAGCTGCGCGAATCGACCTTGTTTAACTAATGTATGTTGCGCTAATAAATAACGACGCGCGATCCATAATAAGGCAAACACAATACTGACTTGTGTGAAAATCTCTAACGTCGTTAAGCTCTCGAGCATAGGGCATACCCGGCTGCCGTAGGTGCCAAACAGTACGCCAGCAATGACGTATAACTTAGTCGTTAGCGATTGATTGTAATTTGAAGTATCCATCGAAAAGCCTTTGTTCTCATTCTTATTAGATTCACGACTTTAGAATTACGAATGATTAGTATAACTGACGTGAATAAGACCGGAAATTCTATCGATAGCTTTCGTGGATTGATACAAGAAACTGGTTTGTGTTAGAGATTTGTTAGCTAGGTGAGGGTTATTACCGCATTTTTATGAAGATACTTGAATAGCCTCGGTCGAGGTTCGAGGCTATTCAGTCGGTATATTTGACTCAAGTCGCGAGTGATTGAGTTCGCGACCTACTTTAAATCAAATTACTTTTTCAGATTGATTTCAGCTTCAATAGAGCCTGTTTCAATCTCAGGGTGAGATGCTAGTTTGTCTGCAGCCCATTGGTTGATGTGTTTCAGAATAGCAGACACTGCGTGTTTTTCTGTTGGTGCTTGGTCTTGTTCTACATCGATCTTTTGCTTTGGATGTGAGCCTGTCGCATCTTCAGCAATATGGAGCCAATCTGGGTGCCAGTAATATGGCTGGCCGCTCGGTGTTGTCCAACTGTGAACACCGTTTGACTCTCCTTTATAACTTAATTGGTCTGCTTCTATTTTTTTCATTGTTATCTCGCATGTTTTTGGGTTACATCAAATTATTGAGGTAGAAAGCCAACTTAGCTCCTACCTTGGGTACAAACTTAGCAAAGCTTACAAAGTTATCTGTGAACTAATTCACACTATTGTGGAAATTAGGTGCGATCATATGGATAGCAGCAATAGTTGTTGGCGTAAGTGATAAAATCACCGGCTCACAGAATTTCTCTAGGTAGTACAATTAGATGGCGCGTTATGAAGAGCTTGCAAAGGATATTCGGACTCAGATAGCCAACAATACGTGGCGATCCGGAGAGAAGATCCCTTCGGTACGCATGAGTTGTCGTAATTACAACGTCAGTAATAGTACTGTCTTACAAGCCTACCAGTTGCTAGAAAGCGAAGGGTGGATCATCGCTAAACCTCAGTCGGGCTACTTTGTCGCGCCGAGACTGGACGGCGTTGATTACGTAGAGCCATTCGTTCGTGAAAAGAAAGCCATTAATGACCGCTTATTTGATTTTTTGAAGTCGAGTTCAGCCGAGGGTGTGATTCCTTTCGGTTCTGCATTTCCAGATCCCGATCTTTTCCCATTACCTACCTTGACTCGAAATCTAGCCAGTGCCGGCAGGAAGATGACGGGTGCCAGTGTGATTAACAATCTGCCTCCTGGAAGTGAGTCTTTAAGAAGGCAAATCGCACAGCGTTATCTGCAGCAAGGCATTACAGTTAATCATCAAGACATCGTGATTACGTCAGGTGCAATGGAAGCGCTTAACTTGAGCCTGCAAACGGTCACTAAGTCGGGTGATAACGTAGTGATAGAATCTCCCGCATTCTATGGTGCTCTACAGGCTGTCGAAAGGCTAGGGCTTAACCCTATCGAAGTGGATGTTTGCCCAATTAATGGGTTGAATATAGAGCAGTTTGAAAACGCACTACAAAACCAAGATGTCAAAGCGTGTTGGCTGATGACGACTTTTCAGAACCCGACGGGAACCAGTTTGTCGGAACAGGCGAAGCGCCGTGTGGTAGATATTGCAGAACAACATGAAACCTACATTATTGAAGATGACGTGTATGGCGACCTTTATTACGAAGGGCATAAACCGAAACCACTAAAGGCTTTCGATAAGACCGATTCTGTTTTGTTGTGTGGGTCGTATTCAAAAAGCTTATGTCCGGGCTATCGAATAGGTTGGGTTGTGAACAAGCGTTTTAACGATGCGATTCAAAAGTTGCAGCTTCTTTCTACGTTATCGAGTAGTGCTCCCGTTCAACTTGGCGTCACCCATTTTTTAACGCATGAAAGCTACGACAATCACCTTCGTAAACTACGTAAAAACCTGCTAGTCAGGAAAGAGCGATTTATAGACGTCATTAAGCAGTACTTCCCGCATTCAATCGAGATTGAAGAACCAGCTGGTGGTTACTTTATATGGATTCGTTTCTCTGAAAAATTCGACAGCCAACAATTTCATCAACTGGCTATTGAGCAAGGTATTAGCGTCGCATCTGGCGATCTGTTCAGTGAGCAGGGCAGAGTGGATAACGCGATACGATTGAACTTCTCTTATGAATTGACAGAAGAGAAAGGACAAGCGCTTATCTTGCTTGGTAAACTTGCACATCAACTCACGAACTCGTAAAACCTTAAGTCCCTCATAAAAAAGACAATCATTCCAACTGTACGGGTTGTTTGTGGCGTAACTGTACGCCTAATTGACCAGAGAGTTATGGTTCAATAACGGTAGAGCAAATATTGGAGATACCGTTATGTTGAAAATGACTATGGGAAATGAAGTTAAGTTGATTATCGTCGCGATTGTGTGTGCGCTTCTGCTTATTCTCGGCCACGTACTGCTAGCAAAAGCGTTCGCTGATATGGCATGGGCGGAATACACCACTGCGGCTATCCCGTTCGTTATGATGGCAATCTGCGGTCTCGCAATAAAATACGCTATAGACCAAGATGTTGATTAGTTTTTGAATAACTAGTCTCTGATGGTGATAAGCAGAAGCAGAAGCAGAAGCAGAAGCAGAAGCAGAAGCAGAAGCAGCCGTCGTTTTGTTTTATTCAGAACATAAAAAACCTCCGCGATTGCGGAGGTTTTATTTGTTCTTAACTTATAAATCGAATAGGTTTTCGAATTAGAAGTTTGCAGAGCGTGGCGTACGTGGGAATGGAATCACGTCACGAACGTTGCCCATACCTGTTACGTAAGATACTAGACGCTCGAAACCAAGACCAAAGCCAGCGTGCGGCACTGTGCCGTATTTACGTAGGTCGCGGTACCAGCTCATGTGCTCAGGGTCGATACCCATAGCAATCATACGCTCGTCTAGAATGTCTAGACGCTCTTCACGTTGTGCACCACCGATGATTTCACCGATGCCTGGTGCAAGTACGTCCATTGCTGCAACTGTTTTGCCGTCGTCGTTTAAGCGCATGTAGAAAGCTTTGATGTCTTTCGGGTAGTTCTTAACGATAACAGGCGCTTTGAAGTGCTCTTCAGCTAGGTAACGCTCATGCTCAGAAGACATGTCGATGCCCCACTCAACGTCAAACTCAAATTTCTTACCAGAGTCTAGTAGGATTTGGATTGCGTCAGTGTAGTCAACTTGTGCGAAGTCAGCGTCAACGAATTGCTCTAGACGAGTAATTGCTTGCTTGTCGATGCGAGAAGCGAAGAACTCAAGGTCGTCGCGGCGCTCTTCAAGAACAGCAGCGAAAACGTACTTAAGCATGTCTTCAGCCAGTTTCGCTACGTCGTTAAGGTCTGCAAACGCAACTTCAGGCTCAACCATCCAGAACTCAGCTAGGTGGCGGCTTGTGTTTGAGTTTTCAGCACGGAACGTAGGACCGAACGTGTAAACCTTGCTTAGTGCACAAGCGTAAGCTTCAGCATTAAGTTGGCCAGATACTGTTAGGAACGTCTCTTTACCGAAGAAATCTTCGTTGAAGTCTACGTCGCCTTTTTCAGTGCGTGGTAGGTTTTCCATGTCTAGCGTAGAAACACGGAACATTTCACCAGCGCCTTCTGCATCAGATGCAGTGATAAGCGGAGCAGAAGTCCAGAAGAAGCCTTGCTCGTGGTAGAAACGGTGAATCGCTTGAGATAGACAGTTACGTACACGTGCTACTGCGCCAATCACGTTTGTACGTGGACGTAGGTGAGCAACTTCACGAAGGTATTCGATAGAGTGACGTGTCTTAGCCATTGGGTAAGTGTCAGCATCTTCAACCCAACCCACAACTTTAACGTCAGTTGCTGCTAGTTCGAAGTCTTGACCTTTCGCAGGAGACTCAACAATCTTACCTGTTACTTCAACAGAGCAGCCAGTTGTTAGCTTTAATACTTCGTTTTCGTAATTATTAAGATTATTAGGAACCACGGCCTGAATCGGGTCGAAACAAGAGCCGTCATAAATGGCAAGGAAAGAGATTCCAGCTTTGGAATCACGACGTGAACGGATCCAGCCGCGAACAGTTACTTCACTGTCTACCGCTAGCTTGCCGCCAAGTACGTCTGTTACAGGCGCGTAAGTCATGTTGATTTCATTCTCCATTGAGGGACAAATTCAACTCAAAGTCTCTGGCATTGCTGCAAATAAACATACATTTGCACAATAATTAGCCGAAACATTAAGTTGTATAAACTTTTTAAATCGATTGAACATATTACCTGTCATACCGACAGCTTCAACCTTTATTCTTGCTTGGTGAAAGAAATATTGTGTCTACTGACCATAAATACGTTTGAGGGTGTGTTTTTTGTTCGATCTTAGCGTGCGCCTTACGTTCCGCCTAATGTGAATCGTCGAATGAACAAGGCGTAATCGAAACCTTTGTTTTCAATAATTGGAGTGTGATTGTGTTGAAACTCGCTCTATATTGGCGCGGATTCAGTCATATCGGACTTGATCACCTTCTTAATTTCCCACTAAAGCAACAAGAGGAGTTTAATATCTACGTGTTAATTACGCCGCCTTAACCCCTGCATTCTCTCTACACCCGCACTTTTCGAGCGCTCGCTCATTCAAGAAAAACAGTCGATCAGATTATGTCTCAACAAGGCAGGACTGGCTGTACAAGTAAAAGAGAATTACATGCTTAATTATTTAAAAAAACACTGGTTATCAAACGTTAAAGGAGATTCATTATCTGGGGTTGTGGTTGCACTCGCATTGATCCCTGAAGCCATCGCATTTTCAATTATTGCAGGCGTTGACCCTAAAGTAGGGCTATATGCTTCGTTCTGTATTTGTTTCGTAACCGCTTTGGTTGGCAGCCGCCCAGGAATGATTTCCGGAGCAACAGGCGCAATGGCGCTGTTAATGGTCACCTTAGTGAGAGAGCACGGATTGGAGTACTTGCTTGCTGCTTCATTTCTTGCAGGCGTTATTCAAATCGCGGCGGGATATCTCAAGCTCGGTAACCTGATGAACTTTGTTTCCAAATCGGTGATTACTGGATTTGTTAACGCGCTCGCCATCCTAATCTTCATGGCCCAGCTCCCTGAATTGGTCAACGTCCCTTCGAGCGTTTATGTATTAGTCGCTTTGGGTTTGGCGATCATTTATCTGCTTCCTTATTTCCCCAAGTTTGGTCGTGCAATACCTTCTCCATTAGTCGCGATTGTTGCCCTGACAGTCATTAGTTTGTTGTTCGGATTAGATGTGAGAACGATTGGCGATATGGGTAAGCTTCCTGATTCACTGCCTGTGTTTTTAATTCCCAATATTCCATTCACGTTCGATACGCTTGCAACCATCCTTCCATATTCGATTGCTCTATCTTTGGTTGGCTTATTGGAATCCTTGATGACAGCGACCATCGTCGATGACCTGACAGATACTGAAAGTAATAAAAACAATGAGTGTAAAGGGCAGGGGGTTGCCAATATAGTGGCCTCCCTTTTTGGTGGTATGGCGGGTTGTGCGATGATTGGCCAGTCAATCATTAACATCAAATCAGGCGGCTTAACCCGATTGTCCAGCATGATCGCCGGGGTTGTTTTGTTATTAATGGTGGTGTTTGTTTCTGATTGGTTGAAGCTGATACCGATGGCAGCTTTAGTGTCTGTGATGATCATGGTTTCTATCGGCACATTCTCGTGGCGTTCTATTGTTGAGCTTAAAGACCACACACTTCCAACTAATGTAACCATGTTAGTGACCGTGGCGGTGGTGGTGTTTACTCATAACTTAGCGATTGGGGTGGCGGTTGGCGTGGTGTTATCGGCTCTGTTTTATGCACATGCTAGCAAGTCGATGGTCTTTATATCTGATGAAGTGGTGACCAACGAAATGCACACCATCCACCGAGTAAAAGGGCATGTATTTTTTGCTTCTTCAGATGCGTTTGTCGATCTATTTGATTATGACAACGCGACCTCTTTAGTGACGATCGATATATCGGATGCTTCGTTCCTAGATAACACTTCGGTTGAGGCGCTTGATAAGGTTGTGTTCAAGTTCCGTAAAAAGGGGGCTTATGTGGAGGTTTCTGGAATGGATACCGTGAGTGCGAATCTGATATTCAAACACGCGATGTACCACAAGCATAAAGACTTAACCGCGGTTTCCATTACGCACTAATCGTTGTCTAAGGTTATTTGAAAGCCTGAACTAGACATTGTTAGGAAGATAAAGCGCTCATTGTGAGCGCTTTTTTGTTGTAGACGACCTATGGGTTCTTCTTTGTACTCGACAAAGTAAACTGATTAATCAGTGACTCAAGGTGATCAGACAGCTCTTCTAAGTCATTGCTGATGTCGCGGGTTTCAGCCGCAGATTGCGATGTGTTGTCGGCGTGAGAAGTGATGGT
Organism: Vibrio sp. 10N.286.48.B8; assembly: GCF_003050085.1. Lineage (NCBI taxonomy): Bacteria > Pseudomonadati > Pseudomonadota > Gammaproteobacteria > Vibrionales > Vibrionaceae > Vibrio > Vibrio sp. 10N.286.48.B8. Next base: position 67,434 of record NZ_PIGD01000016.1, on the reverse strand, counting down.
TTCAACCTTTTGTTGAACATCTTGAGTCGCTTGTGTGGTGGATTGCGTTTGCTGCTGAATGTTCTGTGCGTGGGTTAGCACCTGTTTCATCTCTTCAACCACCCCATTCATTTCTATTGAAAGTGCGTCGATGTCGGTGGAGCTTTGATGGGCTTGTTCGCAAACGCGATCGGTCGAAGTCAGAGACTCTTCACTGCCTTGCTGGAATTGATGAATGATTGACTCAATGCTGCCTGTTGCTTCGGCGGTTCTTGATGCTAGGTGACGAACTTCATCAGCAACTACTGCAAATCCTCGACCTTGTTCTCCGGCGCGAGCCGCTTCAATCGCTGCATTTAATGCAAGAAGGTTGGTTTGGTCGGCAATGCCACGAATAACACTCAATATTGAAGAGACCTCACCGGTTTGCTCATTGAGTGTCAGTATCTTGTGCTTCACTTCTTCTATACTGCTGACTAGGTTCTTTATCTCATTGCTTGCGTCGTGTGCTTGGTTGGCACTCTTACACGCTACATCGGCGGTGTGATTGATGAGTTCTGAAGCGGTTAAAGTGGCTTGTTCTACATTGACTTGTTGCGCCTGTATCCCTTCGACATTGTGTTGCACTTCTGCGGTTTCGCTTTGCTGGTCGCTGGCGGCTTGCTCGGTAATTTGCGCGACGCTAGTCAGTTGGTTGGCAGACGCATTCAGTTTATGCGAAGTATTCTGTACCTTTTCTAAGCTGTCAGATACGGTGCCCATGAACGAGTTGATGGAGTTAGCCAGCGTGCCAATCTCATCCTTACTTTGTTCAGGCAGGCGAGTGGACAGGTTTTTATCGCTGCTGACTTGGGTCATGAAGCGAGAAGTCTGTTGAAGAGGGCGCACGATAATCTTGCGAATTAATCCCATCGTAAGAACAAATCCGGCAAACGAGATCACCGTCATAATGCCAATAGCGGTCATGGTTTGAGTGTTGATCAGCGAGTTGACATGACTAAGGTTGTATTCAAGGCGAATTGCCCCCAATACTTCGCCTTCTGGTGCCATATGACAGGCGACGCAATTGGTACCCCGGTAATCTTCACTCGACTTCATGGGTAGAGCAATAACCAAGCCTTTACCCCAATCGGCAGAAAAGGGTTCGATAACCGTTTCACCTGCTAGCGCTCGCTTGTCGATATCATCAACAGGTATTTGATTGTCATTACCGGGACCGTATAACTTGCTTACAGCGTCAGCGCGCAAAACACGAACGTCTTCAATGCCTTCTTGTGCTAACGCTTTTTGACGCAGGGTCTCTTTTTGCGCCATTGTGCCAGTCAGCATCATCATATTAAGGCTATCGAAATAGTTACTTGCCTTATCATGAAGCTGTTCACTCAATACAGAGTTAACAAGTTGTTTTTGCTGCGAATATTGAAAGTAGGTCGATATTGCTAGCAAAAAAGTGAACACAATAGCGAGGGCCACTAGAATTTTGAAGGTTATAGTTGAGCGCATAAGGTATTAATTTTTTATTTTTTAATGACGCGCATACTGTACGTGTAAGAGTCACTACCACCTATGGGGTATGGCGAATTGTGTGACCATACTCCGGTTGTGGTTATGTTTCTGTGATGTAGCAAGTTTGTGTTATGTCTTATGTCAAAATATAACGTTGAGTTGTGAATTTGATTCTAGTTAGAGGAGAGAGTCTCGGGTTCCATGGGCTAGATGTATTTATCAGCTTGTCTTTTATCAATGAAAATTATTGTATTAGAAGGTTTGGTGGTCAACTTATATCCAGATAGCTATTTTGTTCAATTTAATAGCAAAAAGTGTGGTTATAGCGTTGTGTTTCGAGTCTCATTCGATAAGATGAGAAGGTCTCTAATGCTAGAGGTAGGGCAGCAACGGATACGCTGCTTCAAATACTATGGAATGTGAATCAATTATTGGACACATACATGAAATTCAAGATTACATCGCCGATTATTGAACCTACGGAAGGTTCACCACATCAGTTAACGCTTACTCACGCTTCTCGTTTTACCTCTCTTAAGACAAGCTCCCCTTTGAACGCCCTGTTCGACAACGTCTCTGCACGCTTCTTTACCGCTTATCGCTCCTATTGTTATTCGTTTTATAACTTTATTTCTATCTGAATTCCTTTGTCATCCACTTGATGCACGAAGACTCACACCTATAAAAACTAAACAAATAAGTTAAAAATAATGAATATTAAAATGATGGGTAGCTCCCTAATTATCGCTGGTACCGCTCTCGGTGCTGGTATGCTCGCGATCCCAATGGTATTAGCTCAATTTGGATTGCTTTATGGCACACTGCTGATGGTACTGATCTGCTTCGGTACGACTTACGCAGCATTATTACTTCTAGAAGCGACCATCAAAGCGGGTGGCGGTCTAGGATTAAACTCTATTGCCCGAAAAACCTTGGGTAAACAAGGCCAGTTGCTTACCAACGGTTTGCTATACGCGTTATTAATTTGTCTATTAATGGCTTACATTCTGGGCGCAGGTGACTTGCTGAGTAAGTTACTGTCTAACTTTGGCGTCGAAATTACCGCTACTACCAGCCAAATAGTGTTTACCTTGCTTGCTGGCGCTGTAGTCGCAAGTGGTACTGGTGTGATTGATAAACTCAACCGCGCATTGTTCTTCGTGATGCTTGCAAGTTTGTTTGCAACCATGGCGTTCTTGGCACCGAGCATGACTCAAGAAAACTTGATGCAGGTAACCAGCCATGACCACGTTGATTTAATCAAAACCAGTGCAATCCTGTTTACAAGCTTTGGCTTTATGGTTGTGATTCCAACTTTAGTTTCTTACAACCACGAAGCGACAGACAAACAGCTGCGTAACATGGTGATCGTCGGTTCTCTGATCCCTTTAGTGTGTTACTTGTGCTGGTTGTTTGCGGTAGTGGGTAACTTGAGTGAAGAGCAATTCAGAAGCTTTAAGAACGTATCCGATTTGATGGCGGCGTTTGAGGCTCAATCTCCTTGGGTGGGTAATGTTCTGTCTACCTTCACTGGGTTGGCGTTGTTGACCTCTTTCTTTGGCGTGGCGATGGCGTTGTTCAACCAGAACAAAGACATGTTCAACCAAAATACGGCAGTAACGTACTGTATTAGCTTTATCTTACCGTTGGCAGGTTCACTGCTTGCTGCAGACAAGTTCCTACAAGTGTTGAACTACGCAGGTATCATCTTAGTGTTCTTAGCTGTGTTCGTTCCTCTGGTGATGGTTCACAAGCAACGCTTCATGAAAGTAGCAGAAGATAGATACAGCGCGGAAGGTGGCAAGCCAATGATGCTTTTCTCATTGTTGTTTGGTTGCTTCCTGCTTATCTCGCAAGTGATTTAATAAAACAATTTGGTTGGGTGAATAAATCAGTCAACCAATTTCAGTTACAAAAAAAGGAACGCATCGGCGTTCCTTTTTTATTATCGGTTTATTAATTCAGAGTGATTAACAAACAACCTTAACAGCCAAACCACCTTGAGAAGTCTCACGGTATTTAGCGTTCATGTCTTTGCCTGTTTCTAGCATTGTTTCGATAACTTTATCTAGAGAAACAGTAGGAGCAGAAGAACGACGAAGTGCCATACGAGTCGAGTTGATTGCTTTAACTGCAGCAATACCGTTACGCTCGATACATGGTACTTGTACTTGGCCAGCTACTGGGTCACACGTTAGACCTAGGTTGTGCTCCATGCCGATTTCTGCAGCCATACATACTTGCTCAGGGCTACCACCCATAAGCTCAGCAAGACCAGCAGCAGCCATAGAACATGCCACACCAACTTCACCCTGACAGCCAACTTCGGCACCAGAGATAGAAGCGTTACGCTTGTAAAGACCACCGATCGCGCCAGAAGCTGCAAAGTAACGGATGTAGTCTTTCTCTGTCACTGTTTGGATGAACTTATCGTAGTAAGCCAATACCGCAGGGATGATGCCACATGCGCCGTTTGTTGGTGCAGTTACTACACGACCGCCCGCTGCGTTTTCTTCGTTTACTGCGAAAGCAAACATGTTCACCCAGTCAACAACCGTCATTGGATCGTTAGTTGTTTTTTCTGAAGTGATCAGCTGTTGGCGAAGTGCTGCTGCACGACGAGGTACACGCAGTGGACCTGGCAGGATACCTTCAGTATTCATACCGCGATCCATACACTCACGCATCGTTTTCCAGATGTTAGCGAAGTAAGTGCGAGACTCTTCGTCTGAGTGGAATGCTGCTTGGTTTTTCATAACCAGTGTACTGATAGAAAGACCGCTTTCTTTACACTGATTAACCAGCTCTTCAGCTGTAGTGAATTCGTAAGGTGCTTTGATTGGGTTTTCTTCTTCTTTGCCGAAGTTTTCTTCGTCAACGATGAAACCGCCACCAATTGAGTAGTACGTTTTTGAGTATGCAACTTCGTCACCAACCCATGCATGGATGCTCATGCCGTTCTCGTGTAGAGAAAGGTTGCTAGTGTGGAAGTTCATACCGCCATCGCGTGGGAACGATACTGTATGACAGTGCATGCCAACAGGAAGGCGCTCAGTTTCTTCTACGCGAGCAATGAAGCCTGCAATAGAATCGATATCAACACGCTCAGGAGTATTGCCAGCAAGACCCATGATGATTGCGATATCTGTGTGGTGACCTTTCCCTGTCAGTGATAGTGATCCATATACGTCCACGGTGATTTTAGTGATGTCGCGCAATTTTCCCATTGAACGTAGGTCATCAATAAACTCTTTACCCGCTTTCATTGGTCCAACTGTGTGTGAGCTCGATGGACCAACACCGATTTTATAGATATCAAATACACTAATCATAGCGATTACCTCAAAAAGAGAGCCTCCCAAGGGGAGTAGGGAGGCTCATTTATTATCATTATATTTTTTGTTTAATCTCGCGATATAAGATGGATGCCATCTTATAAAAAGGGCTTGAGATTAAAGAGCGCCGTAGATTACAGAACTAATAGCCGCTAGACCACATAAAGCTGTAAAGATTTGTACAGGTGCTGAAGTTTTGTACTTAGCCATTGCTGGTACTTTGTTCATTGCGAATACAGGCATTAGGAACAGGATAGCTGCAATCATTGGAGCACCCATTGTTTCAATCATACCTAGGATGCTTGGGTTAACTACCGCAACAATCCAAGTTGTAACAACGATGAACGCTAGAGAAGCTTTCTCAATCTTAGAGATTGAAGAACCAGAGCGAGACTTGATTAGACCAACAAGACCTTCGTGAGCACCTAGGAAGTGACCGAAGTAGCTTGAAGTAATCGCTGCGAACGCTACTAGAGGACCCATGTAAGAGATAAGTGGAGACTCATGTACGTTAGCTAGGTAAGAAAGAACAGAGATGTTCTGTGCTTGTGCTGTTGCTAGTTGCTCTGGAGATAGAGAAAGTACTACAGAGAATACGAAGAACATTACAAAGCCCATCAGCATCATTGCTGCGCCGCCAGTGATTTGGTCAGTTTTCTTAACTGCGTCTTCACCGTATACACGACGTTGCTCTTTCGAGAACTGTGAAATGATTGGGCTGTGGTTGAAAGAGAACACGATGATTGGAATAGCAAGCCAGATAATAGAAGGCATTGTTGACCATTCTGGGCTTACGTCCATCATTGAAGTGTTCCAATCAGGAACTAGGTAGAAAGATAGTGCTAGTAGGATGAATACTAGTGGGTAAACCATCGCTGACGTTGCTTTAAGCATCAGCTCTTTACCGAATACAACACCTGCTGTCATAGCAAGGATAAGTGCACCAGAAAGAAGAGGACGTGGAATAGATTCCATACCCATTTGGTTTACTAGGAAAGAATCAACCGTGTTTGTGATACCAACACCGTAGATAAGAACGATTGGGTAGATAGCGAAGAAGTAAGCAAAAGTAATAATGTTTGCGCCAGTCTTACCGAAGTGCTCTTCAACTGTGTCTGTAATATCAGCTTCAGGGTTTTTAGCTGACAGTACGAAGCGAGCTAGAGATTTGTGTGCGAACCAAGTCATCGGTGCCGCGATTAGAGCTAGGATAACTAATGGCCAAAAACCACCCGCACCAGCTTTGATTGGAAGAAATAGTACGCCAGCACCAACTGCTGTACCGAATAGTGATAAACACCAGGTAAAATCTTTATAGTTAAACTTGCTTGAATCTTTAACGGCATTTGCCGAAGAAGTTGTTGTGTTCATGTTAAATTACTCATTTTTTGGGAACAGGAAATAAGTCGGGGCTAATTCTGCAGAATTTTCTTCTACAAAAAATAGATCTAAATCATGTAATGAAACGGCGTGTCACATGATATGCGAAAAACGGATTTTTGATCACGAAATTGGCGTGCTACAGGTGATTTATGCTCATGCTAGGTATTAGTTTTTATTATGCGAAAGGCGGGGTTGTTCAGATTTATACCAGGGAAACGTTTGCGTAAAATTGCATTAATAATTCTGTTCCATACAAAGCTTGCGATTTGTTAACAGAGATTAAACAAAACGTAGTTGCTATGTGATTTGTTGCACTACATGCTGCTGCAGAGATTGGATGATTTGCGCCGTAACGCCCCAAATTAGGTGCTCTTGGAAGGGCATCGCAAAAACACGATGCTTGATTTGTTTGAAGTTAACAGTGTGGCTGTGTAACTTGGCTTGGTCTAAAACATAGGTGGCAGGCACCTCAAAAATAGAGGCAACTTCATTCTCATCGATGATGGCTTCATAGTCAGGATCGACCAGAGCAACAATCGGTGTCACAGAAAATTTACTAATAGTACTCAAAGCGGGTAATTGCCCAACAATTTTAACTTGATCCGATCGAATTCCTACCTCTTCATGGAGCTCTCTAAGTGCAGTAAATTGCATAGAAGGGTCAGAGAGTTCATGTTTACCGCCAGGAAAACTGACTTGGCCAGGATGATGCTTTAAATGAGCGGCTCTTTTAGTAAAAATGACATGTAAACCATCTTCTCTTTCAACTAAACCTACCACCACTGCCGCTTTACGTAATTGATCGCCACTGATATGCGAAACACGCTCTACTGACTCTGGGTGATAGCCAACGGTAGGGTTTAGTTGGAATTGTTGAAGGAAGTTTTCTTTATTCATATCAAGCCAATATATTGATTATTATGATTTTAAGTATAGACATAACAGTGGGCTGATTACCAATTTTGAGTGTGTCTTCATTTACTTACCTTTAGTTTAGCTATTAACTAGGCGTAATTAAGGGCCACGTAGTTACTGACATCCTTAAAATGCCGGTTTTTGCTATATTCAATATGTACGCATCTGCGAGTAAGCGTTACCCATGTCATAAAATTGGGTTACGGAGCGTAGATTTTGTGTTTAAGAATTTGATAACAATGACTTAGTGAACCATTCTAAAAAGAAATAGAAGAAAAGGTATGAGATGAAAGGAATCATATTCACCGAATTTTTAGAGCTTGTTGAAGACAAGTTTGGGTTAGAGCTTTTGGAAGAAGTTCTAGAGATGTCAGAAGATGAAGGGATCTACACATCTGTCGGAAGTTACGACCACAAAGATCTGGTTAAACTCATCATTAATCTGAGCAAAAAAACCGATATAGATGCAGCAAGCTTGCAACGCGTTTTCGGGCAGTCCGTATTTAAGAACTTATTAGCCTCATTGCCGAATAAAGCTAGCATTGCTCACAGCAATACCACCTTTCAATTTATTCAGCACGTAGAGCGCTACATTCACGTTGAAGTGAAGAAGCTCTATCCAGATGCTGAGCCACCTGAATTCAGTTTTATCACCACGACCGAAGCACAACTTGTTTTTGACTACAAAAGCGCAAGATGTATGTCTCATGTTTGTTTAGGGCTTATCGAAGGGTGCGCTGAATACCACGGTGAATCTATTGCGGTGGAGATGACGCCACAAAATGATGACCAGAGCGTGGTTAGGTTTAATCTCAAAGTAGAAAAGTGATATGGATCTGGCCTCAGCCCTAGAGAAAAAACTTAAACGCCAAATTGCTGCGCGAAAAGCAGCAGAAGCCTTGTTGGAACAAAAGAGCCTTGAACTTTTTGAGGCCAACCACCAACTCGAGCTTGCACTGCGTCAGTTAGAGAAGCGTTCCAATGCAAACATACGTCGCATTGAATTCCAAGAACAAATCGACAACCTGTTGATTGATTTCGGACGCGCTTTTCTGAGTAATGATCTTGATGACGTCATGTTGTCACAATTGACGACAAGTGTGACCAACAGTTATCTGATTGAAGCCAGTCGTTTGATTTTGCCTCCCAAGCTGCTCCCTCAATTACACACTTATGACTATGGTGACGAAACCGTCGAGGTGATAGAGCAAGATATTCAAGAGCCTCATTGGCAAGGCAACCACCTTACCGTACCATTAGAGGTTGAAAAGGTCATAGTCGGCGCGTTAATTGTGAAGGTCAGGGTATTAGACCAAGATTTCGAATTCATCCAAAGCCAACTGTTGTTAGTTACCGACCTTATTTGTAGTGCCTTAACCCACCAGCTTGCTATCAATCGAAACATTGAATCACGTAAACGAGCAGAAGAATCTGAAAGAGCAACGCGTGACTTTGTCGCAATGATCAACCATGAATTAAGAACCCCGCTTAATGGCCTACTAGGTAGTGCCGAATTGATTAGCGATACCGAACTGAATAGTTCTCAACGTGAAATAGTGAACAACTTAAGTCAATCTGGAGAGTTTCTCAGAACCATCATTAATGACCTATTGGATTACAGTAAAATCAACGCGGGAATGTTGGAGTTAATACCGAAGAAGTTCGCGCTTCATGATTTGAGAAATACTATCGATAGTATCTTTACCAATCGAGCACTTGAAAAGCAGCTTAAGTTTGATGTTGATGTAGACAAAGGTGTACCGAGCCATTTCTATGGTGACTTAGAGCGTATTACTCAACTGTTCGTAAACTTGATTGGAAACGCCATCAAGTTCACGGATAAAGGACATGTGAGCGTTGAGATTAAATGGTTGAGAGACCAATTTATTTTTTCCGTAGAGGACACTGGAGTTGGGATCGCTCAATCCTCTCATAAGACGCTGTTTGAACCTTTTACTCAAGCGGATAATTCAAGTAGCCGAAACTACGAAGGGACTGGGCTTGGTCTCGCCATCTGTCGTAAGCTAGTAGGTTTGATGCACGGTGATATTAGCGTGACCAGTGTTGTTGGCTCAGGCACGACTTTTACCATCTCGATTCCTCTTCAAGTTGTCGATGTTCCGGCTGAGAGTGATAGTGTTACCAAGGGCTTTGAGTCTGAGGCGGAATTGTCACTACTTAAAGTGTTGGTGGTTGATGATATTAAGATGAACCAGATCATCATCCAGCAAATGCTTCGTAAACATGAGATTGAACCGGCTATCGCAAGTAATGGTGTCGAAGGGTTTGAGCTCGCGTCAGACAATGAATACGACATTGTATTCATGGATTGCAGAATGCCCGTTATGGACGGCTTTGAAGCGACAGAGAAACTAAGAGAGAAGGGTTACGTTAAATCTATTGTGGCACTGACCGCCGGAACGACACTTGAAGAGCGGGAACGTTGTATTCAGTGTGGAATGGATGACATTTTGAGTAAACCTTACACCGCCAATGATCTTAAAGAGATGCTTAAGAAGTGGGGTGTCTCTGCGGTGAAGGTCGCTTAAACACGCTAATAATGCGTTGTGAGCAATGCACTCTAGTTCAAAGACTAAAAAACCGAAGTGATCTTGCGATCCTTCGGTTTCTTTTTATATCGAGTTTTTGCTGAGCGTTAAGCCGCAGAACTCGTCATTAAATCGCGGAACTCGCAGTTAATGACGCTAGGTTTAGCAATCTTCAAGTACCGGTAGAATTCGACTCAGCTTATCCAGAGTTTCTTGGTATTCAGAAGCACAATCACTATCAAATACCACACCACCGCCAGCCCATGCATAAAGCGTATTGTTCTCGGCGACTAATGTACGAATGGTAATACTGGTATCCATTCTTCCATTTCGGCTGATGTAGCCAATACTGCCGCAGTACGCTGAACGTCGATGCGGTTCTAACTCTTCAATGATCTGCATCGCGCGAACTTTTGGTGCGCCAGTAATCGAACCGCCAGGGAAACACGCTCTCAGAAGGTCAGTCGCAGAATATTGTTCATCAAGGTCTGCTCGTATCGTGCTTACCAAGTGGTGCACGGCAGGGAAGCTCTCAATATCGAACAACTTTGGTACATGCACTGTGCCCGATTTTGCCACTCGGCCAATGTCATTACGAAGTAGGTCGACGATCATCAAGTTTTCCGCCTGATCTTTATCGGCGCTTGCCAGATCTTGCGCGTTAGCATCATCAATCATCGGGTTCTCAGAACGAGGTCGTGTGCCTTTAATTGGCTTGGTTTCAATGACGTTGTCTTTGAGTTCTAAGAAACGCTCTGGCGAAACACTGATGATTGCGCAGTCGGCCAAACGGATGAAACCCGAAAAGGGTGCTGAGTTGTACTGCTCTAACTTGTCATAAGCCAGCCATTCACTGCCTTGGTATTGAGCATTGAAGCGCTGAGCTAAGTTGATCTGATAGCAGTCCCCGGATAACAGGTATTCTTGAACGCTATCGAACTTGGTGGCGTAGCTCTCTTCGCTCATATTGGATTTCCACGGTGTGGTTAATCCAAAGGGCGCATGTGTTAGGTGTGATTGACCCATTTTCTGCATCAGCCAATCATGATGTTCATCGATATTGTTACCGACAATACACGCCGTTTTCAGTTGGTGATCAACGATAACAGCCCATTCATACAAGCCAACCGCCATGTCAGGTGCTTCAATATCACGCGTTGCGAGTGATGGAAGTGTCTCGACTCTGCGCCCTAAATCATAACTAAAATAGCCTAAAGCGCCGCCAACGAATGGCAACTCAGTGTGCTCTTTAGTCGCAGGCAATAATTGCTGCTGATATTGGTCGAGTAGTTCGAAAGGATCGGAGTCTGAAACCTCGCACGTCTCATTAACATTAACGGTGGTTTTTGCACCGATTGTTTCGAAGGTGGCGATGGGTTGAGCAACTAAAATATCGTATCGACTATCAACGTGGCTTTCTGAAGCGGAGCGTAATAGCATTGCCCACGGCAGGTTTTCAATATGGGAAAACAGCTGTTTAGCTAAAGTTGATTGATATTCAAGCGGCTTGATTTGGATAGAGCGAAATTCGTTGTTATTCATTTGTTTAATTTGTGACAAAGAGTTCGATCACTGCATGGCGTGTGAGAGGAAGCAAGAGTATCATAAATTGAAAATAAAATGGGTTCTTGATTAGAACGGAGTAATCCAAGTGGTTTAGTTTAAAGCTATGCAAGCGATTGCTAAAGCAACTAAATACAGCTCAACACAATAAAAAGCTAAACCACCTAATTCGATTTGGCATAGATAGCCAAACTGTGAACCCACATGGAACCAGAACAATAAAGAGGCATGCAATGACGGTTATTCGTAAGCAAGATGTGATCAGCAGTGTCGCTGACGCACTTCAGTACATTTCTTATTATCACCCCTTAGACTTTGTCCAAGCCCTAGAAAAAGCGTACGAGAAAGAAGAGAGCCAAGCAGCTAAAGATGCAATTGCTCAGATTCTTATCAACTCGCGTATGTCTGCGGAAGGTCATCGTCCAATTTGTCAGGATACGGGTATTGTTACTTGTTTCGTGAACATCGGTATGGATGTTAGGTGGGAAACGGATCAAACAGTACAACAGATGGTTGATGAAGGCGTTCGTCAAGCTTACAACAACCCAGATAACCCATTGCGTGCATCTGTCCTAATGGACCCTGCAGGTAAGCGTATTAATACTAAAGACAACACGCCAGCGGTTGTTCACATTAATATGGTTCCGGGCAACAAAGTTGAAATCCAAATCGCAGCGAAAGGCGGTGGTTCTGAGAACAAAACTAAGATGGTTATGCTGAACCCTTCTGACGATATTGCAGAGTGGGTAGAGAAGACCTTACCAACCATGGGTGCGGGCTGGTGTCCACCGGGCATGCTAGGCATAGGTATTGGCGGTACGGCAGAGAAAGCAGCAGTACTAGCAAAAGAATCTCTGATGGAGCACATCGATATTCAAGAGCTTATCGACAAAGGTCCAGAGAACGCTGAAGAAGAGCTTCGTTTAGATATCTTCAACCGTGTAAACAAACTGGGTATTGGCGCACAAGGTCTTGGCGGTCTAACAACTGTGGTTGACGTGAAAATCAAAACAGCGCCAACGCACGCAGCCTCTAAGCCTGTCTGCTTGATCCCGAACTGTGCAGCAACACGTCACGTACATTTCACATTAGACGGCAGCGGCCCTGCAGAGCTAACACCACCTAAGTTAGAAGAGTGGCCAGATATTACTTGGGAAGCAGGTGCAAATACTCGCCGTGTTAACCTTGATGAAATTACTAAAGAAGACGTTCAAGAGTGGAAGACCGGCGAAACGGTTCTTCTATCAGGTAAGATCTTAACCGGTCGTGATGCAGCGCATAAGCGTATTCAAGGCATGCTTGAAAGTGGTGAAGGTTTACCAGAAGGTGTCGACCTGAAAGGTAAGTTCATTTACTACGTAGGCCCTGTTGATGCAGTAGGCGATGAAGCGGTAGGTCCTGCTGGCCCAACAACGTCTACTCGTATGGATAAGTTCACCGACATGATGTTAGAAGAAACCGGCATTATGGGCATGATTGGTAAAGCAGAGCGCGGCCCTGCAACGGTTGAGTCAATCAAACAACATAAATCGGTTTACCTGATGGCGGTTGGTGGTGCAGCTTATTTAGTGGCTAAAGCAATTAAAAAAGCACGTGTGGTTGCGTTTGAAGATCTCGGTATGGAAGCGATCTACGAGTTTGAAGTTGAAGACATGCCGGTAACGGTTGCTGTTGACTCGAACGGCGTGAACGCGCACCAGATCGGCCCTGACACGTGGAAAGTGAAAATTGCTGAAGCTGAAAAAGCATAATTTACCGAAGTCAAAAGTCGTAACAGGCGCTAGCTTCAGCGTTTGAATTGCAATTTTTGACAGAAAGTTAAAGACAAAAGTGCAGCATTATCTGCACTTTTGTCATATTATCAATGATATAGTGATAAACACATAGTTTGATATAAGAATATAGGAGAGAGGAATGCCTCGTTTTATTCAGATCCTACAGATTATCTTGGCAGTGGTGATTGGTGCTTTTGTTGGCTACGACCTGATCTTGAAAGGGATCAGTATCTTTGATAATAAATACGTGACGATTACCTGTGCACTTTGGCTAATCGCAGAGATTGCACTGTTTGTTATCTACAAGTTGATTGAAGACGATTAAGAGTCGGATATCGCAGAAAAATTCTAAAGCCCCTGATTATGAATGTAGTCAGGGGCTTTTATTCATCTAGCATTAAGAATGTGTATTGCATACTCATTACTATTAGTAAAAGAACAAGCAAAAGCATACATATTATCCCAACAGGGAAAGAACATAGGCTTGCCTCTCTATTATCATAATCAGCTAGCCTAACTATCACGGAGTCGTTCAAATGAAACACCTAACTCAAGAAATGAGTGACTTTATAAGCAGAGGAACGGATTCTCACATTCGAGTAGCGGTCACTGGACTTTCTCGTGCGGGTAAGACAGCCTTCATTACTTCGCTGGTTAATCAGCTTCTTCATACGTCTACCCACAAAAATCTGCCTCTACTTGCATCAGCGAGAGATGGAAGAATTATTGGCGCAAAGCGCATCCCGCAACACAACATGATGATCCCACGCTTCTCTTATGATGAGGCGATGGAATCTTTGAATGCGCAGCCACCAGAATGGCCAGTGCCGACGCGCGATGTCAGTGAGATTCGTCTAGCCATCAAATATAAGCCAGCTAAAGGCGCAAAGAAGCTGCTGAGCAAAAACAGCACCCTTTATCTCGATATTGTCGATTATCCAGGTGAGTGGCTACTTGATTTACCTTTGCTGGATATGGACTTTGATACTTGGAGCCAATCCCAATTCGCCGCACTCAAAGGCGATAGAGAAACCTACTCGCAACAGTGGAACGCAATGCGTGGTGATATCGATTTGCTAGCAGAAGCGGACGAAAAGAAACTGGTCGCGATTGCCGATAGCTATACCCAGTACCTTCATACTTGTAAAAGTAACGGACTGCATTGGGTACAGCCGGGTCGATTCGTATTGCCGGGTGAGCTTGAAGGTGCGCCTGTGCTGCAATTCTTCCCGTGTGCTGCGCCCGAGGGTAAATTCTCGAAAACCAGCAACTATGCGGTTTTAAAAGCGCGTTATGAAGAGTATCAACAGAAGGTCGTAAAGGCGTTCTATAAGAATCACTTTGCCACGTTCGACAGACAAATCGTGCTGGTGGATTGCTTACAACCACTTAACGCAGGCTATGACTCTTTCATGGACATGCGTGGTGCGTTAGAACAGTTATTGAAGAGCTTTAAGTACGGGCGAAGCAATATGCTAAGACGCTTGTTTGCGCCGAAGATCGACAAGATTTTGTTCGCCGCAACCAAGGCCGATCACGTGACACCGGATCAACATCCGAACTTAGTATCACTGTTACAGCAGATGGTACACCCTGCTTGGCAACAGGCGGCGTTTGAACATATCGACATGAGTTGTATGAGCATCGCGTCTATTCAAGCGACCAGTGCGGGATATATTTCGTCGGGTTCAGACAATGTTCCAGCACTGCAAGGTGTCACTTTAAATAACGAGCCTCAAACCATGTATCCGGGTGAGGTGCCGCGCAAACTGCCGAACAAACAGTATTGGGAAACCAACCAATTTGATTTCACGAGCTTTAGGCCAATGGAGCAACACTCCGATGAGCCTTGTCAGCATCTGAGAGTCGACAAGGTTTTAGAGTATCTCATTGGCGACAAGTTGAAGTAATTGAGGCAATCAAAATGAGTGAATTAAAAACAAAGCAGGTCTTTGATGAACCGTTGAAGACCTCGTTCGACGAGCCTGATAAGAGTGAAGTTACCCCTGATTTGGGTGCTCAAAAGCTATTTACGGTACAAGAGAAGTTTGTACCCGTCGCGCCACAAGTGGAAACCGACCTTGATGGTGAAGCTGAACAGCAATTGGAACAAGTGATTCGACCGAGTAAAAAGAAGAAGTGGTTTGGAACGGGTCTATTGATCGCTTTTTCTGGCCTCGTTGGATGGCAAGCAATTGATTCGGTCATTACCGCGATTCAAACTGCTGAGTGGCTTGCATTAGGTTGGGCAGGCTTTATTGCTGCCATTGCTTCATTGGGTTTAGGCGCAATAGGCAAAGAGCTATGGAAACTGCGCTCGCTTAAAGACCACTTTAGTGTGCAAGAGCAGAGTGAAGAGCTCTTGCAAAGCCAAAGTGTCGGCAAGGGTAAAGCGTTCTGTGAAAACATCGCCAAGCAAGGCGGTATTATTGCTGAGTCACCTTCGTACGATAAGTGGCAAAACAGCATTAACCCAGCACACAGTGATGCAGAAGTGTTGGATATGTACGATGCGTTGGTTGTTGCTCAGCAAGATAAAGTGGCTACTCAAATCGTCACTAAGTTCTCAACCGAATCGGCGGCTTTGGTTGCAGTGAGTCCATTGGCTGCTGCTGATATGTTGCTGGTGGCGTGGCGTAATTTCACCATGATAGACAAGCTTGCTGATGTGTATGGTATCGAGCTTGGCTACTGGTCTCGTATTAAGCTATTTAAACTGGTGTTAATCAACATGGCTGCTGCAGGAGCCAGTGAACTCGCGATTGATGCGAGCATGGATCTCGTCTCGATGGACCTTGCAGGCAAAGTCTCAGCTCGAGCAGGGCAGGGGCTAGGTGTCGGTATCCTTACGGCGAGACTGGGCTTAAAAGCCATGACATTACTGCGTCCTATGCCTTGGCATAACGAACGAAAAGTAAAACTGGCAGACCTCCGCAAAGCCGTCCTTTCAGAAATAAAGCGTATTACTCTCAAATAAAGCATTGAAAGGTCAATAGTTTGAGAAGAAGAGTAAACATATGTTTACTCTTCTTCTTGACTGAACTCAGAGCTTAATCCACACTACTGTCAACTTATCCTGACACCTATAATAGGACTATTTGTGCGTCTTGAAGTATTGTGTGAAGACAGACTCGGCTTAACGCGTGAGTTGCTCGATATCTTGGCCTCAAAAAGCATTGATTTAAGAGGAATCGAAATTGATGTTAAAGGCATTATCTACCTAAACTGCCCTGATATCGATTTTGATGCTTTTAGTGAGCTTATGGCTGAAATTCGCCGAATTTCAGGTGTGAAGGATGTACGTAAAATCCAATTTATGCCAAGCGAAAGGCATAACACAGAGCTGATTGCTCTGCTGGCAAACCTGCCTGACCCTGTGATTGCGATTGACCTTAAAGGCTCAGTCGACATGGCTAACCACGCTGCACTGAACCTCTTCAACAAGCAAGAAGACGAAGTCATCGGTGAACCGTTAGCGACGTTCGTTCCTAGCTTTAACTTTGTTCGTTGGATTGAAGGCGATGTAACGCGCCATCGTGAAGTTGTCGTGTTGGATGGTTTAGATTTCTCGATTGAAATCCTACCAATTTACCTTGGTGGTGATGTCAACGAAGCGGTACTGGCAAGT
Organism: Vibrio sp. 10N.286.48.B8; assembly: GCF_003050085.1. NCBI lineage: Bacteria > Pseudomonadati > Pseudomonadota > Gammaproteobacteria > Vibrionales > Vibrionaceae > Vibrio > Vibrio sp. 10N.286.48.B8. The sequence continues at coordinate 50,801 of NZ_PIGD01000016.1, read as the reverse complement.
GCAGTAATGACGATTCGTTCTTGTAATCAAGAGATGAACTCGCCAGATTCAATTCCAGAACAGAACAACCTAGGTTTCGAACACTTTGTTGGTGTCTCTAATCGCCATAAAGCTTTGATCAGTCAAGCTAAGAAATTGGCTATGCTGGATCAGCCTCTATTAATTGAAGGCGATACGGGTACGGGTAAAGAGATGCTAGCAAAAGCGTGTCATAACCGTTCAAATCGTTCTTCTTTCCCATTCTTGATTCTAAGCTGTGCATCAATGCCTGATGACGTAGCGGAAACCGAATTGTTTGGTCATGCACCGGGTTCGTTTAACCATGAACAAGGGCATAAAGGCATTTTCGAGCAAGCGAATGGCGGCACGGTATTTTTAGATGAAATTGGCGAAATGAGCCCACATCTACAAATCAAACTGCTGCGTTTCCTACAAGATGGTTCATTCCGTCGTGTGGGTGAAGAAGAAGAGATGCACGCGGATGTTCGTATTATTGCATCAACGCGCCATCGTCTTTCTGAATTAGCAGACTCCGGCTCGTTCCGTGAAGACTTGTTCTACCGCTTGAATGTACTGACTCTGTCTATCCCTGCATTGCGTGAACGCTCAAACGACGTAGCGCCGCTGTTGGAACTGTTCGTTGCAAAGTACGCGCAGCAATTAGGTATGTTAAAACCAAAACTGACTCAAGAACTAATCGACCAGCTTGGTAATTACCAATGGCCGGGCAACATTCGTCAGTTAGACAACATGGTTCTACGCGCATTAACAGAGTTGGATTCAGACACGCTAACGGTTGAGCAATTCCACTTGCCAAAGCTTGAAACCATGACAGCAGGAATGGCGAACTTAAGCTTAGATGGTTCTCTGGATGAGATCATGAAAGACTATGAATCTCAGATTCTAGAGAAGCTTTATCAGTCTTTCCCATCAAGCCGTAAGCTTGCAAAGCGTTTGAATGTATCTCACACCTCAATTGCGAATAAGCTTCGTGATTACGGTATCAGAAAGAACTGATCGAATAAGAACAAGATTATGGAAGATTTGAGTACACCAGAGCGCATTTATAAGCATGATGGTAATCTGATTCTACGCACGGCTGAAATTGATGACGCTGGCATGATCAGCGAGTACTTTCAGGTTAACAGAGAGTACCTGAAACCTTGGGAACCGATTCGCGAAGATGCGTTCTTTGATAGAGCGAGTTGGGCGCAGCGACTGATCAAGTTAAACGAGCTTCATAAAATGGGGCTAGGCTATTACTGTTTACTGATTAACGCTGACTCTAATGAAATGTTAGGCACCATATCGTTCAGTAATTTGTCTCGTTTTCCGTTCTACGCTTGTAATGTCGGTTACTCATTGGCTCAAAGTGCACAGGGGCACGGTTACATGCGCAGGGGCTTGAGCATGGCGAAGGACTACATGTTTGATGTGCAGAACATGCACCGCTTAATGGCGGGCTACATGCCTCACAACGAACGCAGTGCGGGTGTATTAGAACATCTTGGTTTTGTTCGAGAAGGCTTTGCCAAAGACTACCTACAGATTAACGGTAAATGGGAAGACCATGTGCTGACCGCGTTGGTTAACCCAAACTGGGAAGACAGACGCACGGTTTAAATAAATAGTATTTAAGCGCACAAGCTAACAACGAATTTAAAGGCAGCGAATATCAAGCGATCTCTAATCGCCGCTGTATCAAAAAGAACAGATAGGCATGGTAATCCATCAGCCTGAGAAGATATTTGAGGAATTTTGATGTCATACACAACTTTGGACGAATACCAAAGAAAATGGATTTTCACCCACCAGTCAATGCCGCTTCCAGCAGAGGACTTGGAAAAGATTAAGCCAATGACACAGGCAAGAGCATCTCAGTTCTGGAAAGAGAACGTGAGCCCTCAAAGCCCAGACGCAGAACGACTAAGCTCGCAAGACTGGCCAAGCAAAGCATCGAACTGGAATGAAGAGATCAGCTGGATGGCGCATTGGGAAGCGGATGAGCCTGATATGCCAGAAGAGATTCTTAATTTTATCGATTGGCAAGATGACGTAACTGTTTATTTTTGTTACGAAAAATATAATGTTCTTGAAACAAAGTGGGCGATTTTCAAGAAGCATTGGAAGAACTTTTTGTTCTACGATGACGGTCCAATTCTACTCGGTCGTCGTCGTTCAGAAGCACTTTGGTTTGCTACAAATGGCACGGTGAAAATCGGTAACCGAGCTTAAGCTTTAGAACGTATGTATAGCTGTATAAAAGCGAGCCTAGTGCTCGCTTTTTTTGTGTCGGTGGATCTTTGAAGATCGTTGCGAAACACCCACTGTTTGAACCTGAAAATTGAATCGAATTCCTACTCGTTTAAAAACGGAAATTCACGAAATTGAGATCGCTATCTCATTGGCTTAGTTGAAGTTTTATGGTGTTGGGCTATCTTTATAGTACTGCCTTAGTGGAGGTGAAGTATTATGATTTGGGATACTCTCGAACGTGTAAATAAACTTCGCAAGGAAGCAATGGAGGATCCGGATTTTCTGGATTCGGCAAGAATGCATGAGCAATGGCTTTTAAGCGAAACTCATAATCAATCTAAGAATGGAGAGAAAGAGAAGAAACCGAAAAAGTTATCAGACATCTATGAAAACACCGAATTTCCAATTAACCCAACCGGAACGAAACATTAATAATGATTAACTGCAACACGGCTAAGGCTCTTAACCAAAAAGCTATAAGTCGATTAAACATACCAGCCTTAAGCCACCCATAAAAAAGCCACTTTCAACGAACCGAAAGTGGCTTTTTCTTTTCTCGTTAGCTTCTTTACTCGTTAACAACTAAAGCTAATCGTTTTAAATGCTAGCTATTGATCAGGCTTAAGCCGCTTGGTAATGCATCACCAAACACGCGCTTAGACTCGCTCTCTGAAAGCTCAGTAACTTCACTTACTAGCGTTAGCCAAGACTCTGGCACCTTGCTTTGCTTTAACTTTTCAAGAACTTGAGCACGGTAGTCATCAGAGATATCGAACTGACGGTCACCCGTCTTACGACAAATCATCACAGCCGCGAAGGCAATCATCTGCTCTTTCTGCCAATTCTGGTCAAGCAGCTTTGGTAACCACTGTTCTGCTTGCTCTCTTGGAATGACGCTGTGCTGGCTTCCGTATAACGGTGTGCGAGACGCTAAGCGACCTAGCGCCCACCAGTGCGCTTGTTCAAATTGGTTATGATTAATCGCTTTGCTTAAGAACCAACTTGCCAGCAGTACCTTGTCTTCAACTTCTAGTTGCTCAAGCGATGCGGCTAATCGCACCATGGCTTCGTAACCATTGTCTTGTGCATCTTTGGCCGTTTTAGGGTTTTTCATTGCGCCTGGGTGAAGGTACTTAGCGATGTCCGCTAAGATACTCTCTTGCTGCTCTTGATTCAGGCCACCCGCAACTCGACGCCAGAATACCCACCAATCTGTCCAACCTTGATGGTTCTGGAATTGGATGTTTTGTTGGTAGAGCCCCCAAATTTGTTCAATACGCCATGAGTCGGTTGGATCACCAAAGCCAGGTCGCATAGAGTAACCCGCCAAACGGAGCCAGTTCTTCTCATGAGCTTCAGAGCGACGACGGCGCCTACGACCTAATGAGAACGAATCAAACAGGTGACGGAGAGTCGTAAAGTCCCACTCTTCGCGCTTACCAAGTCGTTTCTCAAGATCTTTGGCCAGCGTTTTGATCTCTTTAGACTCAGCACTTTTCTTGTTGCCGCTGTACAGACGAGAAATCAACTCCTTACACTCATCCAATCTTGGATGAAGTTTAGAGTTGTCGGATTCATCGCCTTGCTTGTTTCTGACTTCGAACTCAAGCAACCAACGCTTGGTGTCATCTTCTGTACTCACACACTCCATTTTCAATGTGCCGACTTCGGTTAATTGACAAGCGAGCAATACTTCAACGCGCTCCTTTTGGTTAGCTTGAAGCTCTGCAGTACCAGACCCTTCCAGCGTAGAAATATAAGGTGGAAGAGGGGAGAACAAGTCCGCATCGACATTGACCATCACACCATTTTGAATGGCGGTGTCATGAGCAATTTGATCGTGCGTTGAAGTCAGTAGATTGAAACGTACCGGCTCACCCAAAGTCAGTGAGAAACGACGGCTGTTCAAACGTATTTCTTGGCCTTCTTCAGTCCCTTTGGCAAGCAGACAAAGCGCTTTACCCATTTTGTTCTTTTCTTGTAGATGTAAGAAGTAAGAACGAGCCGCACCGCCACCGATTTTCAGTTGCGCGCCACGACGTGCTTTACCAAAGGCAACTGCGCCTAGCGCGACAGACCAGTCTGGGTGAGGGTTATCTAATACTGTGATTGGAGCGCCGTTCCAGTTACCTAGTAGCTGAGTAATACGCTCTGTGACAAGTTCACTGTTGAACACACCGCCGTTAAGCAGCACACCAACAGGGATAGCAGGCTTAGTGTCATCGAACTCAATCGAGTCTGAGTTTTCCAGCGCAGCTTTTGACACTTGTTGATGTGTCGTTAGGAACTCTGCAACATGTTTGCTGACCGCAGGATCGGCAACGTAAGGCAGGCCGAATTCAACCACGGCACTGCGGCGTTTGTCTGGTGTTTCAGTAAACTCAGAAAGCGGGAAGAAACCTTCCAATGCGATTTGATGAACTTCTTGTTTGGTTAAACCAATACTCTTGGTACCGCCAAGTAGCTTTGAACCGCTGCCCAGCATGGTGATTTTCACATCATCGGGTGCATTGGCAGAAAGCAGGCTCTCTTTTGCGGCGCGAGTTTGCTGAATCAGTTTGGTTAGGCTAGAGGCATTTAGCTTTTTGTTTTGATTGAAGCGTTGCTCTGCAAGGTGAGCGAGGGCTAAATCTAGGTTATCACCACCGAGCATTAAGTGTTCGCCAACACCGATACGGTCGAGTGCTAGCTCGTTGTGGCCTTGCATGTCCGAATTGCTATTAGCATCGAATTTGGCTTCAATTAAGCTCAAGTCGGTAGTACCACCGCCGACATCACACACTAAGATCAATGGGATCTGTTGAAGCTCTTTCGCAGCAGTTTGTTGGTGGCGTGCATACCAGTCATAACAAACGGCTTGCGGCTCTTCGAGTAACAGAATCTTACCTAAGCCTGCGAGTTCTGCGGCTTCAAGTGTCAGCTTACGTGCTGTCTCATCGAATGAAGCCGGAACCGTCACTACAACATCTTGGTCTTCAAGTTTGTTGCTTGGGTTGCGGTAGTTCCATGCTTGGCGAATGTGATTCAGGTAGCTTGCACTTGCGACAACTGGCGAGACTTTATCAACATCAGCTGCGCCTGCCCAAGGCAGAATGTCGGAGTTACGATCCACCGCTTGGTGTGATAACCAGCTTTTAGCACTCGACACTTGGCGGCCTTCAACCTTAGCACCCAATTCACGGGCCCATTCTCCAACGATAACGTTCTTAATATCGCCTTCAACTGGGCTTGGTTCCCAGGGCATAGTCAGGTCAGAAGGGGAGATTTGACCTTGTGCAGGGTGGTAACGAAATGATGGTAGTAGAGGCTTGCGAACCACTTCACCGGGGCCGATGAGTTGGTCAATATCGAAAAGAGAAACGGGAGCATGTTGTAGGTCGTCGTTGATTTCACAGTAAGCGACAACCGTATTCGTTGTGCCTAAGTCAATGCCGACTAAAAAACGAGGAGTTGCCATACAAAACCTTATTCTTCCAGAGTGATGACCAGTTTTTTGATAGCTTTGGTCTTATTGTTGTTATTCGTAAACGCCATTCCTGAAAAACAGGTAGGACTAGGTTGAGAACTGCATTGATAAAGTAACGGCACCCGCTAAGGTGCCGTTGATTCATTATGCTTGTTCGTTTGAGTCGCTATTCGTATCTTCACGAACGTCAAACTCAACGTGCCATTTCTGACCATTGTCAGTGGCAATCGCTTCTAGGTATAAAGTACCTAGCTCAGTAACTCGAGAAGCCAAAGTAACTGGAACCACTTCACCTTCGCGACGGCCTTCTGAAACAGGCAGTGTCACTTGGATTTCAGGAAGCTCATCGAGCTCTTCTGGTGCCCAGTGATCAAGATGAGTACCCGCTTGATCTTCACGACGAATGGTTGAACCGAAGAATTGGAAGTGAACCGGCTGGCCAATCACTAGGCCGAACTCTTGGCTAGGTACTTGAACGCTTGAACCTTCTTCCATACCAAATGGTGCAACACACAGTGCTTCCATTGGAGGAGCCATACCTGGGATTGCTGGCATCGCGCTTTCAATTCCTACGTAGTAAGAAGATGCGATACCACCACGGATACGAACACCTTGGCCACGACGAACTGCGCCGTAGTAAGAAGCGCCGCTTGCAACCGCTAGGTCTAGGTCTAAACCTGAAAGCTGTTTAGCGAACTCTTCGTCAGCATTGATCAGCCATTCGTTGATCGTGTCTGAAAGACGATCAGCAAGTAGGTTTGATTTTAGAACACCACCATTGAACAGGATTGCTGTTGGCTTGATGAAGTCTGCCGCTGGCGCTTCTGACCCTTGCGCTTGTGTACCGGGCATACCGGGCATGTTTGCAAACGGGTTGAAATCTTGCTGAGCCGTTTCGCTATTTCCAGAAAGCGCGTTCGCTTGCTTAGAAAGGAATGCGGCGATGTGACGAGTAATACCCGCATCTTGAGCGTAAGGCAGACCCATTTGAGTCAGTGCGCCACGCGTCTTTTGTACTGGGTGCTCTGTCACAGCAACTTTCGGGAAGAAGCCATCAACCAATGTTTGTTGTACTTCTTGTTGAGTCAGTTCTGTTTTCAGCGTCGCGCCAAGTAGCTTAGAACCACGGCTTGGTACAACGATAGGCACGGATTGCAGCTCTGCATCGTTAAGTAGTGCTTCTTTCGCATCACGACATGCGTGAGTCATGGCTTGAACCTGCCAAGGAGCCAGCTCTTTGCCTTCTTGCGCCAGTTTCATTTTCAGGCGGTAAGCTAATGCTAAGTCCATGTTGTCGCCGCCAAGTAGGATGTGTTCACCTACAGCGATACGATTCAGGCTTAAGTTACCGTCGTCTTGTGTTACTTCAACTAGCGAAAGGTCGGTTGTACCACCACCAATATCGACAACAAGAACGATGTCACCAACGTTTACTTCATCACGCCATGTGTCGTTGCTGTTATCAATCCAGCTGTAAAGAGCCGCTTGTGGCTCTTCAAGAAGCGTTAGGTGAGTGAAACCAACATTACGTGCAGCTTCTGCTGTTAGGTCACGAGCCGCAGGATCAAACGAAGCAGGAACCGTGATTGTTACGTCTTGGTCTGCCAGTTTGTGTTCTGGGTTAGCGTGGTTCCATGCGTCTTTAAGGTGCTCAAGGTACAGTTCAGTTGTCTTAAGCGGAGATACTTTTTCTACTTCTTCAGGGCTGCCTGCAGGAAGGAAAGTATCGCGACGGTTTACACCACCGTGGCATAGCCAAGATTTTGCACTTGCTACCAAACGGATAGGGGTTTTAGAGCCAAGGTTACGAGCAATCGCACCCACTAGTGCTTTCGGCTCTGAAGACCAAGGAAGAACGCGAGAGCCCGCATTCATTTCATGTTCGTGCGGTTGGTAAAGGAACGAGCCAAGTTGGCTGCGAGTTTCTACTGTACCAGGAGCCGTAAGCTGAGGGATTGGCATCACCTCAACGCGTGCATCTTCATTGGTTGTATCGATGAAAGACAAAACGCAGTGTGTGGTACCTAAATCGATACCAACACTGAACTTAGGTGCCTGATGCTCTTGTGAATGCTCTTGAGCTGAATGACTTTGGTGTTCCATTATAGCTCCACCTCTGCCGGTGCAATTACAGATGCATCGTAGTTTTCAGCAAGCTTAGGCAGATTCATGTCAGTTGCTTTCCAACCTTTGTGAACCAGTGTGCCGTTGAATGGCGCATTACCTGTTACGTTGCCTGTTAGGCGAATTTCTTGAGGGTTGAAACCTTCAGCGATAGTGATACGTGTTTCTTCATCTTCGCTGCGGATATGAGAAAGCGTTACGTAGTCTGCTAATACTTTTTGACCGCCAGTGTGAATAACACGAGCTGCTGCGCCAACTTCTTCATCAGAGAATGACGTTAGGTCTTCTTTTAGGAAGTCAATTAAACGCGCTTCTTGCTGCATGATAGACAGTAGCTGCATCGCTGAATCAGTTGGGGCTGTTGCCAGCTTAGATTCAACTTCTACTACTTTTTCGATAACACGTTCAACTTCAACAACTTTCTCTACTTCGACAATTTTTTCAACTGGCTTTTCAACTTCAACGATCTTCTCTACTGGTTTTTCTACGACTTTCTCAACCACTTTGGTTTTACGAGAAACGGCAATTAGCAGTAGTAAAACGCTTGATGCAGTTAGGCCTGCGTGAAGCATATCAAACGTTTGTGGGATTAGGTTCAAATCAACGATCATAGTGATTTCTCTTTAAAATTGATTTAACGGTATATTCGTCGGTTCAAAGGAATATACAGGTTGGAAAGAAACTCAGTGGCGTGAAGCCGAATTGGTCACTTTCAAGCTATAAATATGGGTGGATACTAGCATATTCAAGGCTTAAGAGTGGTATTTAATGCTTTCAATCAAGTGGGTTTTTAGTGTGTTAGCTTGAAATTTAGTCGAGATTTGCCTGAATATTGGCCTCTGATGTGAGGGGCAGGTAAACAATGCCTGTTTTATGTTAGTTTTTAGACCAAACATAAATGGAGCATGATCCCCTTCCGTTATATACTTTTAACTCATTAGAGCCTATTTGGAAGCCACATGCCCCACACAACCGACCCATTAACAGGGTTGAAGAGACGAACTCTCCCATTGGTCGTATTTTCGGTCAGTTTTTTGATTACTGTGTTGTGTTTTATATTAGTCGCACTCAACCAAAACCGCGCGTTAAATATGAATCTGGATAGCTTTGCTACTCACCAGACATTGAGCTTGGAAGCGTTTATCGCTAATGATGTGGCTTATATTGGTTCCGGTGCTAATTTTTTCTATTCTAACGACCCTGAAAACTGGGATAAATTTGATCGTTTTGCCCAGCAAACCATTAATGACTCAAAAAGCTTAATCGGCTTACAGTGGATGCAAAAAGTGCCGGCAGACGAGATTGCCGAGCATACCGATAAGATGAAAGCAAAATACCCGTCTTACGAGCTGTATACAATCCCAAAACATGAAGCCAAAACCTATGGTTACGTCTTAGATGGTGAACCCATCTTTGTAGCTAGCGATATGTATCCCAATACCGAAGCAAACAACAGTGTTCTTGGTTTTTACTCTTCTCGCGAGCGATTCAAGCTGGTTTTAGACAATATTAAACACACGCGCAAAGCGAATATTTCAGACAAAGTTCGCTTGCTTCAAGACGGCTTAGACCAAGACATACAAAAGACAGGTATGCTGGTCTATCATCCTGTATTTGAGGGTGAAAGCGACAACCTACTCGGCGTTGTAATTGGTGTGGTTCGTACGACGTATTACTTTGAAAACTTACTGGCTTCGGCAGTGGGCGACATGGATGTCTATATTCGTGTTACCGATACGGGTTTCGAAGCAGAAGACTCCCCAATCTTGTTTGAAACCGAGGGTTATGAAGCTGTTTCTGGCCACCACATAACAAAGACGATTGAATTGACTAACCGTGATTGGAAGGTTGATTACAAAATAGATTCATGCATCTCTTTTTATGGCTATTTGGTATTAACTGGAATTGTCTTAGTGGGGACAACCATCTCTTTGTTGTTGGCGTATATCGTTAACATGCAAATCCGAGAGAAAGAACGTTTGTATCAAATGCTTGATAAAAGAACAGAAGAACTTCGTTTTTTAGCCAACCATGACAGTCTTACGGAAGTTTATAACCGACGTGCTTTCAATAAGATGTTAGATAAAGCGATACAGCGAAATGAACCCTTTAGTCTTATCGGATTTGATGTCGATATGTTCAAAGGTATTAACGACGAATTCGGTCACCCAGCAGGGGATGCGTTACTCATTCATGTCATCAAGTTGATTTCAGTGAGCCTGAAAGAGGGGGATAACCTATTTCGTATCGGTGGTGACGAGTTCTGTATCATTTCTAGCATTACAACCCATGAAGCGCTAGACCGCTATTTACAATGCATTCTAAGCACAGTGAGTCACTCTCATTGTGAGCACAAAGGTCGACAGCTAAGTTGTACTTTGAGTATTGGTGCTGCCATTCGTGCCAACGAAAACACGGAAGAGATTCTGCAAAAAACAGACAGTATGCTCTATCAAAGTAAGTCGAATGGCCGAAATCGAGTGACAATTGCAGGCTAAATGAGCACTTGATACAACTAGGGTCGAGTTCTGTATTGGGCTCATGTACAATTTCACGAAATTTTTGACGAGAGAATTAGGCGACGTATGAATCACAATCGAGTGGTGTGTTTCGATTTGGAAATGTGCTGTTGGAGCGAAGACGGTGTGGGAACAACAGGGGAGATCATTGAAGTTGGTCTTGCTGAGATTGATCTGGCATCCGGAACTATCGTGAAACGAGCGCAATACTACGTTAAGCCAGAGAAAGACGAAGTCTCTCTATTCTGTGCCGAGTTAACGGGCATTACACCTCGTAAAATCGAAAAGCAGGGTCGCCCATTAGAGTCTGTTATCAAGTCGATGATTAAGAACTTCGGTGGTCCCAAAAAAATCTATGCAGCGTGGGGGCGTGACGACCTTATCTTACACAAAGAGTGTATTGAAAAAGGCATCGAACCGCCGTTCAGCGAGTTCTTGAATATCGCAACGCTTTATCGAGTTCAGAATCGATTGAAAGACAAACGCATTGGTCACCGCGCCGCTCAAGAAGCGAAAAATATTGAGTGGGAAGGTCGTCAACACTCGGGTTATGTTGATGCTTATAACTTGGCAAAGCTTGTGCTGACGATGCTTTAGTACCTGTCTTTTATATTGCAGGTTGAACTTCGATCAAGTAGAACATCTGAAGAATAAGCGACAAAAACCTCTATTTATCCGTTGGGTAAATAGAGGTTTTCTATTTATTACTATAAGGTTAGTTGTTCTTTACTTAAATTGTAACTACCACACTTTATTGAGTTCAGGGGATGAGAACCAGTTGTTGTGTTGCTCGCCTCCAGATTGCGCCCAGTTCACGATGTTAGGGTAAGCAGCACACGCATCTTTTCGCTCTAAAGGGTGGGACCAAGATGCAGGTATGTCTAACGCCCAAGGTAAACCGTTACTTGTCTGGTAGTACTCATTGTTATCAACACTTGAATCATCATCACCTTGACCGAACACGCTCGTATTGGCGAGGTCTGTGTGTGGATAGTTCATTAAATGGACTTCTTTATCGCGATTGTTTGCTTTGAATATGAAAGGGTTAAAGCTTTTGCCCGCGAGACTTTCAATCGAACCATCAATGACCAGCGACACACTGTATTCAACGAGATCTCTATTGTCTCCGGATTCAGTATTGTAGAACTCATACCCTGTCGTGTTGGGTAGCATTTCATTAATGCTTTCAATGACCACAAAAACTAACTCTCCAGAGTGTCCATTTTCGGGTGTTAAATTCTCAGTCGAACCATCATAGGTTTTTGTCAATGTGCCTATATTGGATGCCTCTAACCCTGATAATGAAATGGCAAAACTGTTATCTTGCGCAGCTCCTCTAGCAATAGCTTGACCATAGTAGTCGAAGCGTGTGATCTGATTGTTCGCATCAGTGTAAGTACCATAAGCGTAGTGTGTAACGAAGTCATTTAGGTCATAGTCGCCTTCATAAGGCCATAGGTCTTCAAACCCCAAAGTATACCAACCAGAAGTTGGCGTTCGGCTGTAAAACGCGATAGTTGGATCGCTCGGCGCATAATCATGTATATCTGCAATGCCATCTCCATCCGTATCACCGATTTCCGGCCATTCTATTTCTGCAATATCACTGATTAACCCATTTGAGTCGATAGCGGTAACTTGAACCTTCCACAGCTCACCAGCAACAGTTTGGCTAGCGGGCAACGTTGCGTCACTATTGTTGTTTTTACCAACAAATTCATCATCAACATAGAAGCCTTGCCCAACATCGACAAACCAGCGGTAGCTGTAGGTGACAGAATCTGAATCTGGGTCGCTGGGCGTTGGACCTGTAACGCTAACAACAAGATCATGAGTAGCGCCTAGCCCCGTGCTTCTTTCTAAGGTCGGTGTATACGGCGGGTTGTTAGCTATTTCCGTGTAGGTAACGCTGATTAGGCTATAGGAGAGGGTGGTATACCAGCCATCTTTGTTGACATCAATATCTAGGTCGACGTCGACAAGCCCGTCATCAAGGGAAGAGCTAGGCAAATCAAACACCGTCGTTGACCAGTTTTCATTCGTCCCTTGCAAAAAGCCTGGCGTTAGCATTGCTCCGTCGACCGATACACTATCATACTCACCGCTTTCTCCGTGGTGAGCTTCTGAATCGACATCATAAGCGTAAATGGTGAGGGTTGCTGCGGTGATCTGAGAACCACTAGGCACAGCAATATCGTGCTGCCATGAGTAATCTTGATTGTGACGACTGTACTTGCCAAACCCATATTTGTTGTTATTCGGAGCACTGTAGTGTGGAGATGTACTATTGTCGTCGATCTTTTGAGTGACGGTAATCGAGCCGTCGCCATTTATAGTAGAAGAGTTTTCGGAAGCGGCAGAAAAAACGAGTTGAGAAAAAGAGCTGACCGAGAATGTACCAACTAAGATGAGTGACTTTGTTATATTATTCATATCTCTACCCTTAATCTTCATCCAAATAGATGTCACATGAAATCAACAGATTTGATGAAAGTTCATCTAAATCGTATGTTGACGTGCATTCTAAGTCTCTAACAAGGGCAATTATTGTGATGCTTTGCCAATGACTCGGGATTGAGAACTTATTGGAAAGTTGACCGTCCTTGTTTGAGATGCCTGTGTAGAAAGGGCTAGAGTCAGTCAATGAGTTCGAAGTACTAAATAGTTTGATAATGTGAGAGCCGCGAATGTTTTGTGGTTCGCCGTTGGTCGTGGAAAAACTACTAACGACATCAATCGCCATTTCAAGAGTTTCGACACCACTCCAATCAAAGTTACCCGGCACCACTATATCGCTGAATGAATCAACTGTAGCTATAGGTTCACTTACCGTTGCAATTTCCGGTTCTGGTTCCTCACTTGATGAAGAGCTCCCACCACTGGTGCTGCCTCCGCCGCCACCTCCGCCGCCACAACCAGTTATCACAGCACTTAATGACATCGTTAATATCAAAGGAGTTAATGCTTTCATTTTTAATATCCTTATTTAATGAGTTGCATATTGAGTTAGCAAGTCACGTGCCATGTTTAAATGACTGATTTAACTTGTTTTTTTTTGGGATGCTAGATGTGTCTAGTCAGAAAGCTACCTCATTTTTAAAAAGAGAATCAATTTGACCGAATAGCACCATATAGCGAAAGGGTTAGGCAAGGGAGCTGCCCATTTTGAGAATTGGCCTCGAAAATTACTTTAAATGTCGGGTAGTTAGCTCTGGGACTGACTTGAATTGCGTCTTATGTGTCGAAAGGTAGAGAATGGTTATCCAAAAAACCTAATTTCAGCGAGTGGCTTATCAATAGTGAATGGCTACATCGCTTATTTAATGAGTGAATAATATTGGTTTGAAATTTAGCTTTTTAATTAATATTAAATCGCAGGTTGCAGCCTTGATTGGGTAGGGCTAGATGATAGCGTTAGCTCACCCAAAACAAGGAGAATAGGATGAAGCACATTATTAAGTATGGATTGGCACTGGGGACGCTAAGCGTCAGTGCGCTAGTTTCGGCAACCCCCGTTGTATTGATAAACACTTTTTCAGTCGAGCCAGCCCATGAATCCGCAACGTTAGCGTATTGGGAAAGCGCAAGAGACGTATTAGAGCAGCAACCTGGGTACTTATCGACCAAGTTACACCGTTCTTTAAGCTCGGACGCAACTTACCGCTTCATCAATGTCGCTGAATGGGAAAGTAAGAAGCAATTCCATGATGCGATACAGGCGATGAGAAAAGAGTTACCACCTTTAAAAATCGAAGGGGTTTCTGCTGACCCTAACTTGTATGAAATTGTTCGCGACTAATTAGGAAACCACATAATGAAAACAACGCTAGGAACCTTTTTAGCTATTTTTAGCTTTCTATTTTCAGCCCTTCTATTTTCTAGTTATAGCCATGCTGCGGCATACGGTGTTTCAGTAGCTTGGAAAACCGATGACGCTCAAGCGGTATTTGAGGCAATGCCGCATCAGAAAAAAGCATTTGCTAACTTAATTGATGCGGGCTTAGTCCACGACATGTTCGTATCTGAAAGCTTTATCGGAGATAAGAAATTTCCGATCATCAAGTTTGTGATTGAAGCGGATAGCGAACAGCACGTTCGAGAGTTGATTGGTAACTTACCATTCCAATTTAAAGATCTTGTAGAGGTGACTGAAATTAGAGACATCGGTAATAAGTGGTTAAACACTGAAGTCGCTTTCAAAAACTACGCAGTTGAACTCGCTTGGAAAGAGCCAGAGAATCAATTCATTGTCGACGAGATTATTAGCCAAGATTTACAAATGGTTGTCGATTGGAGCGCTCAAGGCGTGATTACTTCTGCTTATTTAAAACATCAAGAAATAGCACAAGAGAAACCAAACCAAAAAGCGATGATTAGGCCAATCTACTCAATGGCAATATTGGCTAAAAACGAAGCACAAGCACGCGAAGTTGCCAATCAGTTGAATGCGGTAAAGCTAGGCTTTGCTGAAGTCATGGTCAGTGAACTGGGCTTTAAACTAGATCTATAGAAAATAAGAATTATAAAAAATGAGAGACGTAGAAACGAGCGTTATAGATATCATTCGATGTAACTTCGTTTCCATAGGCCTGGTTAGTTGAACTAAGAGTTAGGCCTCGTACTAAGGTGAGTGAGTCTGCATGACTGACTCACCTTATCGTTGTTTTTCTTGTTACTTGCTGAACTTATATTTGGCTTAATTATTGGCTAAACTTATCACCATTCTTTTCTATGTATGGTTTGGCATTAGCTCGACCAAACCAACACTTTTTTGATGACCTTTTTATTTATGAACACCTCGCCGAAATGAACGCCAGTAGCCCTGAAAAAATCATCTTAGACGCTTCGGGTATCGAGTTGGTTAACAACACACTCATTGATTCGAACTTGGACGAGCGGGTGACTTTGTCTCCCTCAGAAGCCTTGATTCTTGAGTTCCTAGTGAAGAACACCCCCAAAGCAGTGGGTCGCGACTTTTTGCTTGAGCATTGTTGGCCGGGCAGGGTGGTGACAGGCAGTTCGCTTAATGTCGCGGTGAAGAATCTTCGTACAGCATTAAGTTCACTTAAGTGTGACTGCAAAATCCTAACGGTGCAAAAGGAAGGGTACAGCTTTAGCCGACCTCAACAGCTCGGTGGTTACCTATTAACACCCACTTCAGCTATTCAAGTTGAAGTGATTGACGAAACCTCTGCTTCAAAGAGCTCGAGTACTGAACGCGGCAACAATGAACATAAGCCTGTCTTAACGAAGCAACCGGACTCTTATAAACAACGTCAGGTGCAGTACTTTATCGCGCGTCATCGCTCTCGTATCGCAGGAATATTAGTCAGCGCGTTTCTTCTTATGCTGTTTTATCAATTTGCTTTTTTTATGGATAAGACCAGCTATCGCGGGATGGATGTTTATCACGACAGTTTGAATTTTGATCAAGAACTGTTAACCGAGCTGAATCGCGTGTCAGAACTCGGTGTTGATTCTCTTTACTTACATCGCATTGGCGTTGGATGTCAGAACATTCAAGCCGTTGCTTTGATAAACGGGCGTTGGAAAGAGATGAGCCATCAGTTTAAATCGCTCTCATGTGATGAAGACGATGAGCGAGGACAATCGATATGAATCGTAAGTTCTGGATGCCCATCTTATTAACGTTTTTTGTGATTCTAAATGTAGGTTTAATCTCTGGGATCGTAACCAAAAGTACCTATAAATTCTCAGCAGAGTATCCAATGGTAGGTTGGGAAAAAATCTCACTGCGATTGGAAAATGGTCGAGTTAAAATGCAGTACATTGGATACGACATCGATGGGAATGTTGTTCAAACCAAGCAGATGTTTGGTGTGTTCTTACGCTGGGGGAATCACTACTACCTTTACCAATTGGACCAAGACCAAGCCCAAGATGAACAGGTTTTCAATATCAAGCACTTATATATTCAACAAACACAAGGCAAGCGTAGCGTGTTGGTATCAAATCAGCGCGGCCTTTATGTGACTAAAAAGGGCACGCCGTTAGAGCTCAAAGGCATCATGCATGGCGATCGATTACGCTAATACAGAGGCTTAACGTGAGTAGAGAACGCTTGATTAGCTTTTACCGAGGACGTTCAACTTAGTCTTGATAAAGTCACTGTGGTCAACGTAGAGCAGTTCTGCTGTTTTACGGATCACAGAGTCTTCGATAGGGTCAATTTCCCCGTCGGCGTGCGCCACTTCCCACATCGCTTTGATTAAATCGATTCTCACTGGTTGAGAAAGATCTCTAAGTTGAGATGTAAAGTCATACAGCGATACTGATTGCTCTACTTTCGGCTCTGCTTGCGCTAGCAGCACCTTCGCTTGTTCTTCATCTAAATCCAGCAAGCGTTGAAGAAGCTGTAGCTTAGCGACTCTTTCTGATTCATTGATCTGATGGTCGGCTCCCGCGACTTCACACAACAAACTCGCGATGGCGATGTTAGGTGATGTGCCTTGGTTTTTGCTTAGGTCCTGGCCTTCAATCAATTGTTTAAACATTGATGTGAGAGAATTGAACATAACGAGCTCCAGTTAAAATTTGTATCGGGTTCCGTAACGCTGATAGCTAAAACTACAAGTATAACTATAACTATTGGGTCTACAGAGTGTGATCGCAAGCGTCTTTACTAAAAACTGACATTACGGATACGCGAGCGATAAGGAGCACTTCCTAGTCCGGTTTTGGAAAGCGGGTGACCTTGCCATCGCCACTGAGTGTCGTGATCGATTGCGGTTTCCCATCGGTATCTAGCCTCAATTCACCAATCGCACTGCGGTTTGAAAGGCGATAGAAGGTCTGATTGTCAGGGCTTCGCTTTTCGATCTTCAAGCGTTTACGCTTAGTGAAGTAGTTCAAAATTGAGCGAGGGCTGTACAACAGACGGTCCCATACATCGCAGAATTTAAGCAGCGGAGCAGGGAACTGGTTTTTAATGCCACTACAGGTAATCTGATAGATGTTCGGGCTGTTGCGACGATACCTAAGCTTGATGTCATAAGCAAAGGAGTAGTGAACATCGCCAGAAAGCACCACGAAGTTGGTCGGTGTTTTGGTATGGGTAAAGATGCTGATCAGCGTATTCGCACTGCCCGGGTGTGCCATCCAGTTTTCAGCGTCAATCACTAATGGCTTGCCGATTGTGGTCGCCATCTTTTGCAGTGTTTCAATAAACTTCACGCCAAACATCGGTGCAGCAGAAACGATCACCACTTTATCTTGATTCATTAACTGATGCTGAAACTCAATCAAGGCTTCCCAGTCCATTAAACCTGAAGGCTTATTCATGCGTGACTCTGAACGCCAACGGCGGGTTCGAGTATCTAACACAATGACTTTAGGTGAGGTATCTATTGTGTAATGCCACTCTTCAAAGCGATTCAGCATCTCAATGAAGGCTTGATGCTTGTCTGGCTCGATTTTGCCAACAGAGTGAGTAGTCGCAGGATTACCGGCTTCATTATGCGTTTGTTCAGTAATGCGCGGATGATCGACAAAAAGCTGTTTTGCTTGCTCGATGAACGCTTCGTCGAAGCTCTCAGGCTTGTTACCCCAACCCTGACACATCCAGTAGGCGGCAAGGCCATTACCAATCACTTGAGTGGCGAACTGATTTTGGTCGACGGCGTATTCCCAACCCACTGTAAGGTTCCAATCATCAGTAACATCGTGATCGTCGAAGATCATGTATGTTGGGATATGCGCGAACAGACGTTGTACTTGCGGTAAGCCAGCAATGAAATCATCGATGATGACGCTTTCATCACGCCACTGTTGCTGCTCTGCTGGCGTCAATTGTCGACCAGCCTGCATGAAATTGTTTTCGATTAATCGTTCGCGGTTAATGCGTTGCCACAGTGTTGGAGACCAAACCAACAAGTACATCGCGATAAACTCAGACAGCGTGACCAAGTGGTTTTCACAATCGGTAGAACTAAAAATTGGCATGCCACGATTCGGAAAGAACTTATCGAGCATCGATTCTGAAGCGGTGTGGTGCGGTAAATAGTGATGACGCTGGTATAAGTGATATTCACTGTTATACAGAGCGTCACTGCTGTTGATTTGTTTAATCTGTGAGTCAGTCGGTAAGCTCTCACCAACAAGACCAAGCCGTTGAATCACTTGTTGAATAGCATCAAGCGTTGGGCCTGCCACATGATCGGCGTAGATCTGATCGCCGCTCATCATCAGCATATCGGGTCTTTCTGCAACGGTTTGCTCGGCAATCTTGTTATCGGCTGCGACTAGGCTGTCTTTGCTTGGATGATGCGGGTTACGGCAAGATCCATGAAGAATGTAATCAGCCGAGGTCGATATCTTAAACTCAACGTGAGATTTGCCATTGTAAACAAGGTGAGGGGCGAGCTCTTTTAGTGAACCTGAGTCTGTGTGAATGTCATACTCAAGAAGCGTATTAGTCGGAAACTGACCTTGTAAGCGGATGAGTGTCACCCACGCATGTGTGCCGACTTGAATCGAATCATGCTCTTCAAGCGAAGAGGTATAAAACGGTTGGTCTTGCTCTACGTTGGACTGGCCGATTTCTTCAACGAGATCTGTTTTGTTAACATACAGCTCAGCCCTGCCTATGAGAGGCGAGCTGGTGGCTAACCAAATTACCACTTCAGTCGCGGTGGTTTTTCTTAAAATGGGTCCGGCGAGTAACAGGGGAAGAGATGATGTCGTAGAGGGTTTCAATACGGTACCTAAAATCGTTAGTGGCTAGTCGTCGTGGTGTTCTATTAATTCGAGCTTATTCGTTTGAGGCTCACTCGTTTCAGACTCTGTTGTTTCAAGTATTTCGATAACTTCTGAACTAGAAAGTTCATGACCCATTAGAAATATTGCCAATAGAGCATCGGCTTTGGTCTTGGTATCGGAAGTGTCGTCTAACACCTGTTCCAGTTTTTCACGAATCATAGCAATCTCGTGTTCAACAAAACCACGGCCTTCTTCATCCCCTTGATTGTCTTCAGGGGCATTATCGAATTCAAGGAATAGCATGTCGCCGTCTAGGTTGGTATTCACCAAACGTTCGGGTAGCCACGCCTCGCCCATAACAATATCTGGATCGGAATATTTGGGTAAGTGATCTATAATATTTTGTAATTCGGAGACTTTCACAATACTTTCATTTAACCGAGAATATCCTACATTGTAACGGTCAATGCCGAGCAAACCTAAAAATAGTTAGCCATCACGGTTAATAAATGTCTATTCAGTAACACAATATTTATTACAAAGAGTAATTACATAAGAATGAAGCTCAAATATTTACCGACTCTCACTTCATCGGGTGCGATTCTACTTGGTAGCGCGTTCCTAAGCACTAATGTGTGGGCCGCTGAAGAGCAAGAGTGGGGCATTGCAGCAATGTTCCGTACTGCTAGTATCCCTTATGACACGTCAGGTGGTGATAAGACCGTCAGCTCGTTTGTCCCAATGTTGTTCTTTAAAAACGACTATGTGTTCATTGACGGTACTGAAATGGGGGCTTACCTCTACCAAACAGATGACGAAAAATGGTCTTTTAATGCTATTTCTCGCATGCGGTTTATTGATATCCCAGCATCTGAGCAGAACGCGATTGAGGGTGATACAGCTGACTTTGGTGGGCAACTTGCGTACCAGTTGGACGAGCAGTGGGCTGTTGAAACAGAAATCATGAGTGACAGTGAGTTTAACCTCCACGGTAACTTGCGTGCTAAAGCGAAGTATGAAACAGGCGATTGGGAGTTCTACCCAAGTGCGACACTGCGTTATAAAAGTGCTGACTTCAACAGTGAGTATTACTCTGCAGCGAGTGAAAGCATTGGGGCTGGTGTTGACTTAAATGTCGGTGTTGAAGCGCGTTACCATGTAGTTTCAAACTTATACTTATTGGGTTCAACCAGTGTCACTCGATTGGACGATAACGCTTACGATTCGTCGATTGTCGAAGATCGTTATCAAGGTGAACTGTACCTTGGCTTTGGTTTCTTTAACGATAAAGAGAAAGCGCCGAAACCTAAGTTGAGCAATGCGCCGTATTTACGTGTCGCACATGGCTGGGCAACACCGTCGAATATCGGCGACATCATGAAGTTCAACACAGAGAAAGACGAATACAACAACCAACTCACATCGTTCTTTTACGGTCACCCTTTAACGGATGAGATCTTTGGTTTCCCGTTGGATATCTATCTAACGCCGGGTATTGCGCATCACTGGAGTTCAGACGTTCAATCCAGTAGCACGGAATACATCATTGCAATTAAAGCGTACTACACCTTCAACTGGCCAACTCAGTGGCGATTCGGTGTCGCAGAGGGTATGTCTTACATAGATTCGATTACTTATATCGAAGGCTCTGAAATGGATCGTAAGGGCTACACGGCAAGCCACCTGTTAAACTACTTGGACTTCTCATTTGATGTGAACGTCGGTGACCTTATCGGTAAGAATGACCTCAACAATTTATGGTTTGGTTACTCATTACATCACCGCTCGGCGATCTTTGAAAATGCGTCCCAGTTTGGACGTATCAAAGGTGGCAGTAACTACAACACGGTTTACTTCCAATACGAGTTCTAAAGTATTACATCTACTAAAAATGCCGCTCCAAATAGAGCGGCATTTTTTTATCACTAAAGAAAAGAGCTAATCACGATTAGCCACTGATAATTAACTATTCGAAGCTACTTCAACTGAAACCTAATATATGAGTTCATTCTGATTATCTAATATTCTCTGTCTCCTTTTCGGATTTTACTACTATTTGATTATTTAACCTTCTTTCATTATTTGTTAACTTTTTTATATTATTTACAATGACTTATATTATATTTCCATCCTGGGTCTTTATGGTGTTCTAACTGTGTTTATTGTCTGTTAATCGATTGTTAATCGTCGTGCTGGTCACGTTAATTATTTAATTGCGTCTATATGATGAGCTCGAATTTATATAACAACAACGTCAGCTAGGAAGAATAATGAAAGCATATGTATTTGATGGAAAAGACAGCGCGAAATTGGAAGAACGTCCAATCCCTACAATTGAGAAGCAAAGCGATGTCGTCGTAAGAATCGAGAAAACCACAATTTGTGGTACGGATTTACATATATTAAGAAATAACGTTGCGACATTTAAGCCAGGCACAATCATGGGCCATGAAGGGGTTGGTATAGTCGAAGAATGCGGTGAGTTGGTGAGTAAGTTTAAGCCAGGCGATCGCGTGATCGTGTCATGTATTACTTCATGTGGTAGCTGCAAAATGTGTCAAGTGTCTAAATTTGGTCAATGTTTAGATGGTGGCTGGCTACTTGGTAATGAAATTGATGGCTGCCAAGCGGAATACGTTCGAGTTCCTTATGGCGATACAAGTCTGCACCTTGTTCCTGATGACATCGATACAGACTCTCTGGTTCTATTGAGCGATATTTTCCCAACGGGTTACGAAGTGGGTGTATTGGATGGTCAGGTTCAGCCGGGTTGCTCTGTTGCCGTTATTGGTTGTGGTCCCGTTGGCCTTGCAGCTCTGATGACCTCTAAGTTCTTCACTCCAAGCGAAATCTATGCAATTGATACTAACCCTCATCGACTGCAAGTGGCTAAAGAGCTAGGTGCAACTCATGCGATCGATAACTCAGATGGCAGCGCCGTGCAGCAAATTCTCGACATGACAGATGATGTGGGTGTTGATGTGGTGATTGAAGCTATTGGCATTCCTGCTGGGTGGGATATGTCTCAGAAGTTGGTGTGCCCAGGAGGCAACATTGCAGTGCTTGGTGTTCACGGTAAATCTGCAACGATTAACCTAGAAGACATGTGGAAACGAAACTTCACTATGACAGCTGGCATGGTTCATACCAACACAACACCAATGTTAATCAAGCAAATTAGAGCGGGTTATTTGGAACCTCAAAAACTGATTAGTCACCAGTTCAATTTAACAGAGTCAGAAGAAGCTTATTCGACCTTTATCCATGCTTCAGACCACAAGTCGTTGAAAGTCATCATTTCTAACGATTGTTCATAAACAGCGAATTGTTGAGGTTAGCTTGATTAGTAAACCATTTAAAATACTAGTGATAGGTTTAATCGTGAACCTATCGATCGGTATCCTATATGTATGGGGCGTTTTCAGTGAACCTTTGGCTGAGGCGCTAGGTGTTGATCCTAAGGACGTAGATGGGCCTTACCAGACTTCCGTGTTCGCATTTTCGGTAAGTCTGTTTTTGGCTGGGGTATGGCAAGACAAAATAGGGCCAAGGAAGGTCACAATACTTGGTGTGTTTCTTGTCGGGGCGGGGCTTTTAGCGTCCGGTTATGCCTCAACATTAGCGGAATTGCAGGTTACATTCGGGTGTATGGTTGGTGCTGGGATGGGCTTTGCCTATGCCTGTATTGGCCCATGTACCATGAAGTGGTGGCCAGA
This sequence comes from Vibrio sp. 10N.286.48.B8, assembly GCF_003050085.1. Classification (NCBI taxonomy): domain Bacteria; kingdom Pseudomonadati; phylum Pseudomonadota; class Gammaproteobacteria; order Vibrionales; family Vibrionaceae; genus Vibrio; species Vibrio sp. 10N.286.48.B8. The sequence continues at coordinate 28,002 of NZ_PIGD01000016.1, read as the reverse complement.
GAATAGAAAGGGGCTGGTTAGTGGTTTAACCGCTGGTGGGTTTGCGATGGCGGCACTGTATTTAGCTCCGTTATCGACCGTTCTCATCGAACACTATGGCATCTTAGATACGTTCAAGATCCTCGGTGTCGGTCTACTCTTCATGATCCCGATGGCCTCTCTGCTGGTGAACCCACCCAAAGGATATGTTTCAGAAGTTCCCGGAGGAAAGGCTGCGGAATATGGATCAGACATAAACATCCAGTGGCTGGATATGCTTAAAACACCACAATTTTACCAGATATGGTTAATGTTCATGGTGTCATCAGCAGCAGGTATCATGCTCATCGGTTCCATTGGCAACGTCAGTAAATCAATAGGCTTAACCGCTGAAGAAATTGCGTTAGGTATCATTTTATTAGCGATTTTTAATACCGCAGGGCGAGTCATTGGCGGCGTTGTATTCGACAGGATAGGGCGCGTTCATACACTAGGCTTAATATTCATGTTGCAAGCGGTCAATATGGTGTTTTTTACAACCATTGAAACCACGATTCCTCTAATGATCGGGATCTCCGCAGGCGCCATGTCTTATGGTGCGTTATTCGGTGTTTTCCCTCCAGTAACAGCGGTGGATTATGGTTTGAAGACGTACGGAACCAACTTTGGAATACTCTATTCAGCATGGGGTGTGTCAGGGTTCTTCGGAGGAATACTCGCCTCGGTAGCGGGGACGGCTGAAAACACCTATTTGGCTTACGCTGCGCTATTGGTTTCAATTACTGTAATGAATTACTTAATGAAACCCGTTGATAAGTCTGTTTTATTAAAAGACGAAGTTAATCTGGAATACTAAACACGAGACAAGTGAAGCTCTTATTGCTTTCAGAGTCTCTACCAATAACGTGTTTCTACCTAATGTTGGCTTGGGCAATCTAAGCCAATATTTTTTAATCGAATCACCAACTGCCTACCAATAATGAGCTTCAGTTTTTAGTGTAACAATTGAACACGTTAGTTTGCATTACTCCTGTTTCAGCAGGTGCTTAGGCAGCTAATATTCCTTGCTTTGTGTTAACTCGTTCCTTTCCTTTATGCTACAATCGCGCGAGTTTATATAAGAGAAAGAATAGGACACGCTGTGACTTCGTCTCCGGAAAAAGCAGATAAAAATAACCATGTAGCGAATACCAACGCGACATCGGACTCTGCTGCTGATCAAGCTAATCAAACAAAGCAAAACAACAAACAACAAGCACCTAAAGCTAGCGCATCTCAAAATAGCCCAGCCTCTCTTCGTAAGGCCTTAAATGAGTGCATGATGCGCGATCGCTTCCGTTTGAGTAAGCGAATTGCTGGTGCGAGTAAAATTAAGAACGAACAAGCTAAGCACGCTGTCTTTGATGAGATTGCGTTAGACATTGCTAAGTCAATGATGACGGCAACTCAGCGTGCTGCGCAAAAACCAACGATTGAATACCCAGAGATTCTCCCTGTTAGCCAAAAACGCGACGACATCGCGAAAGCCATTGCTGAAAACCAAGTGGTTATCGTGGCGGGTGAAACGGGTTCGGGTAAAACCACTCAGCTACCAAAAATCTGTTCTGAGCTTGGCCGCGGCCGCTTTGGCCTAATTGGTCACACTCAGCCTCGTCGTCTTGCTGCACGTTCGGTTGCGAACCGTATTGCTGAAGAGATGGAAACGCAGCTAGGTGAGTTTGTTGGTTATAAGGTTCGATTCAACGACCAGATTTCTGACAACACACAGATCAAATTGATGACCGACGGTATTCTACTGGCGGAGATTCAACACGACCGTTTTTTAAACCAGTACGACACCATCATCATCGATGAAGCGCACGAACGTAGCCTGAACATCGATTTCATCATGGGTTACCTGAAAGAGTTGCTACCAAAGCGTCCTGATCTGAAAGTGATCATCACGTCGGCAACCATCGATCCAGAGCGTTTCTCTAAGCACTTCAATAATGCGCCAATCATTGAAGTGTCTGGCCGTACTTACCCAGTAGACACGCGTTACCGCCCGTTAGGTGGTGATGAAAGTGATTCAGATCGCGACCAAATTGAAGGCATCTTTGAAGCGGTTGATGAACTGTGTGATGAAGGGCTTGGCGATATCTTGATCTTCATGAACGGTGAGCGAGAGATTCGTGATACCGCAGATGCATTAAGTAAACGTAACCTACGTGATACTGAGATTGTTCCGCTATACGCTCGTCTGTCGGCGGGAGAGCAGAACCGAATCTTCCAGTCTCACACGGGACGACGCATTGTTCTGGCAACCAACGTGGCAGAAACCTCATTAACCGTTCCGGGCATCAAGTATGTTATCGACCCGGGTACGGCGCGTATTAGCCGTTACAGCTACCGCACCAAAGTACAGCGTCTGCCGATTGAGCCCGTGTCTCAAGCGAGTGCAAATCAGCGTAAAGGTCGTTGTGGTCGTGTTGCGGAAGGTATCTGTATTCGCTTGTATTCGGAGGAAGATTTCGAATCACGCCCAGAGTTTACTGACCCAGAGATCCTTCGTACTAACCTAGCATCGGTTATCCTTCAGATGACAGCGCTAGGCCTCGGCGACATTCAAGCGTTCCCATTTGTTGAAGCGCCCGATAAGCGCAACATTCAAGATGGTGTAAGGCTGCTTGAAGAGCTTGGTGCGATCGCGACTGTTGAACCGTCAGCCAACAAAAACAAGAACCAAGGCGATGACAAGAAGAAGCTCACCGCGATTGGCCGTAAGCTAGCAAAACTGCCTATCGATCCACGTTTAGCGCGTATGGTGATTGAAGCGCCACGTAACCGATGCCTACACGAAGTGATGGTGATTGCGTCTGCGTTGTCGATTCAAGATCCGCGTGAGCGCCCGTCAGACAAGCAACAATCGTCTGATGACAAGCACAAACGTTTCTTCGATAAAGAGTCTGATTTCATTACGTTTGTGAACCTATGGGATTACATCAAGCAGCAGCAAAAAGCGCTGTCGAGTAACCAGTTCCGCAAACAGTGTAAGCAGGATTACCTCAACTATTTACGTATTCGTGAATGGCAAGATGTGTACTTCCAAATTCACCAAGCGATGCGTGAACTTGATACTAAGTTGAATACAGAGCCGGGCAGCTATGATGGCATTCATATCTCGCTACTATCAGGCCTGCTTTCGCACATCGGTATGAAAGACCAAGAGAAGAATGAGTATCAAGGTGCACGTAACGCACGTTTCCATATCTTCCCTGCGTCTGGCCTATTTAAGAAACAGCCTAAATGGATCATGTCTGCTGAGCTGGTGGAAACCTCAAAACTTTGGGGTCGTGTTATCGCCAAGATTCAACCTGAATGGATTGAACCGCTAGCGAAACACCTGATTAAACGTAGCTATAGCGAACCACACTGGTCGAAGAAACAAGCGGCAGTCATGGCACACGAAAAAGTGATGCTTTACGGAATCCCGATTGTTCCTAAACGCCTTGTGAACTACGGTGCAATTGATGCAACTGTCAGCCGTGAGTTGTTTGTACGTAGTGCATTAGTAGAAGGTGAGTGGGAAACCAAACACACCTTCTTCAAGCAAAACCGCAAGCTACTGCAAGAAGTGGAAGAGCTTGAGCATAAATCGCGTCGTCGTGACATCTTGATCGACGATGATGAACTGTTCGATTTCTATGACCAGCGTGTTGGCGAAGAGGCAGTTTCAGGCCGTCACTTCGATACATGGTGGAAGAAGACCAGCCAGAAAACCCCTGAACTGCTGAACTTTGAAAAGTCGATGCTGTTCCGAGGTGATGCTAGCCACGTTACTGACTTGGATTACCCGAACTTCTGGCACCAAAACGGTATCAAGCTCAAGCTGAGTTACCAATTTGAGCCTGGCGATGACAACGATGGTGTAACGGTACACATTCCGCTGCCTATCTTGAACCAGATCGACCAGAACGGATTCGATTGGCAGATCCCAGGACTACGTCAGGAATTGGTGATTAGCCTAATCAAGTCATTACCTAAAACGCTACGCCGTAACTTTGTGCCTGCGCCAAACTACGCCGATGCGTTCTTGGCTCGTGTTACACCGTTAGAAGCGCCGCTGTTAGACTCTCTTGAGAAAGAGCTGCGCCGTATGACAGGTGTTGAAGTGGTCCGTGACGACTGGAAGTTAGACCAGATTCCGGAACACTTAAAGGTAACATTCCGTGCCGTAGATCATCGCAAGCGTAAGCTGAAAGAACAGAAAGATTTGCATGAATTGAAAGAGAGCCTGAAAGATAAGGTTCAAGAAACGCTTTCTAAAGTTGCGGATGACGATATCGAGCAGCAGAATCTGCACACGTGGAGCTTTGGTGAGTTACCAAAAGTCTACCAACAGAAGCGTGGCGGCTACGATGTTAAAGCCTTCCCTGCGCTGGTGGATACCAAAGACAGCGTAGAGATCAAACTGTTCGAAACCGAGCAAGAGCAGATCTCGGCAATGAAATCGGGTCAACGTCGTTTGATCTTATTGAACGTGCCATCGCCGATCAAATACTTGCACTCGAACTTGCCGAACAAATCGAAACTTGGCTTGTACTTCAACCCATACGGACAGGTACTTGATTTAATCGATGACTGTATCGCTTGTGGTATTGATAAGCTGATTGAAGAGAAGGGCGGTTTGGTTTGGGAGCCAGAGCAGTTTGAAGCACTGAAAGAACACGTACGTGCAGAGTTGGGTGATACGGTAGTTGAGATTGCTCAACAGGTTGAAACCATCTTAACCACGGCATTCAGCATCAGTAAGAAGCTAAAAGGCCGTGTTGATCTTTCAATGGCATTCGCACTTTCTGATATAAAAGCTCAGGTAGAAGGTTTGATTTTTAAGGGTTTTGCCACAGAATGTGGATGGAAACGCCTGCCAGATATTCTACGCTATATGAGAGCGATTGAACGTCGCATGGAAAAACTGCCAATTGACCCGAACAAAGATCGTCTTCACATGATCAAAGTTGAGTCAGTAATGAATGATTACAAAGAACTGCTGAATAAAATTCCAAAAGGGATCGCGGTTCCAGAAAATGTAAAAGAGGTGCGTTGGATGATAGAAGAGCTTCGTGTAAGCTTCTTCGCACAGCAGCTCGGTACGCCTTACCCAGTATCAGATAAGCGTGTTAAAAACGCGATTGATGCTTGCTAAAGGAATAAAGCTAGACGCAATAGCAAGGTTTGGGTATAAATCTTGCTTATTGCATTACTAATTGAATAGTTATTACATACAGGGCGACTTGGTGGCAATTTATTACCACTCAAGGCCTGCCACTAGGACGAAAAAGGTCGAATATGAAAAAAACGTTATTGGCACTAGCACTACTAGGTGCATCTTCAACAGCAATGGCTGATTCTTGGTTGTACGGCGGTGTAATGGGTGGTCAAAACTCATTCGCTGGTGAAGATGAAAATGCGGTGGGCATCCACGTAGGTACAGGTATCCTTCCACTAATCGGTGTTGAAGCGGGTTACTGGGATCTAGGTTCTTTCGACAACGTTAGCTACGGCAACCGTGCTAAACAAGGTGTTGACGTAAGCACTGCTTACTTAGCGATCAAACCAAGCATCGACTTCGGTCCTCTTCACGTATACGCGAAGGGTGGTCTTCATTCTTACGAAGTGAAAGGCGATAACTTCAAGCAAGACGACGTTGATATCATGTACGCTGTAGGCGCTGAATACTTCATCTTCGGTCCACTATCTGTAGGCGCTAGCTACCAAAACTTCAAAATGAAAGATGACGACGCAGGCGTTTTCTCTCTAAACGCAACTATCCACCTACTGTAATCAATCAGTAATGCGATCAGTCGTTAAGAGTTCGTAAGAATTCAAAAAAAATGCCAGCTTGATAGCTGGCATTTTTGTATCTATTAACCGTGTAGTCGCTACTCTGTTTTCTTACAACAGATAGCGGGCCGACGGTTACTTTTTACTGTTCAGAATACGCTGAATTCTAGGGTTAATCGCTTTGCCGTGTTGGCTTTCGTACTCTTCACGTTTTAAATCGTTGAGGTTCTTCACTGAGTTAGCGGCAAGAAGGAATTGCGGCAACTCCGTTTCTAGCATGCCTTTCTCATCTAAACGTTTTGCTTCCAAGTAGTACTTCTTAAACAGGCCATCAAGCTTGTTTTCCGCAGTGCGCTTCAAGTCATACAGCTTGTTTTGAATCAGCCATTTCTCAATCTTGTTCACCGCTGTACGCGACAACACACGGATACGGCTATCCAACAGCTCTTCTTCGGTCAAAGAGTCTTTCAGGATCCACAGCTCACCCATTTGCGGCGGCCAACTGTTGCCAAGCTGAATGCGCTCGTGACAGTGCATTAGCACTCGGTTTAGGCCGTCTGAATCAACAGAGTTAGCAAACTCAATGAACTTACCACTTGGCTCGCTACCGTACTGATATTCCCACTGTGTTTCGTATACGCTCAAGAAAGAGCCGAACACGTGAATACACCAATCGGTTAGTTCTAATTCTGCGGCATCCTGATCAACAACAGGCACTTGCTGAGACGCACCAGAGCCCGCAGCGTTTGGTGTCGCTACTTTCATTTCTGTACTTTGTGCTTCAATCACTTCAGGTGCGTTAGGCTGTACGGTAGCGTCAGGAACAACAGGTTGAGCTGGCTCAGAAGGTTGGCTTTTTGCCTTTTTGAATGAGCTGCTGCCTGAAGCGTTCAGATGGGCTAAGCTTTTGTCTATACCCATTTCCTTGAGCTTGTCCTGCATTTCCTGAATATTGAGAGGTCTTCTGCTGTTGTTGTCTTTCATTTTGCTTCTCGTTAACTAGCCAGTACTGCAGCTTGGATTCAATCCGAGATAATGGCATTAATTCATTGGCTTTGGCTTTATACCAGAGGACAAATTTTTTCCATACTAAACTATGGTCACCGGTCAAACCGGAGAATTTAAACGCACGTTCCGCCCATGATGGTATCTCTTCTTCGTTGAGATCATGAGTAGAGACGGTGTTGCTGTTCATTGAGCCTCGACCTTGTGGGCGAGGGGCCTGCTGCATGTGTTGCATTGGTGCCGGAGCAGGCTGAAACTTGGGTGCAGGTGCAGGTGCAGGTGCAGGTGCAGGTGCAGGTGCAGTGGAGTAGACCGGAATACTATTGGTCGGTTGAACCTCAACGTGCGCTGCAGCTTGCTCTTGCTCAATGAGCATTTTGAAAACGTGAATCTCTTTTTGATCTCGATAATCTACTTTCACCTTATCGAGAAAACCTTGGTCGACTAAACACTTAAGACAGTCGGCTAAACCAAACGTAGAGAGAGCACAAAGTTGACCTGCTGTCTGTAGGCACACATTGGTGTAGCCGAATTCGTCAGCACCGTCTGCAAGCATCAATAAAACTAGCTTTTCTGCTGGGCTAGAAGTATTCACTTGCCAAGCTAAATAAGAATATTTGGCGCTCAATATCGTGTTCTCAAAAAAGGTAAGTCGTTGTCACTATTGTAAGTCACCCCTTACCGAATTTATAGCAACTTAACAGAAAACGGCATTAGTAAGCCAAATATTGACCATAAGGAGACGTCTGCCCTAAAAAGTAAGCCTACAGTCATTCATTCTTGTGGTTAGCGCTAGGAATCATTGGGCATGAATGCGCATAGTAGCTTAAAGTGACGACATTCTTTGTTAGGTTAAGAATGACCAATTCACTTTCGCAATCTGTAGGTCAAAATACGGGTCTTCTCTTAAGGTCGACTATTGATGATTGTCTTATCGACTCCCAATCCACCTATCCATTCAAATTTTGAATTTAATTTATAAAACACCTTGATATGATCAATATTTGCGCTATTATGACGATAAGTCAGAAATGACGAAGCGTCACAAAATGGTTAACTACATGAATTTACTATTCGTGTTAATATATTGGATAGGAGCGTTTTAAATACTGGCGAAGCTTAGGTAATGGCTAAGCTCATATACGGACTGAGAAATTATGTTTGGCTTTGGTTGTAAAGGCGATAAACAAGGTATTTTTGGTTGCAAAGGCGTGTTGTCTAAAAAGCAGCAGTCTATCGCAGACCGAGAAGTAGAGTTGATGTTGTTAGCAAAAGATCTGGTTCGAGAACAAGGGTTCGGAAACCTCACGATGGACAGGCTAACGGCAGCAAGTTCTTATTCTAAAGGTACGATATACAATCACTTTTGCAGCAAAGAAGACGTGGTTTTAGCCTTGTGTATTCACTCTTTAAAGACCGAGGCATTGATGTTTTCTCGTTCTGGAGAGTTTGAAGGCAACACACGCGAAAAGATAGTCGCACTGCACGTTGCTTACCGAATCTATGCGCGCATGGAACCGGTATTATCAACCTGTGCGATCATGGCAAAAAGCCCGTGGGTACTGGAGAAAGCGTCTAGTGCACGCGTGGCTGAGATGAATGAACTGGAAGAGTTAGTGATTGAACAAGCCGACACTATGGTTAATCAAGCCGTAGAAGCCGGTGACCTTAAGTTCTCTTCTGGTGTAGGTTCTGATGCCATCGTGTTTGCTAACTGGTCAATCGCATTTGGTTCAAATGCCTTGTCACAGAACGCATCAAACAGTCATTGTATTAAGCGGTTACAAGACCCGTATTCAGTATTACACAACGCGAACATGCTACTAGACGGCCTCAATTGGCAGCCCCTTTCTACCGACTGGGATTACCGTAAAACTTGGCGTCGTGTAGAACAAGAACTGTTCAGTGAAGAGATCGCTTACTTAGAATCTGTAGGTCGATAGCTTCCATTAAGCCCACACATGTGGGTTTATTAATAACCATTTTTGACGATTCGTCACAACTTGAGATTAACCGACTGTGGTTGCTGTTTTCTTGAGTGTTTGACTAAGAATTGTGTCTTTTGTCAGCTTCGGCTGGCTTTTTATGACACAAATATGACGAATCGTCACAAATGGAGACTGTGATGAAACATGACAGCCAGAAGCCCGCTTTCGATCAGCAAAATCGAGATAACCCTAATGCCGATAGCGTAAACGCAGATCTAAATAACAGTTGGCACTCAATACCTACCAAACGTTCGTTTATCGTTCTGCTGGTGGTGTTTTCAATCATCATTCTCTCTGCATTAGGGGCTAAGAACCTCTACTTTAGAGGGGACTACAACATCTTCTTCGAAGGCACCAACAAACAGTTGATGGCGTTCGATGAAATCCAAACCACCTTTGCAAAAACCGACAACCTTGCGATTGTTGTCGCCCCTGAAGATGGCAATGTCTTCACTCCTGAAACCCTCACCCTAATTCAAAACCTCACGGTTGACGCGTGGCAGATCCCGTATTCAAGTCGTGTGGATTCTCTTGCCAATTATCAGCACACCGAAGCCATTGAAGATGACCTCTTGGTAGAAGACTTGCTGTATGAAGAATACGAACACACACCAGAGCGCATAGCCAAAGTAAAACAGATCGCCCTCAACGAACCATTGCTCAAGAATGCTTTGGTGTCGGCGTCGGGCGATGTGACCATTGTTAACGTCACAGTGCAACTGCCAGAAATAGATAAAACAGCAGAAGTGCAAGAGGTGATTGCGGCGATTAATGCCATGATCGGCAAGTACCAAGCTCAGTATCCGAATGTGGAATTCCATAAAGCGGGCATCATCGCCATGAACAACGCGTTTATGACTTCGGCTCAACAAGACAGCTCAACGCTCGTACCGTTAATGCTGCTAGTGGTACTGGTGTTCCTGACCTTTATGCTGCGCTCGTTCTTTAGTGTAGTTGCGACGCTTATTGTGATCATCTCTTCGATTGTCGCCACCATGGGTTTGTCTGGCTGGGCAGGGATGTTCCTCAGTACCGCCACGGTTAACGTTCCAACCTTAGTGTTAACTTTGGCGGTTGCCGATTGTGTTCACGTCATTGTGACCATGAGACAAGCGATGCAACGCGGGATGGAGAAAGCACAAGCCATTCAATACAGCATTAAGCTCAATGCTATGCCAATTCTGATCACCTCAGTCACTACTGCGATTGGTTTCTTGATGATGAACATGTCGGATTCACCAGTGCTGCGTGATTTCGGTAACTTATCGGCACTAGGCGTACTTATCGCGTGCTTCCTCTCTGTGACTATGCTGCCTGCTCTGCTAAAACTGCTGCCTGTGAAACGCCTACCTGCTAACCCTGAGGCGGCAAACAAAGTCACCTTCATGGATAAGCTGGGCGATTTTGTCGTAACCAACCGTAAAGCACTGCTGCCGATTTCAACTCTTGTGATTGTGGGTGCCGCCGCGTTAATCCCACTCAACAAAGTTAATGACGAATCGGTGAAGTATTTCGATACCTCAAGTGAATTCAGACAAGCAGCGGACTTCATGGAACAGACCGTAAGCGGCATGACGACCCTTAGCATCGCAGTGAAAACCAATGAATCTCAAGCGATTGCCGATCCTGTGTTTTTGCAAGCGATTGGTGACTTTACCGATTGGCTACGCGTACAACCAGAAACCGATCACGTGGCAACGCTTTCTGATGTTTACATGCGCTTGAACAAGAACATGCACGGTGACGACGAAAGCTACTACAAGCTACCGCTTAACCGTGAACTTGCCGCGCAGTATCTTCTGCTTTATGAGATGTCTTTGCCGTATGGCTTGGACTTGAACAACCAGATTAACGTCGATAAGTCATCGATCAAAATGGTGCTCACCGTCGATAATCTTGGCAGCGTGGAGCTAGTCGAACTCGAAGAGCGCATTTACTCATGGTTTGCGACCAATGCGCCTCAGTATGAAGTAGTCGCGTCGAGCCCATCACTGATGTTTGCCCACATTGGCGAAACCAACATGGCGAGCATGCTCTCGACTCTGCCTATTACCTTAGTGCTTATCTCTGGCTTGATGATCTTTGCGTTGCGCTCAGTTCGCTTAGGCATGATCAGCCTAGTGCCAAACATTGCGCCTGCGATCATTGGCTTTGGTTTATGGGCGCTTATCTCAGGTGAAATCAACCTTGGTTTGTCAGTCGTGGTGACGCTCACGTTGGGTATCGTTGTTGATGATGCGGTGCACTTTTTAAGTAAATACCAACGCGCCAGAATCGAAGGGAAATCAGCAGAAGAAGCGGTTCGATATGCCTTCCACACCGTTGGACGTGCATTGTGGATCACCACAGTCGTACTCGTGGCTGGTTTCTCTGTACTGGCGATGTCGAGCTTCAGACTCAACTCCGACATGGGCTTGCTCAGCGCGATTGTGATTTTCATTGCGCTGGTGGTCGACTTCATCTTGCTACCGAGCTTACTGATGATCTTCGACAAACAGATGCACTATGCAGATAAACCTCAGCACGAATCGCAACCATCTAATGCCGAGTTATCTAGAACAACGCAGCCTAACTCGACTGCCGAACTGACTACATCGACCAAATAGGGAATTGTCAGCCTGCTGCGGTGGGCTGACTCAAGGAGATATTTATGAAAAGCGTTAAACAATCATTCGTTACTACACTATTTGCTGTCAGCTCATTGAGCGTCGGTACGTTAACAATTGGCACATTCGCCGCTTTCCCAGCGTTAGCAGACCCGGCGAAAGGTTTAGAAATTGCTGAGCAACGCAAAGCCGTTGATATGGGGTGGGGCGATTCTGTCGCGACCATGGAAATGCTACTTCGCAATAAACAGGGCGAAAGCAGCACACGCCTAATGCGATTGAAATCTTTGGAAGTCGATGACGATGGCGACAAAGGCTTAACCATTTTTGATGAGCCACGTGATGTAAAAGGTACGGCTTTCCTAAACCATTCACACATCACCAAATCCGATGACCAGTGGCTGTATCTGCCTGCATTGAAACGTGTGAAGCGTATCTCTTCACGCAACAAATCGGGCCCGTTTATGGGCAGTGAATTTGCTTACGAAGACTTGAGCTCGTTTGAGCTAGAAAAGTACACCTTTAACTACATTGAAGACGCCAAAATCGAAGGTGTCGATACCTTTGTTTTAGAGCAAGTACCGACCGACAAAAACTCTGGCTACACCATGCAAAAAGTATGGCTAGACCAACAATACTACCGCCCCGTTCAAGTGGAGTTTTACGACCGTAAAGGCGCATTGCTGAAAACTCTATCGTTCCAAGACTACAAACAATACCTAAACCAATACTGGCGCGCACATACCATGTCGATGCAAAACCACCAAACAGGCAAAAGTACGGTATTAACCACGACAGATTTAACCTTCCAGACCGGTCTTAAAGACAAGGATTTCCAAAAGAACACACTAAAACGTGCAAAATAAGGCAGGAATATGAAAAGGATTGTGGCAACAGGAACGCAGTTATCCTTAACTTTGGCAGCGACCGTCGGGCTTATGCAGGTGTCGTTGCCATGTGTGGCGGCAGGCTTTAGCTCTGAATTCGTAGAACAGGTTACCCCAGAGCTCGCAGGGCAGGTTAACCTTGAACACAGGCAGTTCTTTAGTGATGGCTTACAGGGGCAAGACAAAGGGCAAAGCTCACTGGTGTTGCAGCCAGAGTTCTACTGGGAGCAACAAGAGGGCAATGGCAGCTTTACCTTAACGCCGTTTTATCGCCTAGACAGCGAAGACGATGAGCGAACCCATGGCGACATTCGTGAAGCTCTGTATCTAACCTATTGGGATGATTACGAACTGCGAGCGGGTGTTGGCAAAGTGTTCTGGGGTGTGACCGAATCGGCGCACTTGGTGGATGTGGTAAACCAAACCGATGCTATTGAATCGGTCGATGGTGAATCTAAGTTAGGTCAGCCAATGGTGCACTTCACCTCGATCAAAGATTGGGGCACCATAGACGCCATGTTACTGCCGTATTTTCGTGAGCGTACCTTTGCAGGCGAAGACGGACGCTTAAGACCAACGGTGCCAGTATCGGATGATGCGCTTTACGAATCCTCACGAGAAGAAAAGCACGTGGATGTGGCGCTGCGCTATAGCCAAATGTACGGCGATTGGGATGTCAGCTTAAGCTACTTAGGCGGCACAAACCGCGACCCTTATTACCGTGTGGAAGGCAACCAACTCAAGCCATACTACGCACAAATGCAGCACTTCGGATTGGATGTGCAAGGCATTATCGGAGACTGGTTATGGAAGCTGGAAAGCATTTATCGCGACAGCTACGACAACCACACGGGCGTCGCAACAGGCTTTGAATACACTTGGGTTGGCGCGCTTGAATCGTATTGGGATATCGGCTTCATTGCTGAATACCTGTATGACAGCCGAGGCAATAACGCCCAAACCATCGGTCAAAACGATGTGTTCCTTGGGGCTCGTTTCGCCTTGAACGATGAAGATGGGACTGAGGTGCTTACAGGCATCACTCAAGACTTAGATAACAGTGATGTCTACAGTGCGAAGTTAGAAGCCTCGAGCCGCATCAACAACAACCTTAAGTGGCGGTTGAATGCTTGGTTGTTTGAGAACGAAACCCCAGAAGACTTGCTGTTCTTCGCGCGCAAGGATGACTTTGTTGAGATGGCGTTGGAATATTATTTCTAGTGTTAGCTTCGTGAGGCGCTCTTGTTAAAAGGGGCGTCTCAAATTTAAGATGAGTTATATTTAGAGTGTTCAATATCTTCTTTTTATAAAATGGATCAAACAATCTAATAGACCCACAGGTAAGATGGTTATATTTTTTCGAATATCTATAACCTCCGAATATGCATGTAAATCGTGCTGGTGGTATCGGCCTTAAGGGATTTATGAATTCATTTAATTGGGATAAAAACTTTGAAACAGGCATTGGTGTTGTAGATGAACAGCATCAATATCTTGTTGGTTTTATCAACCACTACGGAAACCTGTTGTCAGAGAATACTATCTCTATTGACGACATTAACGTCGCTTTACTCGATCTCACACGCTATGCCGAATTTCACTTTAAAGAGGAAGAATCTTTGATGAGGGATTGCGGTGTGTATGAGTTACACATTGAAGAACACATCAAAGTGCATCGTGTGTTTATGCAAGACATCTACAGCATGCAAGCCTTCATCTTGGAAGAAGATCAGGCGTCAGCACGTCAGCTACTGGACTTCCTCATCCATTGGCTTGCTTATCACATCCTTGGCATCGACCAAAACATGGCGCGACAAGTGGCCGCGATAGAAGAGGGTGCAACACCTCTGCAAGCCTTTGAAGCGGAGGAAAAGCAGCAAGACTCTTCGACTGTGCCTTTGTTGGCGGCTCTTAAAGGCTTATTTGAACAAGTCTCTGAACGCAATAAGCAGTTGTTACGCTTCAACCAGTTACTCGAAGATAAAGTTGAGGAACGCACGGCTGAATTAAAAAGAGCGAACAAGAGACTTGAAGAGCTGTCATTAACCGACTCTCTCACTAATTTGCATAACCGTCGTAGTGCTTTTAAACAGTTAGCGCTGCATTGGCAAGACTCTAAAGAACTTGGCATGCCTTTAGTGTGCATTATGATTGATGCCGACCACTTCAAGCGCATTAATGACACTAGCGGTCATGATGCAGGCGACTTGGTGCTAAAAACCCTCTCGCGTGAACTGAAAAACACGTTCCGTAATGATGATATTGTTTGCCGGTTAGGTGGCGATGAGTTCTTGGTTATCTGCCCAGACACCGACCTTAAAGGTGGGATGTACATAGCGGAAACCGCTCGACAGAAAGTGTCTGAATTAGAGGTTGAAACCAGTAATCAAGTTTGGATTGGCAGCATTAGTGTTGGTGTCGCTGAAATAACCGAAGAATTCGGCTCAATGAACGATTTGATTAAAGCCGCCGATGAGTCCGTCTATTTAGCGAAAAACGCGGGGAAGAACAGCGTTTGTTCGATTCAGATTTAGCGTTCAGGTCATTTCCAAATTAAGGAGTGGAACCTGTAATTGTTCCACTTCTTCCTACTCCTCATTAATATCCTGTTAAATTTGCCGTGTTTTTAGGCAATAACTTGTTCTTTTAGCGATTCAATTTGGCATTGGATGCGTGTTTGATTACTATGTGTAGCTATCTAAAAAAACTAATCATCCGATACGGACACTACCAACTGGTAGATGAGGAAATGATGCAACATCTAGAAGAGATCATTGCTAATGCAACGACTGCTATTGATACAGCAGATTCGTTAGTCGCACTTGATGAAGTGCGAGTTCAGTATTTAGGTAAGAAGGGTGAACTAACTCTTCAACTACAAAGCCTAGGTAAACTTCCACCTGAAGAGCGTCGCACTGCTGGTCAAGAGATCAACAAAGCGAAAGGTGCTGTTCAACAAGCGATCGCAGCTCGCAAAGACGCACTACAACGTGCAGAGCTTGAAGCGAAACTAGCTGAAGAAACTATCGATGTGAGCCTACCAGGTCGTCGCATTGAGAACGGTGGTCTTCACCCAGTTACTCGCACAGTTGAGCGTATCGAACAGTTCTTTGGTGAGCTTGGCTTTAGCACTGAGTCTGGCCCTGAGATCGAAGATGCATTCCACAACTTTGATGCACTAAACATCGCAGACGATCACCCAGCTCGTACTGATCACGATACTTTCTTCTTCAACCCTGATCTAATGCTACGTACGCACACTTCTGGTGTTCAAATCCGTACGATGGAAAACGGCAAACCGCCTTTCCGCTTCATTGCTCCGGGTCGTGTTTACCGTAACGACTACGATCAAACTCACACGCCAATGTTCCACCAAGTGGAAGGTATGTTAGTTGATGAGAACGTAAACTTCGCACAACTTAAAGGCATTCTTAACGATTTCCTTTGTAACTTCTTTGAAGAAGAAGTTGAAGTGCGTTTCCGTCCTTCATTCTTCCCGTTCACAGAGCCTTCAGCTGAAGTTGACGTGAAACGTAAAGATGGCAAATGGCTAGAAGTTCTAGGTTGTGGCATGGTTCACCCTAACGTACTTCGCTCTGTTGGCATCGACCCTGAGAAATACTCTGGTTTTGCATTCGGTATGGGTGTAGAGCGTCTAACGATGCTTCGTTACGGCGTAAATGACCTTCGTGCGTTCTTCGAGAACGACCTTCGTTTCCTTAAACAATTCAAGTAATCCGGGGCAGTCAAAACTATGAAATTCAGTGAATCTTGGCTACGCGAGTGGGTTAAACCTGCAATTAACAGCGAAGAGCTAGCTCACCAAATCACTATGGCTGGTTTGGAAGTTGACGATGTAGAACCTGTTGCTGGTGAATTCACCGGCGTTAAAGTAGGTAAAGTGGTTGAGTGCGGTCAGCACCCAGACGCAGACAAACTACAAGTTACAAAAATTGATATCGGCGAAGCCGATCTTGATGGAAATAAACAGCTTTTAGACATCGTTTGTGGTGCATCTAACTGTCGTCTTGGCCTAACTGTAGCAGTAGCAACAGTTGGCGCAGTACTTCCTGGTGACTTCAAAATCAAGAAAGCAAAACTACGTGGCGTTCCATCGCACGGCATGCTTTGTTCTTTCTCTGAGCTAGGTATCGACGTAGAGTCTGACGGCATCCTTGAGCTGCCTGAAGGCACAACGCTAGGTATGGACGTACGTGAGCTTCTTGAGCTTAACGACGTAACTATCGACGTAGACCTAACAGCAAATCGCGCAGACTGCTTCAGCATCCGTGGCCTTGCTCGTGAAGTTGGCGTACTAAACCGCGCAGATGTTACAGAGCCAACAGTTGAAGCTGTTGCAACAAGCATTGAAGACACAGTATCTGTTGAAATCAAAGCAACTGATGCTTGTCCACGTTACCTTGGCCGTGTGGTTAAGAACGTAAACGTGAAAGCGGAAACACCAATCTGGATGCAAGAAAAACTGCGTCGTTGTGGTATCCGTTCAATCGACCCAGTGGTAGACATCACAAACTACGTGATGCTAGAGCAAGGCCAACCTATGCACGCATTTGATCTCGCTAAGATCGAAGGTGGCATCGTGGTTCGTCTAGCAGAGCAGGGCGAAAAACTAACACTTCTAGATGGCAACGAAGCTGAACTAAACAGCAACACGCTTGTTATCGCTGACCACAACAAAGCACTAGCAATCGCTGGTATCTTTGGTGGTGAAGAGTCTGGTGTAACAACTGAAACTACAGACGTACTTCTAGAAGCAGCATTCTTCGCACCGGATCACATCCGTGGTCGCGCACGTGCTTACGGCCTACACACAGATTCTTCTCTACGTTTCGAGCGTGGTGTTGATTCAACACTTCAAGCAGCAGCAATGGAGCGTGCAACACAGCTTCTAATTGAAATCTGTGGTGGTGAAGTTGCGCCAGTAAACGGCAGCGAATCTGAAGCTGATCTTCCTAAAGCAAACGTAGTATCTCTACGTCGCGCTAAGCTAGACAGCCTACTAGGTCACAAAATCCCATCTACAGACGTAGTGGAAATTCTTACTCGCCTAGGTTGTGAAGTTACTGTTGTTGAAGAGAGCGAGAGCACAGACGCTGGTTGGACGGCGACGTCTCCATCTTGGCGTTTTGATATCGCAATAGAGCAAGACCTAATTGAAGAAGTAGGTCGTATCTACGGTTACGATAACATTCCAAACCAAGCGCCTAAAGCGGCACTTAAAATGAATGACCACAAAGAAGCTAACCAACCGCTTAAGCGCGTTCGTGACCTTCTTGTAGACCGTGGCTACCACGAAGCAATCACATACAGCTTCGTAGAACCAGAGCAGCAAAAACTTGTTGTACCTGGTGTTGAGCCGCTAATCCTGCCATTCCCAATCTCTGCGGACATGTCAGCAATGCGTCTTGGCCTAATCCAAGGTCTTCTAAACACAGTGGTTCACAACCAGAAGCGTCAACAGTCTCGCGTTCGTCTATTCGAATCAGGCCTACGTTTCATCCCTGAAGCAACGGCTGAAAACGGCATGCGCCAAGAAATGATGCTTGCGGGCGTTATCTCTGGTACTCGTGGCGAAGAGCACTGGGACATTGCAACGAACACTGTAGATTTCTTCGATCTTAAAGGTGACCTAGAAGCAGTTCTTGAGCTTTCTGCAAACGAAATCGCATACAGCTTCAAAGCAGCGAAGCACCCAGCACTTCACCCAGGTCAAACTGCGGCTATCGTAGTAGACGGCAAAGAAGTGGGTATCATTGGTACTGTTCACCCAGAACTAGAGCGTAAGTTTGGTCTTAACGGCCGCACTATCGTATTCGAAATCGAATGGGCAGCTATCAACACTCGCGTGCTTCCAGAAGCAGTAGCCGTATCTAAGTTCCCTGCAAACCGTCGTGATATCGCCGTTGTTGTTGACGAAGCAGTCGCTTCTGGCGACATCGTTGAAGCGTGTATCGCTGCTGGTGGTGAATTCCTAACAGGCGCTAAACTGTTCGACGTATACGTTGGTCAAGGCGTTGAAGAAGGTAAGAAGAGCCTAGCAATCGCACTTAGCCTACAGTCTGTAGAGCGCACACTAGAAGATGCAGACATCGCTGGTTCAGTAGATGCTATCGTAGCTTCAATCTCAGAGAAATTCGGCGCAGCACTTCGCGACTAATCTCTTCTGATAGATAGAAAACCAAAGGCCTCGCATTGCGAGGCCTTTTTTGTGGATTCAGAATATTGACTATTAGAATTTAAACAATAGATGAATAACTAGATTCAGCAATATCTTATAAAAATCACACTAATAGTTTGTTTAATAAGCGAATTTTTCCAAGTTTGTCGCTGATCCATTGGTGGAACTTACTTTTGGGGCTTATTTGGTAATCGGTTGTCTTTATAGCAAAGAGGTAAGGTTTTTTGTGTTTGAAGCGATATAAGGGTTTAGAAGTTAATATTTGATACTTAAGGCTATGCACTGAAGTTTTATGATTTGTGGACTAGTTAGGAGAGTAATGTTGAGGAATTATAGTAATTGATATGAGGAGGCTAGTGCCCCCTCATATTATGCAGCTTGGTTGACAATTCTTTCAGCGGCTTCCAGTGCATCATTTACTCTATATACACGTATGTTGTCTTTATCTGCAATCTCTTCGATCATCTCATATAAACTTTTGATCTTTTGCATCCGCTTACCGTCAATTGCTGGGTCATTAAATGATGGTGAACCTACAATAACTTCATAAGTCGAAGGCTTAAAAAGTAAGTCAGAGTTTTTGAGTGCCTCTATATCAAAAATGCGAGCTTTTATATTTGTTAGGGAACTCGATAAGTTTGACGGAGTGAGAAGTCCGAAGTTTGTTACGTATTTATCATTTAGGAAGCCATAACTTGTCTTAGCTTCACTTTCCACCACTCTAACTCTTTGATTAAAAGAACTTATTAATCTTGGATTTATATCTGCGACTTGTCTTTGGATATTATTTGAAAACCTACTATTTGCCCTTGTTCTCTGAACTGAATCATTATTCTGGATTTCTGGACTAAGGAGTTTGGATAAACTGGCACTGAAACGTAAACCTTGATCAATTACGCCATCTATATCTATGTCCAAACCAGTTCTGACTTCGCCAAGATGAACTCCTGAAAAAGGTGGTTTCCAAGACTCAATTGTATTTCGTTTAGACAAATGAGATGAAATTGAGCGTGTAATAATAGCTATGAGGTCACTCATATTCTTCTTTTGGTTGCGATAAAGAAACTCTAGGACTTCGTCTGATAGAGCTTGCACAACCCTGTAATCGTAATTTTCGCCTAGTGCACAAACGGCTACAGTTATGCGCTCACCTGAGCCTACAATCGGTTCGATTTGTAAAGAGCTCCACTGGGCTTTGTATAGTGGAAGTCTTGGGAAAAGATCTAAAATTGATTCCATTGTCATAAGTTAACTAACTCCTGTTGAGATAGTTGTATTCTCTCTTCAAATAAAATTCTCAGATGCTCCAAACGTACCGTTAGAAAGTTTATAACTTTTAGGGCGTCATATTCATCTAAATAAGAAGTCGCTGAAGACTTTTCAGAAAGTAATGCAAAAGGTATATCTTCAAATGATGGAATCAGCTCTTGTGTAACTTGTTTTTTACATTTGAATTTTTCAAACTCACTGGTTTCCGAAAAGTATGCCCTCAACAATTGATTGTCTTCGGCGGCTTCGTGGCTCTGTAACTCATTAGGTATAGCTAGTTCATGATCAATAAAATACATATCGTTGCCTCCCCCATATAAGACGTTAGCCATGTTTCTATCACTATTTGCAATCCACTCATCAAAAAGAGAAACATCGAGAAGTTTTGGGTGTTGGGCCAATATTTTGAAAGCTTCATCTACATCATCGGTGAACATCCGGAGAAAACTAGGATGTTTAACATCCTCAGAACCGTATGCGAGAACATGCTGTCCTTCCTTGAAACAGTCGAGGGACTCAGACGTGATTAGCACAATAACAGGTTTAGGTATGGGCAGCCCTAGTGTTCTACCTAGGATAGCGCAAGCACATTCAACAAAGATTGCTCTAGGCTCTATAAGTTTTACAAATGCGGCTTTCGTTTCATCTTCTACGCGTATATGGGCACGCCAAGTCGGGTTTCGGTTCGAATCTTTAAAAAATACAGCCCCGGGCAACATTGTTGCAAACTCAATGGAATCCACAGATTCTCCTAATAGACGAATTTAATTCGTAAAAAAAGCCTCGCAAAGGAGGCTTTTTATATCCGATGTATTGCAAAGGCTATTCATTTTCGTCAACGTTAGCTACACGTTGGTTTGCCTTTTGCACAAGTTTGAGGCGCATTCTTTCTTTATACTGAATTAGAGACTGATTGTCTTCTTCATAGGTAGTAAAGAACGTATCGCTAATAGCTTCCATTGCTGATTGATATTTAACCAATGACTCGCTGCTTGTTGAAACAGTAACATCTTTAATTGGTGTAGCCATACTGACTCTCCTTAGATACCATTAGTTTACTTATAATGGATAACCAACTTCTAATAACGTTGCTAAATTGTTCTGATACGTCGTCGCCACGTTCGTTAATCCAAAAACATACATCTTTAGGTTGATTCATTTCTAATACTAGAACACCCACGATTTTTTGAGGCGCTTTAGTACTGACTTCGGATTCTTTTACAACATAGTGATTGTCAAATATAGGTAGGCACAAACGGGTCTTGTTGGGGGTGCCAGTAGTAACTGCACGCTTTGTGCGCCAACACTCATATGTATCAGAGTCACCAAGTTTATCAAAAACATATTCATTACGGAAGCTTTTCGCACCCTTTGTCCCTTTCCAACAAAAAGCGACAACTTCGGAATCGTCATTTGTCACTGAAGTATATAGCCAAGTTCTGACATTAATCGAGGCCACTCCTTCATATGTACTAACTCGAAGGATAGGCTCTAAGATGTTGAGGTACAGTTCCGAACCATATAATGCACGAGCTAGTTTTGTAGAGTTTCCTCCTGCAGCTTTGGCTTTCAGCGTCAATGGGTCATTAATGAATGACTGCCTAGCGCTGTGTTTACCTGTTTCGTACATTTCGATTATGGCCGCTCTTTTAATTGAAAAATCAAGAGTATCTACCGTATTTGGAACTCTAACTTTAACAGGAATAGCGTCAGTTAAGCTGGATAGTATCGCATTACTAGCCTCTAGAGAGGTCGAAATCAGATTCCAACCAAACTCAAATATATTTTTTTTACATATTGGTTTTATGTCATCTTCACTATCTTTATACAAGTCGAATGCATACAAAGGTAGCTTCTTGTGATTCTTATCGTTAAAAATGAATGAAGGTAAATTGCACGACAATCCACCATCGACAAGCAGACGGTTTGACTGAAGGGTTGTATTTGGTTCAAATACTAAAGGATAAGAAGACGATGCACATACTGCAGTAACAACGCAAGAGTCTTTAGTTTCAATGTCATCATGACCGAAAACTATAGCCTGACCACTGTGCACATCACTTGCGATAATTTTCAGTTCTACACCAGTAAGATTATAAAGATCTTCAAAAGTAATAGGTGTATCTGGTCCGTATCCACTTTGTGGGTATTTGATATCCACTAGTTCCCACAATATGCTCTGTAAGTTACATATTTGGTATACTCCATTCTTTGATACCGAGCCTTTCATATCTTTATAGATACGGCGTAATCGACCTGAGAAACAATAGTATATAAGAGGTGACAGGAACATAGAGCACTGTTTGAATTTTGATCCCTTAAAGCCTTCCCCCCATTCTTTTGGAAGTTGTAGTTTTTCTCCGGTTTTATCTTCTAAGTAATCGGTTAGTTGATACTTCAATAATATTTGCAATAATTCTGTTGGCGAATAACCAAGTGTCGCTAAAAATGCGACAATGCTACCAGCAGAAGCACCACCATAGCCTACAAAGTTAATTTTATTTTCTTGTGCAGCGTGTAATGCCCCGGCTAAAGCCGCTCCCTTTACACCTCCGCCTTCAAAAACAGCATATGCTTCCATTTTATATCGTGTGTCATTCTAATTATTTATATGCCATAGTAACACGTGCAATTGGAGACATAAAGATTGTATATAACTAACATGGTCTTAGGTTGAGGTGACTACCACATAACGTGCGTAAAAGTTTTAACCTTGGCGATGAATTGAAGAGTATCGCAAATCCAATCTTAATGAGACTTTCTCCATATCCCCTTGACCTGTCTACAACTTCACACTTTATAGTGACTATATCGATTGAGAGGGGCGCTTTCTGCGTTCCCTCTAAAGTAAGTAGAGAGACACTATGAAACGTTTAATTCTAAACATCACATTCTTGGTATTCATGGCACTTGGTAGCATGAATGCCATGGCTCATGACTCAACAGTTAAGTATGGTATTGCGATATCTCATGATGGTGAGCAAATTGCGTATGGCAAAAGTGGGAGCGGGGATACGGCGCTGCTCTTCATTCACGGTTGGAGCCTAGACAGCAGGCTTTGGCAAAACCAAGTGAGTGGTTTAAGGATTTAGCAGGCCACGGCAACTCATCGTTCAACCGCCACAGAACGAGTGCAACATCTTCTTTATTAAAATGAAATATTTATGTCACGGTAGCATATTAATTTAGCGTATGAATTTTTATTCCGTATATAGAAGGACTTATGAAAAAAATTGGGATTTTTGCCACGATTGGCGCTCTGGCTATCTTCGCTTTACCAACTCACGCAAGTAATGTCTCTGAAGGCGATGTTATTAATCTTGGTCTCCATGAGTTAAAACCAACTCAACCATCTGTGGGTTATGATCAAATTATGTACAAGTTGGGTCGTTATCAATTTGACCAAGAAAAGATGTTTGATGAAATCTGTGAAGCCAACGGCCAAAAAAGCGTAGTGAGCATCAAAGACCAAGCACACCCGAATATTCCTTCGACTTTCATCTGTGAAATGGAAACAGGTGCACGTAAAAAAGACATGAAGACTGTGGTTATCGCACCCAGCGGTGAATACTACCTGACAGACGGTCACCATACGTTCAATGTGTTCTACCGCATGCCGCAAGGTGGCGCATCGTTCAATGTGAATGTGGTGGTTGATAAAGATTACCGCAATCTCAAAAACATGGACGTGTTCTGGAACCAAATGGCAAAAGACGGCAATACATGGCTGTTTGATAACCACGGTGAAGCGATTAGCTATCAACAACTTCCAACCTCTCTTGGGCTAACCAACTTCGCTAACGATCAATACCGCTCACTGATGTACTTTTCTCGTGGTGTGGGCTGGAACAAGCCAAGTCAGCCAGTCCCATTCTTAGAGTTTTACTGGTCTAAAGAAGTACGTAAAGCGATTGATGCAGCAGACTTTGATCTAAATTCTACCGAAGGTTACGCAAAGGCAGTCAATGCGGTCAGCAACTATATCCTATCTATGGATACGAACAACGTTGGTGGCTCAAATCTTTCGGTTAAACAGATGGGGCAGTTTAGTGCATACAACCAAAAAGGCTTCGATAAAATCTTCAAAGAGCGTGGTAAGGTTGACTACATGCTGCGTTACAAAACTACATCGACCGCCAACGGTTTAAGCTATGACTTAGCAGCGGCGTCAGCTCCTGCACTAAAACAATTAGACTCATTTACCCTTGAAGCAAACTCAAGCTTTAATGATTACCCAGCAGCTTCTGCTGATGGCATCGTCAATGCAATTGTAGAGATCCCAACAGGTACTTCCGCTAAATGGGAACTAAGCAAAGACAATGACAAGCAAGTTATCTGGGAACACAAAAAAGGCGCTCCACGCGTGGTTAACTACCTTGGTTACCCAGGTAACTACGGCTCTATCCCACGTACTGCACTACCAAAAGAGTTTGGTGGGGATGGCGACCCATTAGATGTGATTGTTCTTGGTCAGTCTGTACCACGTGGTGAAGTTGTTCCTGTACGTCTGATCGGTGTGATGAAAATGCTAGATGATGGCGAGCAAGACGACAAACTCGTGGCCGTTCTCACTAACGATTCACCATTTAAAGATGTTTCTTCTCTAAACGAGCTAAACAATACCTACGCAGGTGTTCAAGACATCGTTGGCCTTTGGTTTGAAAACTACAAAGGCCCAGACGGTGGCATGGAACTGCAAGGCTGGGGCGATGATGTGGAAGCCAACAAGATCCTTGAGGCAGCAAGAAAACACTACGCTGTGAATTAAACTGCGGTTTGATTATTGGAATTTGATTTAAGCCCTCGTTGCGTTGCAATGAGGGCTTTTTCTTTGGCGCTGTGGAAATGTAGCGACATATACTGGGTCTATGAAGCTTTTGGGCATAAACGCGTTAAATTAAAAGCTCTAATCCGACCGATTGATATTAGAAAAAGTATCTGAAAGGTTGATATGGAAGCGTTGAACAATAAGTCTTAAATCTCTAATCAATTGTCGAGTATGGGTTAAGTCTTAAAGGGATAGATGTTGAAAGCGTATTAATAATAACCAACAAAAGTCTAGAAAGTGTGTTATTGTGGTTTTTCTCCCTACCGCTTAGTAGGGACTTCTTTTCTTTTCCGAACTCGCATCTCGGCACTCCTTAGTTGCCCTCCTAAGCCTCACCGCAGGCTTTAATTATGTCCATTTCAACCCAAAAGTTAAGAAACATCTTCAAACTCACTAGAATTGAAAATGTAGAAATCAAAAACGACGTACCCCATTTCGCACCTTGGTTACCACTTGCTCAAAAAGTAAAACCTGTGATCCCTTCTGCGATTGTATATTGCGAAGGTAATTTTGGTAAAATTGATGGTAAAACCGCTAATGGGTTAGTGAGACATTCGTTAAGCTATCGTATTCTATCGGTTATTGATAGTGAGTCTGCTGGCTTAGATGCTGGTGAAGTTCTTGATAACAAAGCCAATGGAATACCGATCCTTGCTAATGCTGAAGAAGCTATCATTCACGCAGAAAGCATTCCTGATTACTTCATTTTTGGCATTGCGCCATCAAGTGGCTTTTTATCTGACTTAGATAAAAGCATCATTTTAAATGCCATGTCACTAGGAATGAACATCGTAAATGGCTTACATGAATTCCTAACCGATGATCCTCTATTTTTAGAAGCCAGCTTAAAGAATAACGTTCGAATATTCGATACTCGCAAACCCAAAAATAAAGGCGAACTGAAAACGTTTAGCGGGAAAATACACAACGTTAAATGCCCGAGAATTGCTGTAATGGGGACGGATTGCGCGCTAGGAAAACGAACAACAGCAACAATATTGGCGAATGAACTGACTAAAAAAGGCCTTAACGTCGTTCTGATTGCTACTGGTCAAACAGGCATTATGCAGGGCGCACAATACTGCGTTGCACTCGATGCTGTTCCTTCACAATTTTGTGCCGGTGAGTTGGAATCTGTCATTGTACAGGCCTATGAAAAAGAAAATCCGGATCTGATTATTATTGAAGGGCAAGGAGCCTTGAGTCACCCTGCGTTTTCAACCAGCGCTTTTATCTTACGTGGCAGTTGTCCAACGGGTGTGATACTGCAACATGCCCCTAAACGTTTATATCGTAGTGATTTTCCTGATTGCTCAATGCCTTCGATTGCCTCAGAAATCAATCTTATCGAAACGTTTTCTAATACCAATGTTATTGGACTAACACTGAATCATGAAGATATGTCGTTGGATGAAACACGTTGTGCGATAGACACTTACACTACCGAATTTGGTTTACCGGTTACTGATGTCTTGTCACAGCCTGTTGAACATCTACTGCACATCGTAACGTCAGCCTTTCCTATAATAGCAAGTAAACTGGCCGAAAAAGGGTGAACTACCCTAGGTTAGACATCGATTGTGGGAAAGTTCATCATAACGCTCAGTTCCTGATTTCTCAGCTCTCACTGAAAAATATATCCGTTACGCCTGTAACAAAAGCCTTCCTCGGCCACCCTATCATCGCACAAGTTCTTATTGATGCTGGCGCAACAATGTTAGCCGATTCAAGAATCGAAAATCTTCAAAAGATGACTGAATCTGGCATTGCTATCCCTAAAATGCTGATACGTACACCCATGCTCAGTCAAGTGGCGAGCGTAATAAAATACAGTGATATGAGTTTAAACTCTGAAGTTGAAGTGATTCAGAGGCTTTCACATGCAGCGGAACAACAAAATTGCTGTCACGGTATCATTATTATGGTTGAGCTTGGCGATCTCAGAGAAGGTGTGATGCCAAATCGCGTGATTGATTTTATCCGAGAGATTATTTCTTTACCAAACATCACGATAAAAGGAATTGGTACGAATTTAGCCTGTCGGTATGGTGTCGCTCCAGATGATCAAAATATGAGTATTCTTTCTGTGCTTGCCGATGGAATTGAAGCTACATTTGGGGTCAGTCTAGAAATTATTTCAGGGGGTAATTCTGCTTCAGTTAACTGGGCTCTTCAGAGAACAGGCTTAACTCGAGTTAATAACCTTCGTATAGGAGAAGCCATTTTTTTAGGCTGTGAGCCTTTAGAGCACGAAAATATCAAAGGCTTACATACGGATGCGATTTCTTTGACCGCTGAAGTGATTGAATCCAAGACTAAACCGACTTTGCCTTGGGGGAGTCGGGGGTTAAATGCTTTTGGTGAAAAAGAAAACCTTCAAGATAGAGGGGAGGTCTCACAAGCTATTCTAGCATTAGGCCGCCAAGATGTTTGTGTCAGCGGGCTTAAGGCTCCGAATGGGATTAAGATCATGTCTTCAACCAGTGATCATCTTGTCCTTGAATCCTCACAGAAACCACTATTTGTAGGGGAAAAAGTCACATTCAGTTTAGATTACAGTGCGCTCTTATCTTCTATGTCTTCACGTTGTATCCATAAATATTTTAAGGCTCCTAAAGGGAGAAGAAAGGAAGAAGGAGCGCATAATGCTACGAACAACTGTAATTCTCTTCGTCAGTGTCATGCTTAACGGTTGTCAGATAAGCCCAATAAAATCTAATGGGCTTGCCGATTATAGAGCGACAGTTATTTCAAGCCAACTTCCACAAGAGTTAGGCTCAATCACACTCGTAAATACACAGTCAGAGGGCGATAGTGTCACTCTTGTTTTCGTAAAAAAGAAAACTTTGAATATGGACCGCTTAGTAGAAAAAGTCGCCGTTAGTTTTTGTGACAACATCGAAATAAGACCACTATTAGAGAGTGGGATCTCTTATCGAATCATTACCTTAGGAAAAAATGAGAAAGTAGAAAGCCTTAACGTCATTTCTCTAGCTAAGTGCTCTAATTGAATGCTTAGCAGTCGAATGGATAAAAGCCAATACGAGTTGTTCAATGTACTCAATGACACTATTTTATTGAGGTTTGACCGCCTTACACCTTGGGAAAAAAACTTTATCACAGAGTTACACTATAAGGTCGTAACTAGACAACTCATTTCAATTAAACAAAAACAGCTTGCTTTAAAAATTTCAATGAAAGCCTATAAATCAAAGAAGAAAAACGCGCGTTCCAACGTTTAATTTAAGCTCGTGTATACCTAATCTGTTCAAGGTCCTCTAAACCTTGGACAGATTAGTAGTATTTGCACTTAACGTATTGAAAATTGTAGTGGTCAACTGATATTGGCCACGTTCCTAGAGTTTAACCAGAACAATCGTTCTGATTCATTGGGAGTCAAACCACCGTTGTATTGGTG
>NZ_PIGD01000015.1:0-126992 GCF_003050085.1 Vibrio sp. 10N.286.48.B8 | reverse complement strand
AATCGGTGCGGATAACGGTGAAGCGGTAATGCTTCAACTGAAAGACATGCGCTCTGATAATGCTCAGATGGGTGGTAAGAGCTACCAAACTGAGAACGCGAAAGACAAAGATTGGAACGTTCAAGCTGGCTCTAACGACCTAAAACTGTCGTTCACTGATAACTTCGGTCAAGCACAAGAAATCGACATCAGCGCAAAAGCGGGTGACGACATCGAAGAGCTAGCAACGTACATCAACGGTCAACAAGACTCTGTGAAAGCGTCTGTAACTGAAGATGGTAAGCTACAAATGTTTACTGGTAACAACAAAGTTGAAGGCGAAGTGGCATTCTCTGGTAGCCTTGCTGGCGAACTAGGCATGCAACCTGGCAAAGACGTAACGGTTGATACTATCGACGTAACATCAGTTGGTGGCGCACAAGAGTCTGTAGCGGTTATCGATGCGGCACTTAAGTATGTCGACAGCCACCGTGCTGAACTGGGTGCTTTCCAAAACCGTTTCGACCACGCTATCAGCAACTTAGACAACATTAACGAAAACGTTAATGCATCTAAGAGCCGTATTAAAGATACCGACTTCGCGAAAGAAACGACTCAGATGACTAAGTCTCAGATCCTTTCTCAAGCTTCAAGCTCGATTCTTGCTCAAGCGAAGCAAGCACCGAACTCGGCACTTAGCCTACTAGGTTAATCGATTGAAAGGCCACGTTGACTATAAGTAGTTTTGATCATAAGCGTTAACGTTAGGCTTCCACAAATTAGCTCGTGGTGAGAGATGAGCGCTAAACAGACCCAGCTTCGGCTGGGTTTTTTATTGCCTGAAATTTGGTGAAGGTGTATTTGGAAAAGTGTAGTGCGGGTAAACAGAAGCGAAAGCGAGATTCCCTATCACGCTCGTTCCTCACTGTAGGGAATGACGGGATCGGGAAATGATAATTTCATCGCTTATTGTACCGAAGCTACCTTTCGTCATTCCAGAACCGAGTAAAACGAGGTATCAGGAATCTGACTTTTAATGAGCGGACTTGTTTAGTTCTCGCTTATCATTCTAGGGAGTGACGAGCTACTTATTGGTCGATGAGAAGATTCATCGTCATCCCAGAATCGAATAGAACGAGATCTCAGGGATCTCTTTTGGTTTTATATTCAACACCACGCTCAATAATCAAGAAAACGGGAAACTTTAGCGAATGTCGCCCTATTAATTGAAGCCCGATCACACTTTCCTTTGTTGTTGAAAAGAATATGAAAAAAAGCGCATTTTTTATTAAAGCTTCTAATTAAGGGGCCGTTAAAGGGATTGAGAGAAATGATATGTACCAATGTAAGGTGAGAGAGACACTGGTGCATAAACAAAATTGACATGTATTTGTGTGAGGTGAGAGTCACATAAGTACATTAAAAATGCCTAAAGGAGATCAACTATGGCGATTAATGTAAGCACAAATGTGTCTGCAATGACGGCTCAGCGCTACCTAAATAGCGCGGCTGAAGGTACTCAAAAATCAATGGAGCGTTTGTCTTCTGGCTATAAAATCAATAGCGCAAAAGATGATGCTGCTGGCCTACAAATCTCTAACCGCTTAACGTCGCAAAGCCGTGGCCTAGATATGGCTGTGAAAAACGCGAATGACGGTATCTCTATTGCACAGACAGCTGAAGGTGCAATGAATGAGTCAACCAACATTCTGCAACGTATGCGTGACCTTTCTCTTCAATCTTCAAATGGTTCAAACAGCAAATCTGAACGTGTTGCGATCCAAGAAGAAGTCTCTGCTCTAAATACAGAACTTAACCGTATTGCTGAAACGACCTCTTTTGGTGGTAATAAGCTTCTTAACGGTACTTACGGCAGCCAATCTTTCCAAATCGGTGCAGATTCTGGTGAAGCAGTAATGCTGACTATGAACAACATGCGTACCGACACTCAAGACATGGGTGGTAAGAGCTACGGCGTTACAGAAGGCAAAGATGCTTCTTGGCGTGTAGGTGCTGGTGCTGACTTAACGATCAAATACAACGATAAGTTTGGTGAAGCACAAGAGTTGTCTATTTCTGCGAAGGAAGGCAACGATATGGAAGAGCTAGCAACTTACATCAACGGTCAAAGCCAAGACGTTAAAGCGTCGGTAGGCGAAGGCGGTAAACTGCAACTTTTCGCTTCAAGCCAAAAAGTTGATGGTGATGTTGAGTTCGGTGGCAGTCTTGCTGGTGAATTAGGTATCGGTGCAGGTAAAGACGTTACTGTTAACGATATCGACGTAACATCGGTTGCAGGTGCAAACGAAGCGGTATCTATCATTGATGGCGCACTAAAATCTGTTGATAGTAACCGCGCATCTCTTGGTGCTTTCCAAAACCGTTTTGACCATGCAATTAGCAACTTAGATAATATTAACGAAAACGTTAATGCGTCTAAGAGCCGTATCAAAGATACCGATTACGCGAAAGAAACAACAGCTATGACTAAGTCTCAAATCCTACAACAGGCGAGCACTTCTATCCTAGCTCAAGCAAAACAATCACCATCAGCAGCTCTAAGCTTATTGGGCTAAACTTACCTCGGTAAGTAGCGGTAAACTCTACTCTGGGTAGAGTTTTACTGTATGGCTCATAAAGGAGGGAGGGAGAGTGTTATGGAAATATCATCCAACGCATCGAACATCCAGCCTTATGGCTCACCTAATGGCATTAAAATTGCAAGCGATGAAGGTAGTAGTGCGTCGAGTATTTCGCGACTAAAAGAAGCAACATCTTATGGCACGGTAGAGAAATCGAAAGAGGAAGCTACCGAAGCAGCGATTCAATTAGCTCAACATAGACAAGAGCTAAATGATGAAGAGCGAGTCAAAATGGTGGAGAAGGTAAACGAGTTTATCTCCTCCCTCAATAAGGGTGTTGCCTTTAAGGTCGATGAAGAGTCGGGTAGGGATGTGGTGACCATTTATGAGACCACAACCGGTGATATTATTCGCCAAATACCCGATGAAGAAATGCTTGAAATTCTAAGACGCCTAGCAGCCCAAAACTCAAATAGTCGAATATTTGAGGTGAAGGTTTAAGTCGTATTATTGAGGTGGTTTAATGAGTTTTGGCCCAATGGGGATTTCGTCTGGCATGGATATCAATTCCATGGTCAGCAAAATTGTTGATTCGGAGCGTGTACCTAAACAGCAACGAATTGACAATGAACGAACGCGAATCGATACCAGCATTAGTGCCTATGGAAGACTCAGAGAATCCCTCGATTCGATGAAAAACCTGATGACAAACTTTCGTCAGGAAAAAGCTTTCGCTGTGCGAACAGTGGAAAGTACTGATGAAGCTCTTGTCTCTGCAACCGCGACTACCGAAGCGATCGCTGGCAAATATGCCATCGATGTGTTGCAGCTTGCCCAAAGCCATAAAGTGGCTTCTGATGTACTGTCAGAGGACATGAAATTTGGCCCAGGTAAGCTGCAGGTTTCGCTTGGTGATGACAGCTTTGATGTGCAAGTTGGCGACAGATCGAAACTTATCGATGTTGTTCGCAGTATAAACGGTGCAGATAGCAACCCAGGCGTTCGTGCATCTATTATCAACGATGTTGAAGGCCCACGACTTATCGTTGCCTCGAATCAGTCTGGTTCAGACCAGCAGATCAGCATCAACGTTGAGTCAGATGCCGCTAATCCCCTAAAAAAACTCGAATACAAAACTCTTGAAGAGCGCGTTAAAGCTTTAGAGAAAGCGCGCCTTGCAGCTCAAGATGTTCTTGCTCTAACTCCTGCAGGAAAAGCCGCACAACTCGTTGATGACGTGATTTCGAACGATGATCCAAATGCGAGTGAAACAATCGATGAAGACGGTAATGCCCTTCCTGCATCCCAGACCGACGCTACTTCATTAGCTGATGAAGGCTCTCAAAGCCTTAGCTACGGTGAGCAAGCCGCCGCCGACGGACAAGCTGCCCTTGATGCAGCTAAAGCGGCAAAATCTGTCATGCCGGAAGACAATATCCCAGGTTGGACGGAAACTGCATCTGGTACGCTTCTTGATTCTTACTACACACCTGAACTTGAGCTTGATGAAAAAGCGATAGAGAAAGCTCCTGATGTGCCGGGGTGGTCAAATGCTGCTTCAGGTACGTTGACAGATTCTTACGTGACGCCAAAAGAAGCCCAGCAAAAGCTAGAGGCTGAACAAGCGCGTA
Organism: Vibrio sp. 10N.286.48.B8; assembly: GCF_003050085.1. NCBI lineage: Bacteria > Pseudomonadati > Pseudomonadota > Gammaproteobacteria > Vibrionales > Vibrionaceae > Vibrio > Vibrio sp. 10N.286.48.B8. Next base: position 122,800 of record NZ_PIGD01000015.1, on the reverse strand, counting down.
TCGAAGAAAAGATCTCACAAGAAAAAGCAGAGCTCGCTGAGAAAGTTCAAAAAGGCGAATTGACCGCTGAACAAGCCAAAAAAATTGAACGTGCCAAACTCGATCCGGAAGAGCGTGAGCAATTAGAGAAGGTCGATAAAGCACAAGCTGATCTTGCTCAGGCTCAAGAGTCTTTCGATACCTACAGTGGTATGACGGAAGTTCAAGCCGGACAAGATTCAATGGTTGTCTTGGATGGCGTTGCTCAGCTCTCAAGTAACAACAATGTGATTGAAGATGCCGTGGAAGGCATCGATATTACGGTAAAAGGAAAAACACCTAAAGATAAGCCGCCGGCAGAAATTGGTGTGGAGTACGACCGTAATAGTGTTCGCCAAGACATTGAAGCTTTTGTTAATTCTTATAATCAGTTTTACCAAGTGTCTAAAAACTTGGCGGGTGTTGACCCAACGACTGGCCAAAAAGGCCCGCTGTCTGGTGACAGTACCGTGCGTAACGCCGACTCACGATTAAAAGGTGTGTTCTCATCAAGCATTGAAGGCGCGCCTGATAACCTAAAATCTTTGACCGAGTTTGGTATCACGACCACAAGACAAGGCTCGTTAGAAATCAACTACGACATGCTTGACCGTCAACTTAACAATAACTTTGATAAGTTGGGTGAGTTCTTTGGTGGCAACAACGGCTTCGCTAAAAAAGTGGAAGACGCGATTCAAGGCATTACAGGTATCACGGGTTCAATCCGTACTCGAGAAAAGAGCTTGGTCGAGCAAAATTACCGCCTAGCAGATGACCAAAGCGCGCTTGACCGCCGCATGGACAGCCTTGAGAGCCGTACCCACTCTAAGTTTACGGCCATGCAAGATGCGACCAGTAAGATGCAATCTCAGTTGGGCAGTATGATGAATGCGTTGGGCTAATAGATGAATAGCCAGCTAAAAGAGCTTTGTGAACTCGATCAATTAATTCTCTCTAAGCTTGAATTTAGTGAAATTAATGCTGAAGAAATAACGCTGCTTGTCGATAACAGAGAACAGTTATTGCAAAACGTGCTTCAAATAATCGACTCACACCCCGACGTTAAGCAAAGTTCTGAATGGTTTGAAGCCATTATCAGAACCAGAAAATTAGTCGAATTGATGCAGTCTGAGACGAGTCGAGTAGGTAAGGCCCTACACAAATATCGTCACGGTGCTAAATCAGTTCAACAATACAAAAAGTTTTTATAGAAGAGGTTTACTATGCGCGGTTCTTTACAGGCATATAAAAAGGTATCAGTGGATAGTCAGCTAACGGCTGCTTCACCGCATAAGATTGTACAGATGCTAATGGCAGGTGCTATCGAGCGTTTGATTCAAGGTAAAGCGGCAATGCAAGCGGGTAACATCCCGGTGAAAGGTGAGCGACTTGGTAAGGCTCTAGATATCATTATTAGCCTACGCAGTTGCCTATCTATGGACGATGGTGGCGATATTGCGAAAAACCTAGATCAACTTTATGAGTTCATGATCACGCAAATTTCTGCGGCAAATCACAAAAATGACCCACAGCCTATTGATGATGTTATCGATATTATTCGCGAAATTAAGAGCGCTTGGGACCAAATTCCGAACGAATATCACAACTTGACGTCTGCTGACGTAGGTATTTAAAGAAAAATTGCAGTTTTAACCAATCTCATATCCCTTAATTGGTTGGTTGCCTTATTTTTTTAATCAAATAAAATAGAAGCCATTAGATAGCCTAATGGCTTTTTTCGTTGCTGATTTCCTAAATTTGTCCACGTAGACCATAATCATTGATACTTTTCATTGTTTTATAGACTACGTCGCTCACCGTTTTTCCGCATCGCACCAAAATAAAGGCAATAATTCCTACTTATGCAAGGTTTGGCAAAACTGCTTGTCGTCGACGATAGCGCTCAAGATCGTCACAATTTAAGCACAATATTAGAGTTTGTAGGAGAGAGCTGCGAAGTAATCAGCTCTGAACAAGCACGTAAAGTTGACTGGTCACTACAGTGGGCCGGCTGCATTATTGGTACCATTAAAGGTAAAGGCTTCAACGCATTACTGAACGAAAAGCTTGTTCACGCCAATCACATCCCTTTACTGGTGATTGGCAAAAACAATCACCCGGTTGACGAGTTGACTAACTATGTTGGTGAGCTTGAACTTCCTCTTAACTACCCTCAATTAAGTGATGCATTAAGACACTGTAAAGACTTCTTAGGTCGCAAAGGTGTTCAAGTGGTGTCTTCGGCACGCAAGAACACTCTATTTCGTAGCCTAGTAGGACAAAGTGCTGGCATTCAAGAAGTACGTCACTTAATTGAACAAGTCTCTTCTACGGAAGCGAACGTGCTGATTCTTGGTGAATCTGGTACCGGTAAAGAAGTTGTAGCGCGTAATATTCACTATCACTCTAAACGTCGTACTGGGCCTTTCGTGCCGGTAAACTGTGGTGCTATCCCACCAGATTTACTTGAGAGTGAATTGTTTGGTCATGAGAAGGGTGCGTTTACTGGTGCGATTACCGCACGTAAAGGTCGTTTTGAATTGGCTGAGGGTGGCACACTGTTTCTTGATGAAATTGGCGATATGCCAATGGCGATGCAAGTTAAGTTGTTGCGTGTACTGCAAGAGCGATGCTTTGAACGCGTCGGTGGTAACAGCACCATACAAGCTGATGTTCGTGTGATTGCGGCAACCCACCGCAACCTTGAAGATATGATCGATGATGATTTGTTCCGTGAAGATCTTTACTACCGCTTGAACGTGTTCCCAATCGAAATGCCGGCGCTTCAGGACCGTAAAGAAGATATTCCACTGTTGCTTCAAGAGTTGATGACTCGAATGGAAGCGGAAGGCAGCATGCCTATCTGCTTTACCGCTCGTGCGATTAACTCTCTAATGGAGCACTACTGGCCAGGTAACGTTCGTGAATTAGCGAACCTGGTTGAGCGAATGGTTATCCTGTATCCAAACAGCTTGGTTGATGTGAATCACCTTCCAACTAAATATCGATACAGCGATATTCCTGAGTTCCAGCCTGAGTTTAATAGCTTTGTATCTGAAGAAGAGCAAGAGCGTGATACACTTTCCGACTTGTTCGCAGAAGATTTCAGCTTTGATCAGCAAGATGAACTTGCCGACAACGCCAATGCACCTCAAGAGTTACCGCCAGAAGGGGTTAACCTGAAAGAGTTACTCGCGGATATGGAAGTGAATATGATCAATCAAGCCTTGGAAGCGCAAGGAGGCATTGTTGCCCGTGCTGCTGACATGCTTGGAATGCGCAGAACCACTCTGGTTGAAAAAATGCGTAAATATAACTTGCAGCGATAGTGTCCAGTTTTAGATGAAAACGAAAAACTAGCACACACTTTTTAGCTATTTGGCAATTCTAGCTAAGTGAACAGATAAACCATAGTCGAGTTGTTGCTTGCTTAACTATGTGATAAATATAGCAAATAGCCTGACTCGTGTTATACGTCTCAGGCTGTTTTAGTATTTGAGGCAAATTTTTGACATGCACGTATCGAACGAACCAGAAAATCAATCACACCTAGATTCTGTTGAGCAGCAGGTTGAACGCTATAAGCAAGTACTCGATGTAATGCCTGCAGGGGTTATCTTGTTAGATACTCATGGCGAAGTAAGAGAAGCGAACCCTGAAGCGCACCGTATCCTTGGGGTTGAGTTGGTTGGTGAGAAGTGGTTTTCAGTGATTCAAAGTGCCTTCGACCCAAAAGACGATGATGGTCATGAGATCTCATTAAAGAACGGTCGAAAGGTACGTTTGGCCATTTCAGCCTCTACTACAGGTCAGCTGATTTTGATTACCGACCTGACAGAAACTCGTCTATTGCAGTCTCGAGTGAGTGATCTTCAACGCTTGTCTTCGTTAGGTCGAATGGTGGCTTCGCTTGCTCATCAGGTCCGTACGCCGTTATCTAGTGCGATGCTGTATGCATCAAACCTTGCCGCGCCGAATCTGCCGCCGGCAACAAAAACGCGTTTTCAATCTAAGCTTATGGATAGATTGCATGACTTAGAGAAGCAAGTGAATGATATGTTGTTGTTTGCCAAAGGTGGCGATAATAAGGTGGTGAAACCTTTTACCGTGGCTGAATTGATTACCGAATTTCACCCTATGGTGGAAGCGGCATTGAAAACCAGTCAGATTGATTATTGCCAGGAAGTTGAGGGCGAACAGACTCAAATGTTTGGCAACGCCAACGCCATCGCTTCAGCGTTAAGTAACTTGGTTTTGAACGCGGTTCAAATTGCGGGTAAAGAATCGCAGATTGATGTTTTTTTTAGACCCGTAAACGGCGAGCTTAAGATATCAGTGCAAGACAGTGGGCCGGGCGTACCGAAAGAGCTTCAAGGTAAAATCATGGAACCCTTCTTTACCACTCGTTCGCAAGGTACAGGTCTAGGCTTAGCGGTTGTACAAATGGTATGTCGTGCACATGAAGGCCGACTTGAATTGATATCAGAAGAAGGGGACGGCGCATGCTTTACCATGTGCTTGCCGCTGGAAAGAAGTGCTTCTTCTGAAAACGAATAAGTTTTAACTGAATTTACACTGGAGAATCCTATGGCTCAAAGCAAAGTGTTAATCGTCGAAGATGATGAAGGTCTACGCGAAGCCCTTGTCGACACGCTCGCGCTTGCTGGCTATGAATGGCTGGAAGCGGATTGTGCGGAAGATGCTCTGGTCAAATTAAAGTCTAACTCCGTTGATATTGTCGTATCTGATGTTCAGATGGCAGGCATGGGTGGTTTGGCACTATTGAGAAATATCAAGCAGCATTGGCCAAATTTGCCTGTGCTGTTGATGACAGCTTATGCCAACATCGAAGATGCCGTTGCTGCAATGAAAGAGGGCGCCATAGACTATATGGCAAAGCCATTTGCGCCAGAAGTTCTGCTAAATATGGTGAGCCGTTATGCTCCCGTAAAATCGGATGATAATGGCGACGCTATCGTTGCCGATGAGAAAAGCATCAAGTTAATGATGTTGGCTGATAAGGTGGCTAAAACCGATGCCAACGTCATGGTATTAGGCCCAAGTGGTTCTGGTAAAGAAGTGATGTCTCGTTACATTCACAATGCCTCTAGCCGAAAAGATGGCCCGTTTGTCGCGATTAACTGCGCGGCGATCCCAGACAACATGTTAGAAGCGACTCTGTTTGGTTATGAAAAAGGCGCATTTACTGGCGCGATCCAAGCTTGCCCAGGGAAGTTCGAGCAAGCGCAGGGCGGCACTATTTTGTTGGATGAGATCAGTGAAATGGATCTTAGCCTACAAGCCAAACTACTGCGTGTATTGCAAGAACGCGAAGTTGAGCGGTTAGGTAGCCGCAAGAGCATCAAATTAGACGTCCGCGTATTAGCGACCAGTAACCGTGATCTAAAACAGTATGTTTCTGAAGGGAACTTTCGTGAAGATTTATACTATCGCCTGAATGTATTCCCAATTTCTTGGCCTCCGCTTTGCGAGCGTAAAGGTGATATTGAGCCTTTGGCCAAGCACTTAGTTGAGCGCCACTGCACCAAGCTTGGTATGCCAGTGCCAGTGATGTCGGCACAAGCGATCAGCAAACTCGTCAATTATCCGTGGCCGGGAAATGTTCGTGAATTAGACAACGTGGTACAGCGTGCGTTAATATTGAGCGAACAAGAGAACATCTCTGGCGAGCACATCCTTCTTGAAGGTGTTGATTGGCAAGACGCAAGCAGCCTACAACAAATCGTCGAAGGCAGTGATGTTGCTGCGCCAGAAATCAAGCCTATTGCCGAAGCAAACCCAATTAATAAAATCGCGGCTAGCAGCGAGGGGTTAGGTAATGAGCTTAGAGATCAAGAGTATGCGATCATTCTTGAAACCCTGATAGCATGTAATGGCCGACGCAAAGATATGGCTGAAAAACTGGGGATTAGCCCTCGTACATTGCGTTACAAGCTGGCGAAAATGCGCGATGCTGGAATAGATATCCCAAACTGAGGATAGATTAGTAGTGTCAGCTTTCTGACTAGTGTAATACGATATCTAGTCAATTTAATGTGTGGCACGCTAATTGCTCTGTCAATAATACAGCTAAATAGATGGTCATAATTTTGACTCCTGAGGTAGTAGATGAGAATAGATGGTTTACAAGGCGAAATGCAGGCGATGATGGTCGAAGCTGCCAGCGCGCGTCCCGCAGCAACGGGGCAAGCGGTCGGTGCAGATTTTGGCAACATGCTGACTAATGCCATCAATAATGTGAACTCATTACAAAAGACCTCTGGTGATCTTCAAGCTCGTTTTGATAGTGGCGACCAAAGCGTATCCCTATCGGACGTGATGATTGCTCGTAATAAATCTAGCGTGGCTTTTGAGGCGACGATCCAAATTAGAAATAAATTGGTCGAATCGTACAAAGAGCTGATGAATATGCCGGTATAAGTTGGGTAGTTAAATAGTGGCAGATAATAGTCAAACAACAGATTTAACCGTAAGCGATAGCAACGACCACGCACTTATTGCAGGCTCTGAGCTAGACGGAGAAGGGCAAAATCCCGATCTAGGTGAACGCAGTTCATCGAAGTTCGATATGGCTGTCGGTGATCTCGATTTACTCCGTCAGGTCGTATTAGTCCTTTCTATCTCTATCTGTGTAGCGCTGATTGTGATGCTGTTTTTCTGGGTGAAAGAGCCAGAAATGCGTCCACTAGGGGCTTACGAAACAGAAGAATTGATCCCCGTTCTTGATTACTTGGATCTGCAAAAGATCGAGTACACGCTTGAAGGCAATACCATCTCAGTACCGGCGAGTGAGTACAACTCATTGAAGCTTAATATGGTACGAGCGGGTTTGAACCAAGAGCGAAACGCGGGTGATGACATCCTCATGCAAGACATGGGCTTTGGTGTATCACAACGTTTAGAACAAGAACGCCTTAAATTAAGCCGTGAAAGACAGCTTGCCAAAGCGATTGAGCAGATGAAACAGGTGCGTAAAGCTCAGGTTTTACTGGCGTTGCCGAAGCAAAGCGTGTTTGTGCGTCACAATCAAGAAGCCTCCGCTTCCGTATTCCTAACCCTTAAAACCGGCAACAATCTTAAGCAACAAGAAGTCGATTCTGTTGTTGATATGGTCGCTAGTGCCGTTCCGGGAATGAAAACCTCACGTATTACGGTAACCGATCAGCATGGTCGATTGTTGAGCTCAGGCTCTCAAGACCCAATGTCTGCAGCGCGTCGTAAAGAACACGAGTTAGAGCGCAATCAAGAACAGGCTCTACGTGAAAAAATTGATTCTATTCTGATTCCTATTCTTGGGTTTGGTAACTATACCGCTCAGGTTGATATTCAGCTCGACTTCAGTGCAGTGGAACAAACCCGAAAGCGTTTTGATCCGAATACACCTGCGACTCGAAGTGAATACACCTTAGAAGATTACAACAACGGTAATACTGTGGCGGGTATTCCTGGAGCTTTGAGTAATCAGCCACCTGCTGATGCCTCAATCCCACAAGATGTTGCTCAGATGAAAGACGGCGCAATGACGGGGCAAGGCTCGGTTCACAAAGAAGCGACCCGAAACTTTGAGTTAGACACCACCATCAGCCATGAACGTAAACAGAGTGGCACGGTGAATCGCCAGACGGTATCGGTAGCGATCAAAGACCGTCAATCGTTGAACCCAGATACGGGCGAAGTGGTTCATACTCCAATCCCTGCCAGCGAAATCAACGCGATTCGTCAGGTATTGATTGGTACTGTTGGATTTGATGAAAGCCGCGGCGATTTACTGAACGTGTTAAGCATGCAGTTCGCACCACAAGTGACAGATGTTGTGGCAGATGTGCCTATCTGGGAGCATCCAAACTTTAATGATTGGGTTCGTTGGTTTGCGAGTGCCTTGGTTATTATTGTGGTGGTATTGGTACTTGTTCGCCCTGCAATGAAGAAACTGCTTAATCCTGCAGCTGACAATGATGATCAAATGTACGGCCCTGATGGCATGCCAATTGGTGTCGACGGCGAAACCAGCTTAATTGGTGGTGATATTGAAGGTGGTGAGCTGTTTGAATTTGGTTCAAGCATTGACTTGCCAAACCTTCATAAAGACGAGGACGTGCTGAAAGCAGTACGTGCACTTGTAGCGAATGAACCAGAGCTAGCAGCTCAAGTAGTTAAGAATTGGATGGTAGATGGCTAACGAAATAGTTCCACAACAAACTGAAGGCGGTGAAGTGCTTGATGTCTCTAGCGTGGATATCGGCTCTATCTCAGGCGATGAGCGCGCTGCGATCTTGTTGCTCAGTTTAAACGAAGAAGACGCTGCTGGTATTATTCGTCACCTAGAGCCAAAGCAGGTTCAGCGTGTCGGTAGTGCGATGGCGCGAGCTACGGATTTATCTCAAGAGAAAGTCGGCGCAGTGCACCGTGCTTTCTTAGATGATATTCAGAAGTACACCAACATTGGTATGGGCAGCGAAGACTTTATGCGTAACGCATTGGTGGCTGCTCTGGGTGAAGACAAGGCGAATAACCTTGTCGATCAAATCCTTCTCGGCACAGGTTCGAAAGGTTTGGATTCGCTTAAGTGGATGGATCCTCGTCAGGTGGCGAGTATCATCATCAACGAACACCCTCAAATTCAAACGATTGTTTTGTCGTATCTCGATGCCGATCAATCGGCTGAGATTCTGTCACAGTTCCCAGAGCGTGTTCGTCTGGATCTAATGATGCGTATTGCGAACCTTGAAGAAGTTCAACCGTCAGCTCTTGCTGAACTGAACGAAATCATGGAGAAACAGTTTGCGGGTCAAGCGGGTGCTCAAGCTGCCAAAATTGGTGGCCTGAAAGCTGCGGCTGAGATCATGAACTACATGGACAACAACGTAGAAGGTGTCTTGATGGATCAAATCCGAGATCAAGACGAAGACATGGCAACCCAGATTCAAGATCTTATGTTTGTCTTTGAAAACCTAATTGAAGTTGATGACCAAGGTGTTCAGCGACTGCTGCGTGATGTTCCACAAGACATTCTACAGAAAGCGCTTAAAGGTGCTGATGATGGTCTACGCGAGAAGATCTTCAAGAATATGTCTAAACGTGCTGCCGATATGATGAGAGACGATATTGAGGCGATGCCGCCAGTGAAAGTCTCTGATGTGGAAGCGGCTCAGAAAGAGATATTGGGTATTGCGAGGAAGATGGCAGACAGTGGCGAGATTATGCTGTCTGGTGGCGCCGACGAGTTCCTTTAATACAGAAACCTCAAAGCCCCACACTGTTGGGGCTTTTCTTTATCCAATCTCGAACCACAGATTAACTCCGTTTAACTGTTTGAATTTACAATGCAGTTGGATGCACTCATAGATAGGTACTGATATGTCAGGTGATAGAAAACGCGGCTTCCTTCGCCCTGAAGAAGATAATACGGTTGCCCAACCTCAGAAATGGGGGCTACCTGACTATACCTCTGATGTGAATAAACAAGCCAAAGAAACGGCCTTTAACTACGATCCTGGTTGGATGCCAACGGTTGAAGAAGCCATTGAAGATGAAGAGCTGGTTCTAACTGAAGAGCAGATCGAGCTGATCAAACAAGGTGCTTATCAGGAAGGCCTTCATCAAGGGCAAGAGGCTGGTTTTAAACAAGGTTACGAAAAAGGCAAAGAAGAAGGGTTTGCCGCTGGCCATGAAGAAGGCAATCAAGCTGGTAAGCTTGAAGGCGTGACCGCTGGCCAAGAGTACATTCAGCAACAAGTGGCCATCTTTATGGGGCTTGCCAACCAGTTTGCTCAGCCACTAGAGCTGATGAATGCTCAGGTTGAGAAGCAGCTGGTAGACATGGTACTGACCATGGTCAAAGAAGTGGTTCATGTTGAAGTGCAAACCAATCCACAAATCATATTAGATACCGTCAAAGAGTCGGTAGAGTCCCTGCCAATTTCTGGTCATGCAATTACATTGAAGCTTAACCCGGAAGATGTGGCGATCATTCGCTCTGCATATGGTGAAACAGAATTGGATTGCCGTAATTGGACGTTAGTTGCGGAGCCCGCACTTAATCGTGGTGATGTACAAATCGAAGCGGGTGAGTCGAGCGTTAACTACCGCATGGAAGATCGCGTGAAAAACGTCATTCAAAACTTCTGCGGCGCAAACCGTCACCAAGGTCATGAGTAATGCTTGAGTTAGCGAACCGTCTCAGTCAGTACAAAGTCGAAGGGCTAAAATCGCGACCAATTGCATCTGGTAAGTTAGTCCGTGTTGTTGGCTTAACGCTTGAAGCGACTGGCTGTAAAGCACCAATCGGCAGTTTGTGTTTAGTTGAAACTATGTCTGGTCAGATGGAAGCCGAAGTTGTCGGTTTCTCTGGCGATAATCTATTCTTGATGCCGAGCGAACAAATCACCGGGATCTTACCTGGCGCTCGCGTCACGCCAATGACCACCGAAAGTGGTATCCCTGTAGGAATGGAACTGCTTGGTCGAGTGATCGACGGCGTCGGTAATCCACTCGACGGCCTAGGTCCAATCTATACCGAGCAACGTGCTTCATTCAATGCTGAGCCAATCAACCCGTTAGCACGCAAACCGATTTCTGAACCCCTTGATGTTGGATTAAAAGCCATTAATGGATTGTTAACCGTGGGTAAAGGACAGCGTATCGGTCTGTTCGCAGGTTCTGGTGTCGGTAAATCCGTAACTCTGGGCATGATGACTCGAGGCACAACTGCGCAAGTAGTGGTCGTAGGCCTAATCGGTGAGCGTGGACGAGAAGTTAAAGAATTTATTGAAGAGATTCTTGGAGAGGATGGTCGTAAGCGATCTGTAGTGGTCGCGGCTCCTGCTGATTCATCGCCATTGATGCGACTGAAAGGCTGCCAAACCGCACTGGCCGTCGCCGAGTATTTCCGAGACCAAGGCTTAGATGTTCTGTTGTTGATGGACTCATTGACCCGTTTTGCTCAGGCTCAACGTGAAATTGCTCTGTCTGTGGGTGAGCCGCCAGCAACCAAAGGTTATCCGCCATCAGTATTCGCCAAGCTTCCTGCGCTGGTGGAACGTGCGGGTAACGGCAACGATGAACAAGGCTCTATCACGGCTTTCTTTACCGTGTTAACCGAAGGCGATGACTTACAAGATCCGATTGCGGATGCGTCGCGAGCGATTCTCGATGGTCACGTTGTATTGTCGCGTGAGATGGCCGATGCGGGTCATTACCCTGCGATCGATGTCGAGAAATCCGTCAGTCGTGTTATGCCGCAAATTACCACTGAAGAACATGTTTTGATGTCGAAAGCGGTAAGGCAAGTGCTGTCTATTTGTCGTAAAAACCAAGATTTGGTTTCGATTGGTGCTTATAAGCCAGGAACTGACCCTGCAATTGATAGTGCCTTCACTTTGAAGCCGAAATTGGACGAATACTTGCAACAGAAGATGAAAGAAACTGTCCCGTACGACATGTGTGTCAACATGTTGAAGCATGTATTGGGTGGCTAACGAGTGAATAAGGTTAGTCATGGATAACGCATTAGAATTTTTGCTCGATCAAGCTAAAGATCAAGAGAACCAAGCCGTACTTGCGCTTAACAAAGCGAACTCTGAGCTGCAAGGTTACTATGAGCAGGTTGCGCAGATTGAAAAGTATCGACTTGATTACTGCCAGCAGCTTGTCGACCGTGGTAAGGCTGGCTTAACGGCGAGTCAATATGGTCACTTGAATCGTTTCTTAACCCAGTTAGATGAAACATTATCCAAGCAGCGAGAAGCCGAGCACCACTTTAAAAATCAAGTCGACAATTGCCAAAACTACTGGATGGAGTTACGAAAAAAACGTAAATCCTACGAGTGGTTGATGGAGAAAAAGCAAAAAGAAAAAGCAAAGTTGCAAGACCTAAGAGATCAAAAGCAAATGGATGAGTTCTCGACGCTGTTATACAGCCGAAAGAAGATGTGATCCTAAGCCACGAATGACGCAGGTGCTGCTCTCGATATTGTGAGAACAGAACTTATAGGCATGTTTCTTGCTCCGTTTTATATAAAATTGCGCGTTATGCCCACCAAAGGCATAAAAAGCACCCGACTTTCTTTTTGTTGCCTGGTTCATGGCAGCAAAGCTAGTAGATAGAGCTTGTATATATGAATGTTAGTCTTTCCTCAAATTCAGCGGCCAACAAAACGTCATCGTTGTTGGACACCGGTTCTGCCTCTTCCAAGGTAGAAGAAACCGGAGACTCTAAAGGTTTCTTTGAATCCTTTAAGGAAGCGCTCGGCTTTGAAGAAAGTGACAGTAAAGCTGCAGTAAAAGACTCAGAAAGCACCACAAAATCTGATGCTAAACAGGCCTCTACCGAAGGTGAAGCGTCAGCTGAAGCGGATAAAGGTGATTCAGCCGAATCAAAGGCTACTGAGGAAGTGAGCGAAGCGCAAAGCAAGCAAGCAGCTTCAGGAGTAGAGGGTGACAAAGCCACAGATAAAACATCTACAGAGGCAGCGTCTGATTCCGCGGCTCAGCTCAAAGCCCATTCGAGCGCTGATAGCACTGTCGCTGATAACAATGTCGCAGATAAGGCGGTTGGTAAAGACGCGCAGGCTACGACTAACGATTCGAAAGAACAGGTTGCTCAACCCCAAGAGCAGGCTTCATCTGCGGTAGATGAGTCTAAGCAGGCATCGCAAGCAAGTGCCGCGATGAATGAAGGTAATAAGTTGCTTGGCCAGTTGGATGAGGCAAATAAAACGCTGAATCAGACTCCGAACGGCAAAGCCTTGCCACAACAGTCTCAGTTCAACCAAGCTCAAGGTAATATCCCAGGAGCTTCAGTTGCTGGTCTTTCAGTTGCAGGTGAAGCGGGTAAGCAAGTGAGCCAAGCCAATGCAGCGAATCAAGGTAGCGCTCTAGAAGTTGATTCTGAAATCGCTGTACTTACCGGAGGTAAGGGTGTTTCTCAGCTGACTGATGATGAAATCCGACAGTTGATGGATAAAGGCGTCACTCCAGAACAAATTGAAGCCAGTATGAGCCGAGAGCTGAGCCAAAAGAATGCAGCTAGTGCGGTTGCTGCCGATCAGAGTCAAGCATTGTCAGCCGCGGATATTGAACTGGCAAAGCAAGTAGATGCCCATACCAAAGCGCTAAACCAATTGAATGGACAAATCGAATCAGAGCAGTCTGTTGTCGATAGCTTGCTTCACAAGCAACAAAGTGGTGCTAAGTTGACGGTTGATGAGCAAGCCGCTTTGGCTAAAGCGACCTCTAACCTAGACCTGTTGAATCAACAGCTCGCAAACGTTCAACAACAAGCAACAGCTCTGCTAAGTCAAGCTCCGGCTGCGAACAGTGCGTCTGGTGAACCCGCTGCTATCGATTGGGATAATACGGATTCAAGCGAAACTAAAGCCTTAGCTGCGGCAGCATCAACAGCAGCTGTAGCGACGGCGGCACAACAAGTGTCAGCGCAGGCCGCTTCTCAATCAGCAAACAATGCTCTTACGGATAAGGCGGCAATGCTGCACGCCAATAATGCGCACGCGGCCCAACAGGCAGCGGCTCAACAAGCCAATCTTTCTTCACCTCAACAGCAAGCTGCGTTAGACCCTGCTTTAACTGCACAAGGGGTGGCGATGAATGCTGCGCCTGCCGCGACCAAAGCAGGTTCAACGGACATGTTACTTAAAGCCGGAGCTGGTGCAGCGGCACTGTCTGGTCTTGGAAAAGCGAGTGCTAAGGAAGATTCTAAAGATTCGACCTTTGCTCAGCAGATCGCTTCTGCTGCGGGTGTTCAAGGCGCTGCCACCGCGGGTTCTGCGCCAACTCGAGCTGAAATTCAAGCTGCTCAACAAGCGCCTTTGCAGCTTACTAAAGAAGTCGCGAACGAGCAGGTAGCGGAAAAAGTACAAATGATGATGTCTAAGAACCTTAAGAACTTGGACATCCGCCTCGACCCACCAGAGCTGGGTCAAATGAAAATTCGAATGACCATGAATAATGACGTGGCAAACGTGCACTTTACTGTGAGCAATCAGCAGGCGAGAGATGTGATTGAACAAACCTTACCTCGGTTGAGAGAGATGTTGGCTCAACAAGGGATGCAGCTTGCTGATTCGTCAGTTCAACAACAGAACTCTGGTCAGGGGCAGGAGAGGTACAACAGTGGTGAGCAACAATCCGGCGCTAACCGCACAAATGATGGTCAAGGTGACGAAAACCTTGATAGTGGCAGCAATCTTGAATTGAATGTCTCATCAAAGCGTGATGGAATTAGTTATTATGCCTAATATCAGGCTAAGAAGACTAAGTTAATAAAAACATCAGTTAATATAAAGAACCGTTAGTTAATAGAAAGAACAGGAAGTTAGAGTAAGATATGGCCGAAGAACAAGATGCACCTAAAGGGAAGAGTAAGCTCCTCATCATCATTATAGCGGTAGTCGTTTTACTGCTTGGTATCGGTGGTGCTTTGTTCTTTTTCTTAGGCTCCGATGATAGTGCCTCTGAATCTCAGTCTCAGCCAGCCACTGCTATGGTCGCTGCAGAGCCAGTTATGTATGTTAATATTCCTCAGCCCTTCTTGTTCAATGTGACAGGTGATAAAAAAGATCGCCTAGTGCAGATAAAAGCACAGCTGATGGTACGAGGCAGCAAGAATGAAGACTTGGCTCGCTATCACTCTCCTCTTGTAGAAAGTACGCTACTAGCAACGTTCGCTTCGGCCACGGTCGATCAATTGCGCTCTCCAACCGGACGAGTTGAACTGCGAAACAAGGCGACTGAAGATATTAAAGCAAGTCTGGCTCAAGCTGTTGGCCAGCCTGTGATTGAAAAAGTGCTATTCACTGACTTCGTAATTCAATAGGTAATTTGTGACCGATTTATTAAGCCAAGACGAAATTGATGCGCTGTTACATGGCGTTGATGATGTTGAAGACGTAGAAGATGTCTTAGAAACCGAGAATGACAGTGCGGTCAATTTCGACTTCTCATCTCAAGATCGAATCGTCCGTGGTCGAATGCCGACCCTTGAACTTATTAACGAGCGCTTCGCACGTCATATGCGGATTAGCTTGTTTAATATGTTGCGTAAAACGGCTGAAGTGTCGATCAACGGCGTACAGATGATGAAGTTTGGTGAGTATCAAAACACATTGTATGTACCCACCAGTTTAAATATGGTGCGTTTCCGTCCGTTAAAAGGTACGGCGCTGATCACCATGGAAGCACGTCTTGTTTTTATTCTTGTAGAGAACTTTTTTGGTGGTGATGGTCGTTTCCACGCCAAGATTGAAGGCCGTGAATTCACGCCGACTGAAAGACGTATTATCCAGCTGCTGCTGAAAATTGTTTTTGAAGATTACAAAGAAGCTTGGTCTCCAGTGATGGGGGTTGAGTTTGAATACCTGGATTCTGAAGTGAACCCAAGTATGGCGAACATTGTGAGCCCAACAGAAGTGATCGTTGTGAGTTCGTTCCACATCGAGGTAGATGGCGGTGGTGGTGACTTCCACGTTGTGATGCCTTATTCAATGGTTGAACCGATCCGTGAACTGCTTGATGCGGGTGTTCAATCTGACAAAATGGAAACCGACGTTCGTTGGAGTACCGCACTGCGTGATGAAATCATGGATGTGCCGGTTAACTTTCGTGTGAACCTTCTAGAGCAAGATATTTCTCTGCGTGATTTGATGGAGCTGCGTCCCGGTGACGTCATTCCAATGAACATGCCTGAGCACGCAACGATGTTTGTCGAAGAACTGCCGACCTACCGTGTGAAAATGGGGCGTTCTGGTGAGAAGCTTGCGGTACAGATTTCTGAAAAAATTCAAAGACCCCATGTGGTTAAAACTGATCTCGCTTTTCTAGGCAAGGACTTAATGTCTGAACTAGAAAACAGCGATGATGACGAATAGAAAATAGATAAAAGTATAGGAATTGGTAATGGAACCTAGTGAAGATCAAAAGCTAGCAGACGAATGGGCTGCAGCACTTGGTGAAGATCCTTCAGCACCGTCAATTGATGTTGATGACGTGCTTGCGGCACCACTTGATGAGCTAACTGATTCATCATCTCCGATTTCTGAAGATGAGCGTCGTAAGCTGGATACCATCATGGATATTCCAGTGACTATCTCAATGGAAGTTGGCCGCTCTCAGATCAGTATCCGTAATTTACTTCAGTTGAACCAAGGTTCGGTCGTTGAGCTAGATAGAATTGCTGGTGAATCACTGGACGTAATGGTCAACGGTACCTTGATTGCTCATGGTGAAGTTGTTGTGGTGAACGACAAGTTTGGTATTCGTTTGACTGACGTTATTAGCCAAACAGAACGAATTAAGAAGCTGCGTTAATGAGCTTTTTGTCTCAAAGACTGGCGAGCTCTTCTCTCGGAATGACAAAGCTGTTAAGAGGGGGCTTGGGAGTAGGGCTATTAATTGTTCCCTCCATTGCCTTTGCTGCAACGCCGCCATCTCTCGATTTAGCGACCACTTTTGGGTCGCTAATTTTCGTTATAGCCTTCATCTTATTTATTGCTTGGCTACTCAAGCGCATGCAAGTGCCTGCAATGTCGAATCAGCAAGGCTTGGCGATTGTTAGGCAGATTCCTGTAGGTACTAAAGAACGCATCGCTATTGTTCAAGCGGGTGATGAGCAGTTCTTAGTCGGGATTACCACGCAATCTATTCAGCTAATTTCTAAGCTCGATAAACCTCTTACTCAGGAGATGCTGGAAAAAAGTACATTTTCAAGTCAGCTTTCCCAGCTAATAAAAAAAGATGCAAACAAGTAACGGACTTTTGAACTCATCTTACGTTTGCCAAAGCGGAGCTTTCCGAATGGTTAAAGTGTTGTTGGTTCAGCTCACTCTTCTCTGCTCACTCGTATTCAGTATGTCGGTATTTGCACAGACTGAAGATGGCACCGTCATTCCTGCGAATACCGCTGGCTCAGAGTCGGTAACCATCAGCACGATGGAACAAGACCAAGCCAAATCGACAACCATGACCACGGGCAGCTTAACTGGCAATGGTGGCGGCATACCTGCCTTTACCATGACAACCAATGCCAATGGCGGTGAAGACTACTCGATAAACCTTCAGATCTTGGCGTTAATGACCATGCTTGGCTTCTTGCCAGCGATGGTGATTTTGATGACCTCGTTCACCCGTATTGTTGTGGTGATGTCTATTTTGCGTCAGGCGATGGGTTTACAACAAACACCGTCTAACCAAGTGATTATTGGTATCGCAATATTTTTGACCTTTTTCATTATGTCGCCGGTAATCAATCAGGTTAACGAACAGGCGGTTCAACCTTATCTCAATGAACAGATATCGGCACGACAGGCATTCGATGTTGCCCAAGGTCCGATCAAGTCTTTCATGCTTAAACAGACTCGAATCAAAGATCTTGAAACCTTTGTTGAGATCTCTGGTGCTGAAGTGGCCAACCCTGAAGATGTCTCTATGGCGGTTCTGATTCCTGCGTTTATCACATCGGAATTAAAAACGGCTTTCCAAATCGGCTTTATGTTGTTCTTACCGTTCCTAATCATCGACTTGGTGGTGGCATCGGTATTGATGGCCATGGGTATGATGATGTTGTCACCGATGATTGTATCGCTGCCGTTTAAGTTGATGTTGTTTGTTCTTGTTGATGGCTGGAACTTGATCCTCTCCACACTCGCCGGCAGTTTTGCCTTGTAGCTGGGGGAATAATGAATCCTGAAATATTCGTAGAGTTGTTCCGAGATGCCCTTTGGATGGTATTAATCATGGTTTGCGCCATCATTATTCCTAGCCTGCTGATCGGTTTGGTTGTGGCTGTTTTCCAAGCCGCGACCTCAATCAATGAACAAACACTGAGTTTCCTGCCGCGTTTGATAGTAACTTTGTTGGCGTTGATGCTATTTGCACACTGGATGACCCAGATGATGATGGAGTTCTTTTTCGAACTCATCGAACGCTTGCCGCAAGTTCTGTATTAGACCGATATGGAATACCCAACGAGCCTTGTACTAGAGTGGTTAGCCAATTATTTTTGGCCATACACTCGCATCTCAGCGATGCTGATGGTGATGACGGTAACAGGGGCACGCTTCGTGTCGCCGCGTATTCGTCTGTATTTAGGTTTGGCTATCACCTTTGCCGTGATGCCCGCAATTCCTGCTGTTCCCAAAGAGATCGAACTGCTCTCTTTCCAAGGGTTCTTAACGGTGTTTGAGCAAATCGTGATTGGTGTTGCCATGGGCTTTGTTACTCAGTTTATGATTCAGACCTTCGTCATGCTCGGCCAGATCTTGGGTATGCAATCTAGCTTGGGCTTCGCCTCAATGGTTGACCCCGCTAACGGACAGAATACGCCAGTACTTGGTCAGTTGTTCATGTTGCTTGCGACCATGTTTTTTTTGGCGACAGATGGTCACTTGAAAATGCTGCAGTTGGTGGTGTTCAGTTTTAAGACTTTGCCGATTGGCAGTGGCTCTCTGACTTCGGTCGATTTTCGAGAACTCGCGTTGTGGCTCGGTATCATGTTCAAAACGGCATTAGCAATGTCGTTGTCGGGCATTATCGCGCTACTAACGATTAACCTTTCTTTTGGTGTAATGACGCGTGCTGCACCTCAGTTAAACATCTTTTCTTTGGGTTTTGCATTTGCGCTACTCGTGGGTCTGTTACTTTGTTGGTACATCCTTGGCGGCTTGTATAGTCACTATGAGCTATTCTGGATGCAAGGCGAACAACAGATATGTCGTCTAATCCGGTTAGATTGCTAGGGGACTGAAATGGCAGAGTCAGACGGTCAAGAACGCACAGAAGACGCCACGCCCAAACGCTTGCAACAGGCCAAAGAAAAAGGGCAGGTTGCAAGGTCGAAAGAGCTAGCGTCGGCGTCGGTACTGATAGTAGGTGCGATTGCATTAATGTGGTTTGGCGAATCGATGGCGAAGGCGTTGTTCGAGGCTATGCAACGTCTGTTTTCTCTGAGCCGCGACGAGATTTTTGATACCAATAAACTCTTCGAAATTGCCGGTGGTGCACTGGTGAATTTGCTGTTTCCGCTGTTTTTGATCCTGATAACCTTATTCGTTGCAGCAGTCATTGGTGCGGCGGGTGTCGGTGGGATTAACTTTTCAATGCAAGCCGCGATGCCAAAGGCGTCTAAGCTCAATCCACTCAGTGGTATCAAGCGTATGTTTGGCCTACAAAGTTGGGTTGAACTTCTCAAATCTATTTTGAAAGTAGCTCTTGTATCAGGCATGGCCATTTATCTGATTCAGGCCTCTCAGCATGATTTAATGCAGCTGAGCATGGATGTTTATCCGCAGAATATCTTTCATGCTTTGGATATCTTGCTCAACTTTATTCTTTTAATCAGTTGCTCTCTGCTTATTGTGGTGGCGATTGATATCCCGTTCCAGATCTGGCAACACGCCGATCAATTGAAGATGACCAAACAAGAAGTCAAAGACGAATTCAAAGATACTGAAGGTAAGCCGGAAGTGAAAGGGCGAATTCGTATGCTTCAAAGGGAAGCGGCTCAACGTCGAATGATGGCTGATGTTCCTCAAGCGGATGTGATTGTGACCAACCCAGAGCACTTTTCCGTGGCATTGCGCTATAAGCAGAATCAAGATAAAGCGCCGATTGTGGTTGCCAAAGGTGTCGACCACATGGCGATGAAAATCCGAGAAATTGCGCGCGAAAACGACATCTATATTGTTCCAGCGCCACCATTGGCGAGGGCGCTTTATCACACCACTGAGCTAGAACAACAAATTCCTGACGGTCTGTTTACGGCAGTTGCGCAGGTACTTGCATATGTTTTCCAGCTTAAGCAGTACCGAAAACGAGGAGGGGAGAGGCCAAAACTGCAAGATTCTAATATGCCGATCCCACCTGATTTACGTCATTAGATCAATTGCTTGAGCTCTGCGTGATGAACCTTGATAATAGCGAGCTAGCTAATCTTCTTTTTATTGAGGTGATGGCGATAATTTGACGTGAGATGTTGGTACAGTGTTTGCTGTAGTAAGCCTGAACATTATAAGCCCATAGCAAAACAGCCCTGACTAAGATCTAATCCACTTCTTCAGAGAGCTACAACATAGCGAAACTGTCTAGATTTATGAAATTCTCCCTGCCTTTTGCGGACAAGCTACCTAAAATCCCTAACCGTGCCATGCCTGCGATTGGTGCGCCTGTTATGGTACTTGCCACGCTTGCTATGGTGGTGTTGCCCATTCCAGCTTTCTTGTTGGATATGTTCTTCACCTTTAATATTGCACTGTCTATGGTTGTGCTATTGGTTTCGGTTTATACCCGTAGGCCTTTAGACTTCGCTGCATTCCCGACCGTGCTGCTGATTGCGACTCTGCTTCGATTGGCCTTGAACGTTGCTTCAACACGTGTGGTATTGCTCCATGGCCATGAAGGTGGTGACGCTGCTGGTAACGTGATCGAAGCCTTCGGTAACGTGGTTATCGGTGGTAACTACGCTGTCGGTCTAGTGGTGTTCTTGATTCTGATGATCATCAACTTCATGGTTGTAACCAAAGGTGCGGGCCGTATCTCGGAAGTAAGCGCGCGTTTCACCTTGGATGCGTTACCGGGTAAACAGATGGCAATCGATGCCGACTTGAACGCAGGTTTGATCGACCAGGACCAGGCGCGTCTGCGACGTTTTGAAGTAACCAAAGAAGCCGACTTCTACGGTTCGATGGACGGTGCATCTAAGTTTGTTAAAGGCGATGCGATCGCTGGTATCTTAATCTTGTTCATCAACATCATTGGCGGTTTGAGCATTGGTATGGCTCAGTTTGACCTTGGTTTTGGTGAAGCAATCGAGATCTACACGCTACTGACTATCGGTGATGGTCTGGTTGCACAAATCCCGTCACTGCTCCTTTCTATAGCAGCTGCAATGATGGTAACGCGTCAAAATACTGATGAAGACATGGGGCAACAGCTCGTCTTCCAGATGTTCGACAATCCAAAAGCCTTGATGATCACCGCCGCTATCCTTGGCATCATGGGTATTGTTCCGGGTATGCCACATTTCTCATTCTTGAGCCTTGCTGTTATTGCGGGCGCGGGTGCGTATTACATCGATAAGAAAAACAAAAAGAAGGCGGAAGAACCTAATCTTCCGGCAACCGTTGAAGCGAATGGAGAAGTAGGCTCTCAGAAGGAGCTTTCTTGGGATGATGTTCAACCTGTCGATATTATTGGTTTAGAAGTGGGTTACCGTTTAATTCCTTTGGTTGACAGAGACCAAGGGGGCGAACTGCTTGAACGCGTTAAAGGTGTGCGTAAGAAGTTGTCTCAAGACTTTGGTTTCTTGATCCCAGCGGTACACATTCGCGATAACCTAGAGCTGACACCAAACAGCTACCGAATTACCCTGATGGGTGTCGCAGTAGGTGAAGCTGAGATCAAGCCTGACATGGAGCTCGCGATCAACCCGGGCCAAGTGTACGGTATGATCGATGGTGAGCCGACAATCGACCCTGCATTTGGATTAGAAGCGGTATGGATTCGTGAAGAGCAGCGTGAACACGCACAAGCTCTAGGTTATACCGTTGTCGATTCTTCTACAGTATTGGCGACACATCTTAGCCAACTGCTTACCAACAACGCATCACAGCTTATTGGTCACGAGGAAGTTCAGAACTTACTTGAGATGCTTAGCCGCTCAACACCTAAGCTGGTCGAAGGTTTTGTACCGGATCAATTGCAGTTGGGTGTGGTTGTGAAAGTGCTACAGAACCTATTGAATGAAGCTATTCCAATTCGTGACATTCGAACTATAGTCCAAACTTTGTCGGAGTATTCAGGTAAGAGTCAAGAACCTGACATACTTACTGCGGCGGTTCGTATCTCATTGAAACGATTAATTGTTCAAGAAATCAATGGTATAGAGCCAGAGTTGCCAGTGATAACCCTAATTCCTGAGCTGGAACAAATCTTGCATCAAACCATGCAGGCATCCGGCGGAGAATCTGCTGGTATTGAACCTGGTTTAGCCGAACGTTTACAGACCTCCCTCAGCCACGCTACGCAAGAGCAGGAGCTGAAAGGTGAACCAGCGGTGCTACTGACCTCTGGTGTGTTACGCTCGACTCTGGCTAAGTTCGTGAAAAACACGATCCCAAGCTTGAGAGTCTTGTCTTACCAAGAGATACCGGACGAAAAACAGATACGTATAGTACAAGCTGTTGGTAATTAAGCCGCCTAATTAGAACGGACGATCGAATTGAAAATTAAACGATTTTTTGCAAAAGATATGCGAACGGCGCTGCTCCAAGTTAAAGAAGAACTTGGCTCAGAGGCGGTGATCATGTCTAACAAAAAGGTCGCAGGTGGCGTGGAAATTGTTGCCGCTATTGATGGCGAATCTAGCCCTTCAACAGCAAGCCAGAGACTAAATAAACCTCAGCAGCCTGCACAAAGCCAATATACGCAAATGGCCGCGCCCGCAGCTCCTGCAGGGCGACGTCAACTAGACGATGACAAGGTTAGCCTGCAGTCGAATGCTGAAGGTGGACGCTCAATGACTAAGCGCTTTGCGAATATGCTAAAACAATACAGTCATGGCGCCGAGGATGAACCACAACATCGTGCTGAAAATGAAGATTCATTGTCAGCATTGCTTAATCGCCAATCAAGCACGGGTCATAACCCTCATAGTCATCAGACTCAAAGCAATCTGCAGTCTCATGGCCATCAGCAGTCTCACGGTAACCAACAGTCTCACGGCAATCTTGATTCAGCATTTGCTCGTGAAACAGGTTTGTCTAAGTTGATTGCTGAAGACCGCAGAGTCGAGCGTCCGGCACCTCGCTTGGATCCTACTCGTTATGATCGCGGTCGTGAGAACACTCACTCGAAAGGCTCTGATTCTGAAATGGAAACGATGCGCGAAGAGATGACCTCAATTCGTCGTCTGTTAGAACATCAAGTATCTGGATTAATGTGGCAAGAAGTTGAGCGTCGTGAACCGCTCAGAGCGATGCTTATTAAGCGCCTTGAGCGTATGGGTGTTTCTGCAGAGCTGGCCGATCAGATGGCTTGTTACATTCCTGAAGATACCAAACCAGCGCGTGCATGGAAGGCTTTGTTAGCACTGGTTGCTGACCAAATCTCTGTCACTCAGAAAGATATTTTAAAACGCGGCGGTATTGTGGCTCTACTTGGCCCAACCGGTGTGGGTAAAACGACAACTGTTGCAAAGCTAGCTGCACGTGCTGCCATGGAATATGGCGCAGATAACGTCGCACTAGTGACAACTGACACATATCGTATAGGTGCACATGAGCAGTTATCGATCTATGGTCGAATTATGGGTTGTCCTGTAAGAGTTGCTAAAGATTCTAGCGAACTGGCCGATGTAATATATCAGTTACGTAATCGTCGCCTGATTCTGGTCGATACTGCAGGCATGGGACAACGAGATGTTCGCCTATCTGAGCAGTTAGACACATTGATGCAAGAGAGTGGTTCCGTTATCAATAGCTACCTTGTGTTGCCTGCAACTGCACAACGCAAAGTGCTACAAGAAACAATTGAACACTTTAGAAGAATCCCGTTGTCGGGATGCATCATGACTAAATTGGATGAATCCCTCAGTCTTGGTGAATTCATCAGTGTCGTAATACAAAATGCATTACCAGTTGCTTACATAGCAAATGGTCAACGAGTTCCTGAAGATATCGTTATAGCTCAGCCAAAGTACATGATTGCTAAGGCTAATGAGTTATTAGAAAAATCTACAGAGAATGAACCTCATTACTGGAATAGCGATTCTGAAGGGCTCTAGGCGGCGGATAAATATGAATGAAAATATGATACATGATCAAGCTAGCGGCCTCCGTCGCTTAACCAAGCCTTCACTCACAAAAGTTATCGCTGTCACCGGTGGTAAGGGAGGCGTTGGTAAATCCAATGTGACGTTAGGTATGGCTATTTGCATGGCGCGCCAAGGCAAAAAAGTCATGGTGTTAGATGCCGATTTAGGGCTAGCTAACGTCGATATCATGCTGGGTATTCGTTCTAAACGAAACCTTGGGCATGTGTTGGCTGGCGAATGTGAACTTAAGGATGCGATTGTCGAAGGGCCGCACGGAATTAAAATTATTCCAGCGACATCGGGCACACAAAGCATGACTGAACTTTCACACGCACAGCATGCTGGTTTGATTCGCGCATTTGGTTCGCTTGAAGACGAGATGGATATCTTGTTGGTTGATACCGCTGCCGGAATTTCGGACATGGTGATCAGTTTCTCAAGAGCGGCGCAAGACGTGGTTGTTGTGGTATGTGATGAACCTACCTCAATCACAGATGCATATGCTTTGATTAAGCTTTTGAGCAGAGAGCACCAAGTTCAGCGATTCAAAGTTGTTGCAAATATGGTCAGAAGCTACCGAGAAGGCCGAGAATTATTTGCAAAGTTGACTTTGGTCACAGAGCGCTTCTTGAATGTGAGCCTCGAACTCGTAGCATGTATTCCTTTAGATGATAAAGTACGTCAATCAGTCAAGAGACAGAAGATCGTAGTAGATGCGTATCCTCGCTCTCCAGCTGCGTTGGCAATCAGCTCTTTGGCTAATAAAGCATTGACCTGGCCAATACCAAAAACACCAAGTGGGCACTTGGAGTTCTTTGTTGAAAGGCTGCTGAATCGTACTGAATTTATAGAGGAACCATTTGGTGAATAAAGCGCTTACTTACGACCAACATGCTAATCACAATAGCCAACAGGCTTTTTTTGAGAAGTATTCTGTGTTGGTTAAACGTATCGCTCATCACTTGTTGGGGCGATTACCGCCTAATGTATTGGTTGATGACTTAATTCAAGCTGGCATGATCGGCTTGATTGAAGCGCAACAAAACTATGATGGTACCAAAGGCGCAAGCTTTGAGACGTATGCTGGTATTCGGATTCGTGGGGCAATGTTGGATGACATTCGCCGCGGGGACTGGGTACCGAGATCGGTTCATAAAAACAATCGAGAAATCAGCAGTGCAATCGCGGAATTAGAGGGTATCCTCAACCGCGACCCGAGTGATGCCGAAGTGGCAAAACATATGGGACTCACTTTGGAGCAGTACCACAGTGCTTTAACTGATATTAATTGCTCAAGACTGGTTGGGATCGAAGATTTAGGCGTCTCAGATGATGTAATATCTCCGAATGAAGACTCTCAAGATAACACGCCTTTTCAAGGGGTTGCTGATGAGTCATTCCGCCAAGCTCTGATCGACTCGATAAAACAACTTCCGGAAAGAGAAGGCCTTGTGCTTTCGCTTTATTACGACGAAGAACTCAATTTAAAAGAGATTGGGGAAGTGCTAGGTGTCAGCGAATCTCGTGTCAGCCAAATACTGAGCCAATCTATGCAGCGTTTACGCACTAAGTTAAGTGCTTGGACACAGAACGACTAACAACACTGATCCTATTCAGTGGAGGCTAATTTGAACAAAAACATGAAAATTCTCATTGTTGATGATTTTTCAACGATGCGCCGAATTGTTAAAAACCTACTTCGCGATTTAGGTTTCAACAACACTCAAGAAGCAGACGATGGCTTGACCGCGTTACCTATGCTGAAAAAAGGCGAATTTGATTTCGTGGTAACTGACTGGAACATGCCAGGCATGCAAGGTATTGACTTGCTTAAACACATTCGCGCAGATGCAGAACTTAAGCACCTTCCAGTGCTTATGATCACAGCAGAAGCGAAGCGTGAGCAGATCATCGAAGCAGCGCAAGCGGGTGTTAATGGTTACATTGTGAAGCCTTTCACTGCTGCAACGCTGAAAGAGAAACTTGATAAGATTTTTGATCGCTTATAAGCATCAATAAGTTTTAGGTACTTCTAGATAAACGCTGACTGATAAGTTATCTGTTTATCTCGATAGCCTAAGCGCACAAAGTATGCGGAGTAAGGCCGAACTCAGGATGATTTCATTAGAACAAGCAAAAAAATTAGTAGAGCTGCTTGAGAACGATGAGCAGCAAGATGCTGATTCTCTTGTTAGAAGCATTTATGAAGATAATTTTAGTCTTCAAGACAATCCAATGCTTCAAGAAATAGGAAGTCTGACTCGCGACCTCCATGACTCTTTGACTCAATTTAATTTCGATGAGCGCATTAGCGTTATCGCAAATGACGAAATCCCCGATGCAAGGGATCGCCTTCAGTATGTCATTGATAAAACGGAAGTTGCGGCAAATAAGACGATGGACGCTGTCGATCGCTGTATGCCAATTGCAGACAACCTACACGAGTGTTTACTTCAAGTAAGGCCTCAATGGAATGAACTGATGCATGGCCGCATTGAGCTGGCACAATTTAAAGCTTTATGTCACCGCATTGATGGATTGCTTGTCCAAGTAGAGGGCGATAGTACCGAACTACGTGGACAACTGACTGAAATCTTGATGGCTCAGGATTTCCAAGATTTAACTGGGCAGATAATTAGCAAAGTTATTACCTTGGTGAATGAGGTTGAAGGACGCTTAGTTGAGATTCTCACCGTATTTGGTGCGAATCAGA
Source organism: Vibrio sp. 10N.286.48.B8 (assembly GCF_003050085.1). Taxonomy (NCBI): domain Bacteria; kingdom Pseudomonadati; phylum Pseudomonadota; class Gammaproteobacteria; order Vibrionales; family Vibrionaceae; genus Vibrio; species Vibrio sp. 10N.286.48.B8. The sequence continues at coordinate 96,227 of NZ_PIGD01000015.1, read as the reverse complement.
CTGAGCCAACTCCAAAATCAGAGAAGAAAGCATCGATTGCTCCAGAAGGGCCAATCATGAATCCAGAAGAGCGCGAAGACGCTGTTGCTTCTCAGGATGAAGTCGACGATTTGTTATCCAGTCTTGGATTTTAAAGGTAACGTATGAGCTACGATTTAGACGAAGATATTCTTCAGGACTTTTTAGTCGAAGCAGGAGAGATCCTTGAACTTCTATCAGAGCAACTGGTAGAGCTTGAGAATAACCCTGACGACAAAGACCTATTAAATGCTATTTTCCGTGGTTTCCATACAGTAAAAGGTGGTGCTGGTTTCTTAGCATTAACTGAGCTGGTGGATACTTGTCATGGTGCCGAGAATGTGTTCGACATTCTACGAAACGGTCAGCGCAGCGTAACATCAGGCTTGATGGATACTATGCTGCAGGCGTTAGATACTGTTAATACACAGTTCCAAGCCGTGCAAGATCAGGAGCCTTTAGTACCAGCAGACCAAGCTTTATTGGATGAACTTCACCGCCTCTGCAAACCAGAATCAGCGGATGAAGTTGCACCAGTAGAAGCGCCAGCACCTGTTATCCCAGAGCCTGTCGTTACAGCCCCTGAACCGGTTGTCGAAAGTTCAAGCATCAGTGCCTCATCTGTGGATGATATCTCTGAAGACGAGTTTGAGCGCCTGCTTGATGAACTTCACGGAAAAGGTGGTTCACCAACAGCACCTTCTGCACCTACACCGCCGCCAGCACCAGTTGCACCTCAGCCTGTTGCTGACAGTGGTGATATTACTGATGACGAATTTGAGAAGTTGTTGGATGAATTGCACGGCGCGGGTAACAGCCCGACAGCGGCAAGTTCAACGCCTCCTCCACCGCCAGCGCCTCCGGCAGCACCTGTTTCGGCGATGTCTGAAGGCGATGACCTGATGACTGACGAAGAGTTCGAGAAGTTACTAGACCAACTGCATGGTTCAGGTAACGGACCTTCGATTGAAGAGCTCGATGCTGCGACTAAGCCTGCAGAAGTGAAGTCTGCGGCAGTTGCACCACAAGCTGCGCCTAAGCCTGCTGCTCCGGTTGCGGTTAAAGAAGAACCGAAACCTAGTGCTCCAGCAAAAACTGAAGTTAAAGCGCCAGCGAAGAAGCAGCAAGCTGAAGCTACAGTTCGTGTCGATACATCAACACTGGATACCATCATGAACATGGTGGGTGAACTGGTATTGGTGCGTAACCGACTTGTCAGTCTTGGCCTAAACAGCAATGACGAAGAAATGTCGAAAGCTGTCTCTAACTTAGATGTTGTTACTGCAGACCTACAAGGCGCGGTAATGAAGACTCGTATGCAGCCGATCAAGAAAGTATTTGGTCGCTTCCCACGAGTTGTCCGTGACCTTGCGCGTAGCTTGAAGAAAGACATCGTTCTTGAAATGCGTGGCGAAGAAACTGACCTTGATAAAAACTTGGTAGAAGCACTTGCTGATCCCCTGATTCACTTGGTGAGAAACTCTGTCGACCATGGTATCGAAATGCCGAACGACCGTGTTGCTGCGGGTAAATCACAAACGGGTAAAGTGATTCTGTCTGCCTCTCAAGAAGGTGATCACATTGAGCTGGCTATCGTTGATGACGGTGGCGGTATGGACCCTGATAAGCTTCGTGCTATTGCGGTCAAACGTGGCCTGATGGATGAAGATGCAGCGTCTCGTTTATCAAATAAAGAGTGTTTCAACTTGATTTTTGCTCCTGGCTTCTCAAGCAAAGAGCAGATCTCGGATATCTCTGGTCGTGGTGTAGGTATGGACGTTGTGAAAACGGCGATCAACACACTGAACGGCTCTATTGATATTGATTCAGAAATGGGACAAGGCACCAAGATCACCATCAAGGTTCCACTAACCCTAGCTATTCTACCAACCTTGATGGTCGGTGTTGCGGGTCACCCATTTGCATTGCCATTGGCATCGGTTAACGAGATCTTCCACCTAGACTTAAGCCGCACAAATGTGGTTGATGGTCAGCTAACGATCATCGTTCGCGATAAGTCTATTCCGTTGTTCTACTTGCAAAACTGGCTTGCTCCTAAAGCGGGTATTGTTGAACTGCGTAAAGGGCACGGCCATGTTGTTATCGTACAACTTGGTAGCCAACGAGTTGGTTTTGTTGTCGATACGCTTATCGGTCAAGAAGAAGTCGTGATCAAGCCACTTGATAAGCTTCTGCAAGGCACGCCAGGAATGGCAGGCGCGACAATTACAAGTGACGGACACATTGCATTGATTCTAGATGTGCCGGACTTGTTGAAGCAGTACGCAGCTGCGTCAAGAATTTAATTTAAGGATAAATATGGCGATTAAAGTATTAGTCGTTGATGATTCGAGTTTCTTTCGTCGTCGCGTTAGCGAGATTATCAACTCAGAGGCTCGCCTAGAAGTCATTGATGTAGCAGTAAACGGTAAAGAAGCCGTTGAGAAAGCGAAACAGCTAAGACCTGACGTAATCACGATGGACATTGAAATGCCTGTCATGGACGGCATCACTGCCGTTCGTGAGATCATGGCCGCGTCTCCAACGCCTATTTTGATGTTTTCATCGTTAACGCATGATGGAGCGAGAGCAACGTTAGATGCATTAGATGCAGGTGCTCTCGACTTCCTACCTAAGAAGTTTGAAGACATCGCACGTAACCGCGATGATGCGGTTGCATTGCTTCAACAGCGTGTGATTCAGATTGCTGCAAAGCGTGCGTTTATGCGTCGTGCTCCTATTGCACCGAGAGCGACAGCAACGACTTCAACATCTACGCCATTACGCCAACCGATTTCAACAGCAGCTGCGACTTCGACAGCGAAGCCAGCGGTTGCATCAACGGCAAAATTCAGAGCGTCAGGTAAGAAATATCAATTAACGGCAATTGGTACGTCGACTGGTGGCCCGGTTGCGCTACAGAAGATTTTGACGCGCATCCCTGCTAACTATCCACATCCGATTGTGTTAGTTCAGCATATGCCAGCAACATTCACAGCTGCTTTTGCTAGTCGATTGAACACCTTGTGTAAGATTGAAGTCCGTGAAGCGCAAGACGGTGATGTGTTGAAACCAGGAGTGGCGTATCTTGCTCCGGGTGGTAAACAGATGATGGTTGATGGCCGTGCAGGGTCTGCACGTCTAAGAATTATCGATGGCGGCGACCGAATGAATTACAAGCCTTGTGTGGATGTCACATTTGGCTCTGCAGCGAAGATCTACGGTGACAAAGTGTTGTCTATGATACTGACCGGTATGGGCGCAGATGGTCGAGAAGGTTCGCGTATGTTGAAAACCGCGGGCTCGACGATTTGGGCACAAGACGAAGATAGTTGTGTTGTATATGGTATGCCTCAAGCTGTAGCAAAAGCTGGCATTTCTACTGAAGACCTACCTCTCGACCGCATCGCGGAAAGGATTTTGGTTGAAGTTGGGTTAGCTTAGGTAAATCGAAATGATTGTTTGGAGTGTTGCAAACCAAAAAGGTGGTGTTGGTAAAACGACCACGACCGTGACTCTAGCAGGTTTACTTGCGTTGAAGGGGCACCGTGTTCTGTTGGTTGATACTGACCCACATGCATCACTGACCACCTATCTGGGTTACGACTCAGATACGGTGGAATCGAGCCTGTTTGATTTGTTTCAGTTGCGTGAGTTTAACGCGCAGACAGTAAGACCTTTGCTTTTACAAACGGAAGTTGAAGGTATCGATATTATTCCTGCGCACATGTCTTTGGCCACATTAGACCGTGTAATGGGAAATCGAAGCGGCATGGGGTTGATCTTGAAGCGCGCTTTGGCCGCTTTGAAAGGTGACTATGACTATGTGTTGATCGATTGCCCGCCAATTCTGGGGGTGATGATGGTTAATGCATTGGCTGCGAGTGACCGTATATTGATTCCGGTACAGACTGAGTTTTTGGCGATGAAGGGCTTAGAGCGCATGATTCGCACTTTGACCATCATGCAGAAGTCTCGCAAAACGCCGTTTAAGGTGACGATTGTCCCGACGATGTACGACAAGCGAACCAAAGCCTCACTGCAAACATTAACGCAGCTCAAAGATGATTATCCAAACCAAGTTTGGACGTCTGCTGTGCCGATAGATACTAAATTTCGAGATGCGAGCCTAAAACGCCTACCAGCATCTCATTTTGCATCGGGTAGCCGTGGTGTATTTGCTTATAAACAGTTGCTTATTTATCTCGAAAGGTTGGCGATAAATGAGCGCGAATAAAGAATCAGTATTGGCGCAGCCAAGTCTCTCCAGTGAACAAGCACTGGATGATTACTTTACTGCGTTATTAGGCGATGAAAGCTTTGAATCTGACGATTTTTTTGTTGACGAGTCGAGCGACGAATCACAATCTGAAGAGCCAGAGCCAGAGCCAGAGCCAGAGCCAGAGCCAGAGCCAGAGCGCCAATTTTCGAGTCACCACTCAAGCTATGCAGAAATACGCGCGGCTGAGTTTGAGGTTCCTAACCTTGAGGATGTTCAGAAACTACTGAGTCGTTTAGAGGCGACCAATGTTGTTGATGAACTGAACCTTGATGAGTTGATGGATCAGAACACCCAGAAAATCGCCCAGCAAGCAGATATGCAAATGTTTGATGCCGCGGTTGAATCTGTTCAGGTGTTTGAAGAGCCAGAGATTCAAGATTGGAATCTTCCACAACCTGATTTATCAATTGCTGCAGAGCCACCGGTTGAAACGCAGCAATTTGAAGAGTTACAAGCTGAATCGCTGGAGATGGAACAAGTAGAAGTTAAGGCTGTTGAACCTGAACTTGACGTCCCTAAGCCCGAGACAGTTATTGAACCTGAAACTCAAGCAGGAGGTGCTGACCAGTTTACCTCTTGGGAAAGTACGGTTCGCACAGAAGACTTTCAAGTTTTGTATTTTGATGTAAACGGCGTGACCTTTGCGGTGCCACTTGATGAGCTTGGCGGCATCCATCGCCTTGAAGAGTTAAGCCATATCATTGGTAAGCCAGCTTGGTATTTAGGTTTACAAACCAACCGTGATAGTCAGCTAGATGTGGTCGACACCGCAAAATGGGTGATGTCTGAGAAACTATCGAGTGACGAATACAAAGAAAACTATCAATATATAGTGATGCTTGGAGAGAGCTTGTGGGGGCTTGCGGGCACCGAGTTAAAAGGCACCGAGCTACTTAATACAGATAAAGTACGTTGGCGAGAAATGGCAGGGAAACGCCCATGGCTCGCTGGTATGGTAAAAGAAAAAATGTGTGCTTTGATCCATGTCGAAGCATTAATCGCCATGCTAAATGCAGGGCTAGATGTAAAAGCATTGAGCTAGTACCAAGATTGGTACAGCAAAAGCATCAAGTTAATAATAGTGGTCGGTAACGACGGCAAGAGGATTATCTATGTCTCATATGAGTGAAGTTGAAGTAAGAAAAGATCCAACCAATGATGAAGTACTTCAATGGGTGACATTCCAGCTAGAAGAAGAAACTTACGGCATCAATGTAATGCAAGTACGTGAAGTACTGCGTTACAGTGAAATTGCTCCGGTACCGGGTGCTCCAGACTACGTTCTAGGTATTATCAACCTGCGTGGTAATGTTGTTACTGTTATCGACACTCGTTCTCGCTTTGGTTTGATGCAAGGTGAAATCACAGATAACACTCGTATCATCGTTATTGAATCTGAGCGTCAAGTTATTGGCATTCTAGTAGATAGCGTTGCTGAAGTGGTTTACCTACGTTCTTCTGAAATCGACACAACGCCAAGTGTTGGCACTGACGAAAGTGCTAAGTTCATTCAAGGTGTCAGTAACCGTGATGGCAAGCTGCTTATCTTAGTAGATCTAAACAAACTACTAAGCGAAGACGAATGGGATGAGATGGCTCACCTGTAATGTTTGAAGCGCTTCCTTTAACCCCTGTTGCTCTGATTGCAGGAGTAGGGGTTTTTACGTTACTCATCGTGATTTTGATTAGCAAAGTAAAACGTGCGATTCAAAAGCAGCTCGATCAGTCACGTCTGCAAGTTCGTAATTTGGACAAAGAGCTTCAAAAATCGAGTAAGCAATTACTTGAGGTTCGCTCGGTTGTGGTTGGCCTGGGCCAAAAAGTAACTGAACAGCAAGATCTGATAAAGCACTTGAATGAGCGTATTGTTGAGTTGGAACATGCTGACACTGACGGCCGCTTATACACGCGTGCGACAAAAATGGTTCAGCTTGGTGCCGGGATAAACGAACTGATTGAAGAGTGTGAACTACCTAAAGCGGAAGCTGAGCTAATGATGTCCCTACAGAATAAGCTCGCGGGTAAGGAGAAAATCCCTTCGTTGAGAAGTAACCCTTCATCGTACGATGATCAACCCGATGCCTCTCGCGATCGCAGAGATCCGTCTCGACGTCGTTAAATTGAGCGCTTAATTCGTATTGAACAATTGATGTTTATTACGTATTCCTTTTAAAAGAAGCTTCGGCTTCTTTTTTTATGCCTGTTCTATCTATATAGAACGATGTTTATAAGTGCTTGTATCTAAGGCAATATCTTGTTTGTTGATGAAAATGTGTAAATTGTGATGCGGTGGTAACAGTTTCTTACCGACTTTGTTCTATCGAAAACGCCTAGTCCTGTTTTGTCACCATGTTGGTGTGCTACTATAGCCCTCTCATTACTCGACTAAATTTACCTATGCTAGAAGTCTCAAATTTAACTGCTATTCGTGACGACAGGGTTCTATTTGAATCGTTGTCTTTTCAATTGAAACCAGGTGAACTGGTTCAGGTTGAAGGTCGTAACGGTACCGGGAAAACGACACTCCTTAGGATTATTACTGGCTTAGGTGATCGCGATGACGGCACTATCTCTTGGGATGGTGAGTCTATCGAATCGAGTCGAGACGTGTATCATCAAAATTTACTTTTTCTTGGTCACCAAACTGGTGTGAAGCGCGAGCTAAGTGCTTATGAGAACCTGAGCTTCTATCAGTCGATTCACAGTGGCGGTACGAGCAAAGAAGAGCTTTACCACGCGTTGGCTCAAGTCGGGCTTGCGGGCAGAGAAGACGTACCAGCAGGGCAACTTTCAGCGGGGCAACAGCGCCGAGTCGCGTTGGCTCGCCTTTGGTTGAGCAAGCAAATGTTGTGGATTCTCGATGAACCGCTGACTGCGATTGATAAGCAGGGCGTGAAAGTTCTCGAATCTCTTTTTTCTCAGCATGCAGACAACGGTGGCATTGTGTTATTAACCACGCACCAAGATATGTTTGCTGATAGCCCGAAACTAAGAAAAATAAAGTTGGGTGAGTAATATGATCTCTTCTATGACCACGATTATCCGACGTGAGCTGCTTATCGCATTCCGACGTCAAGCGGATATCTTTAACCCTCTGTGGTTCTTCATCATTGTTATCACGCTTTTCCCTTTAAGTATCGGCCCTGAGCCAAACCTACTTGCACGTATTGCTGCGGGTATTGTTTGGGTGGCCGCTTTGCTCTCGGCATTGCTCTCTTTAGAGCGCCTTTTCCGCGATGATTTTCAAGATGGTGCCCTTGAGCAGATGATGCTGATGCCCATCCCGTTGCAGTTGGTAGTCTTGTCCAAGGTCATAGCACACTGGTTGTTGACCGGGTTACCATTGATTTTAATCAGCCCATTGTTAGCTGTTTTGTTGTCTTTAGATTTTGATACATGGCTCTCAGTTGTGTTGACCTTGCTGGTAGGTACACCCGCATTGAGCTTTATTGGTGCGATTGGTGTTGCGTTGACCGTTGGGTTACAGAAGGGCGGAGTCCTATTAAGCCTGTTAATTCTGCCGCTTTACATCCCCATTTTGATTTTCGCGACGTCAGCTATTGACGCTGCGGCATTGGGCGTTGCATACAACGGTCAGTTGGCGGTGCTTGGGGCGATGTTAATGGGGGCGATGACTCTGACACCTTTTGCGATCAGTGCCGCACTTAGAGTGAGTGTGAACTGATAAGGGTTCCGTTATCGTATAGCTAATGTGAACCAAACGTGTCGATTGGACTCATAGAGTCAGTAAAACTGAAAGCAAGAAAAATAAAATTATTATAATTATAGCTTTAATAGCTGTAAGCAATATGAAGTAAGAGTGAGATTACAACATGTGGAAATGGCTCCATCCCTATGCCAAAGCAGAAACCTCTTATCAGCTTGCTGGTAAACTTTTGCCATGGTTTTCGATCCTAGCGCTATTGTGTCTATCCGTCGGTACCGTGTGGGGGCTTGCATTTGCGCCTTCAGATTACCAACAAGGTGATAGTTTCAGAATCATCTACATCCATGTTCCTTCTGCCATCTGGTCGATGGGCGTTTACATGTCGATGGCGATTGCTGCCTTTATCGGTTTGGTATGGCAGGTGAGACTATCTGATATGGCCGCATTGGCGATGGCGCCGATTGGTGCTGTATTTACCTTCATTGCACTGCTAACCGGTGCGGTTTGGGGTAAACCAATGTGGGGTGCTTGGTGGGTTTGGGATGCACGTTTAACCTCAGAGCTGATTCTTCTATTCTTATACTTGGGTGTGATTGCACTTCACCACGCATTTGATGACCAAAAAACAGCCGCTAAAGCAGCAGGCATTTTGGCAATCGTTGGTGTCATCAACCTACCTATCATTCACTTTTCCGTAGAGTGGTGGAACACACTTCACCAAGGCGCGACGATCACTAAATTCGACAAGCCTTCTATATCAAGTGACATGCTATGGCCGCTTCTTCTTAACATCTTCGGCTTCGCCTTTTTCTTTGGTGCTGTGACTATGGTTCGTTTCCGTAACGAAATCATCAGTAAAGAGAGTCACCGTCCATGGGTTCGCAAGCTTGCGGCCGAAAAAGCGTAGTAGGGTAGGTAATTATGTATTTTGAATCTTTGAGTGATTTCTTTGCCATGGGGGGCTACGCCTCATATGTATGGAGTGCATTTGGAATCACATTTCTCGCGATGATCATTTTACTGGTCGTAAGCGTTCGTCGTGGTAAGCAATTACTAAATGAAGTACAAGCTAAGATTGATCGTCAGGCTCGTATCGATGCAGCAAAAAATATGGAGAACACTCTATGAACCCAAGACGTAAAAAGAGGCTGGGCATTGTCTTAGCGATCTTTTTTGGTATCAGTGCGACTGTTGGATTGATGGTTTACGCACTTAACCAGAACATGGATCTGTTCTACACACCAACTGAGCTGGTCAACGGCAAAGATGGTAAAAAACCTGAAGTTGGTCAACGCCTACGTATTGGTGGCATGGTCGTAGTCGGCTCTGTAAGCCGTGACAATGAATCACTACGTGTAAGCTTTGATTTGCAAGATGTAGGCCCTAAAGTAACGATTCTATACGATGGCATCCTTCCTGATCTTTTCCGTGAAGGCCAAGGTATTGTTGCTCAGGGTGTGCTTAAAAATGCAACGACAATCGAAGCGTTTGAGGTGTTGGCAAAGCACGATGAAGAGTACATGCCTTCTGAAGTTGCGGAAGCAATGAAGAAAACCCATGAGCCTTTGCAATACACGACTGAACAAAAAGAAGGAAATGCTCAATGATAGCCGAGATCGGCCATTTTGCGATGATCCTGTCCTTGGGACTTGCATTGCTGCTAAGCGTGCTCCCATTGTATGGAGCCGCTCGAAATAACACATTATTGATGAACAGCGCACGACCGTTGTCGTGGGGTATGTTCGGATTCTTAGCGATTTCGTTCTTTATCTTGTGTTACGCGTTCTACACCAATGATTTTACGATTCAATACGTAGCAAGTAACTCGAATAGCCAACTGCCTTGGTACTACCGAATTACGGCGGTTTGGGGCGCTCACGAAGGTTCATTACTGCTTTGGGTTCTTATCCAAGCGGGTTGGACAGTTGCAGTAGCGACGTTTAGCCGTGGTATGCCTCAAGAGTCTGTGGCTCGCGTACTGGCTATCATGGGTTTGATTACTGTCGGCTTCTTGCTGTTCATTATCGTAACGTCTAACCCGTTCCTACGTACATTGCCTTTCTTCCCTGTAGATGGCCGCGACTTGAACCCACTACTGCAAGACCCGGGTTTGATTATTCACCCGCCAATGCTTTACATGGGTTATGTAGGTTTCTCGGTAGCGTTCTCTTTCGCCATCGCTTCTCTAATGAGTGGTCGTTTAGATACGGCATGGGCTCGTTGGTCTCGTCCTTGGACAATCGCAGCTTGGTTATTCCTAACAGTAGGTATCGCACTAGGCTCTTGGTGGGCTTACTACGAACTTGGCTGGGGTGGCTGGTGGTTCTGGGATCCAGTAGAAAACGCTTCATTCATGCCTTGGTTGGCTGGTACTGCACTGATGCACTCACTAGCGGTAACCGAAAAGCGTGGCACATTTAAAGCGTGGACAGTATTGCTAGCTATCTCTGCATTCTCGCTAAGCTTACTAGGTACATTCTTAGTTCGTTCAGGCATCTTGGTATCGGTTCACGCGTTTGCGTCGGATCCTGCTCGCGGTATGTTTATCCTAGGTTTCCTAGTCTTCGTTATCGGTGGTTCACTGCTGTTGTTTGCTGTTAAAGGCGCATCGGTTCGTGTTCGTGGTAACTTCGATCTGGTTTCTCGTGAGAACGCACTGCTTGGCAACAATATCTTATTGATTGCAGCCCTAGTGGTTGTGTTAGTAGGTACGTTATTACCACTAGTTCACAAACAGTTAGGCTTGGGATCGGTATCTATCGGTGCTCCATTCTTTGACATGCTGTTCTTCTGGCTAATGATTCCGTTCTCGTTCTTGCTTGGTATCGGTCCTCTGATCCGCTGGAAACGTGACAACCTGTCTAAGCTTGTTAAACCAATGCTGATTTCAGGTGCATTCTCACTGGGCTTAAGTGCGCTAATGGTTGCTCTATTGGCTGACCGCTTCAGTGGTACTGCGTTTGCTGGCTGGGTAATGGCATTCTGGATCATCTTCATGCACGGCTTTGAGCTGCATGAACGTGCGACTCACCGTCATACGTTTATGAAAGGTCTAACTAAGTTGCCTCGTAGTCACTGGGCGATGGTGTGTGGTCACATCGGTTTAGCTGTGACAGTGATTGGTATCGCGATGGTGCAAAACTACAGCATCGAACGCGATGTTCGTCTGGCACCTGGTGAAAGCTACCAGCTTGAAGAATACAGCTTCCTGTTTACAGGGGTTCGTGACAAAGATGGTCCTAACTACGATGGTTACATTGCCGACTTTGAAATTACTAAAGAAGGCAAATACATCAACACGCTTCACGCGGAAAAACGTTTCTACACCACCGCTAAGTCTATGATGACGGAAGCAGCGATTGACCGTGGTGTAACGCGCGATCTTTATATCGCAATGGGTGAACGTTTAGATGATAACAAATCTTGGGCTGTACGTATCTACTACAAACCATTTGTACGTTGGATCTGGGCAGGCTCTTTGATCATGTCGATTGGTGGCGCTATTGCTATCAGTGACCGTCGTTACCGTTTCCGTAAGCCAACAAAAAAGTCGGCTGAAGAGCAGGAGGCTTAATCCGAATGAACAAGAAGATTTTATTCATTCCATTGATTGCGTTCATGGTTCTAGCTGGAATCTTTGCAACGCAATTAATGCGCAACCAGTCGGGCGATGACCCAACTAAGCTTGAATCCGTATTGATTGGTAAGCCTGTGCCTGAGTTTGACCTAGAAGATCTAGAGCAACCAGGTAAGCTGCATGATCAAGCTATCTTTAAAGGTGAGCCGCTGCTTCTTAACGTATGGGCGACTTGGTGTCCTACTTGTTATGCAGAGCACTCTTACCTGAACAAACTTGCTGGTCAAGGGGTTAAGATCATTGGTCTTAATTACAAAGATGATCGCAATAAAGCGGTTGGTTGGTTAAAAGAGCTGGGTAACCCGTACCTAATCAGCCTGTTTGATGGTAATGGCATGCTAGGTCTTGACCTCGGCGTGTATGGCGCACCTGAAACTTTCCTAATTGATGCTAACGGTGTGGTTCGTTACCGCCATGTTGGTGATGTGAACCCGACCAACTGGGCATCGACGCTTGAGCCGATGTATCAAGAGTTGTTGGAGGAATCGAAATGATTAGAAAGGCATTGATTACTCTATTTGCTACGTTCGCAATCTCAGCGACGGTTTCTGCTGCACCTATCGAATTTCATGAATTTGATACCGTAGATCAAGAGCAGCAGTTCAAAGAGCTAAGCAATACATTACGCTGCCCTAAATGTCAGAACAACACGATTGGTGATTCGAACGCTGAGTTAGCGGTCGACTTACGTCAAAAAGTGTACGAGATGACAAAAGACGGTAAGTCGAAGCAAGATATCATTGATTACATGATTGCTCGCTACGGTAACTTTGTGACTTACAATCCACCACTGACACTAGCAACATCGATCCTTTGGATTGGTCCGTTTGCGGTGGTTGTGTTTGGATTTGGTTTGATCATTTTGCGAAGCAGAAAGTCAAAATCGAAAGCGGCAGTAGAGTCAGATAAAGACTGGGATGCAGACAAAGAAGCTCGCTTAAAAGCGTTACTCGATGAAGAGAACGACGGAGATAAGAAGTAATGACTCTATTTTGGATTTCTACCATTATCCTTTCGCTAGCGGCAATTTTCTTAATTGTTCTGCCTTTCATTAACAAGAAGGCAAACAATGACGAAATGCTTCGCGACGAGTTGAACAAAGCATTCTATAAAGACCGTCTTGTCGAGTTAGAAGTAGAAGCAGAGGAAGGTCTTGTTGATAACCAACAAGAACTGATCGATGATTTGAAACAGTCTCTGCTTGATGATGTTCCTGCACAAGAAGAGATGAAGAAGACTCAAATCTCAACGGTTGGTGTGGTTGTACCGTCGATCATCCTTGTCGTCGTTGTGACTTATGGTATGTACTTTAAGTTCGGTGCGTTGGACAAAGTTCAACACTGGCAAGAAGTGAGCTCGAACCTTCCTGAATTGTCTAAAAAGCTAATGTCATCGGAAGGTGGTGCACTAACGGATGATGAGTTGGAAGATTTGACTCTAGCGCTTCGTACTCGTCTGCATTACCAACCAAAAGATTCAACAGGTTGGTTGCTACTCGGTCGTATTGCACTGGCTAACCGCGACGCTGAAACAGCAAAAGATTCTATGGAACGAGCTTACAAGCTTGAACCTAAGAATGAAGATGTTCAGTTAGGTTTCGCACAAGCACTGATGCTTTCTCCTGATGAAGCTGATCAAAACCAAGCTCGTTTGATTTTGAGCCGTTTGATTCAAAACGATTACGTTGACCTTCGTGTGTTCTCACTGCTTGCGTTTGATGCGTTTGAGCGTCAAGACTACCCAGGAGCTGTGAAGTACTGGAGCATCATGCAACAGATGATTGGTCCACAAGACAGTCGCTATGAAATGCTTTCGCGCAGTATTGAAAGTGCTCAGAAGAAAATGGGCGACAATATGGGTGTCGACCAAGGTAAGACTGTTGCTGTAACGCTCGATCTATCTGCAGACGTGAATGCTGACCCTAACTCAGTGTTAATTGTTTCAGTACACAGAGCAGATGGTTCTCCAATGCCTATCGCAGCCGCTCGTTACCCACTAGGGACTTTCCCTCGTACTGTTGTGCTAGATGACGGCAACAGCATGCTGGAAGGACAAGAGCTGTCTAGCCTTGAAACTCTGATGGTTAGAGCTAGGCTTGATACAGACGGCAACGTTTCAACTCGTGAAGGTGATTGGTACGGTGAAAGTGAAGTGGTTGAATTGGGCGCTCCAGTTACCATTGATATCAATAAGCAATATTAATCATCACTTTGCATAGGTGTTAGCTATTCCGATTTGCAGATAAACGGTATAGACTTAGCCAAACAATTGAGGCCAGCGATTGCTGGCCTTTTTTATTATTTGAATTCCTTATGGAAAAGGTGATATGTCTGCCAGTGTTTTAAGACTCTCGAGTTTACTTTTTATCGCAAGCTTAACGGTTGGGTGTTCAAGTGCACCGGACGAAAGTGTTAACGATGATAACCTCGAAACCTCTGAATACGTCGAAGAGTCCCATCCGAATGATCCTTTTGAAGGCTTCAACCGAGCGATGTGGGATATCAACTACGAATATCTAGATCCTTATTTAGTTCGCCCAGTTTCCCTCGCTTATGTTGACTACACCCCTGTGCCAGTGCGTTCTGGTATCTCCAATTTTCTAGCCAACTTAGACGAACCATCAAGCATGGTGAACAACCTTATTATGGGCAATGGTGAAAAAGCACTCGACCATTTCAATCGTTTTTGGATTAACTCAACGATTGGTTTGTTAGGCTTAATCGATATTGCCAGCGAAGCAGGGATCACCAAGTACGATGACAAGTCGTTTTCTGATGCGATTGGTCATTACGGGGTAGGGAATGGTCCGTACTTCATGGTGCCGGGTTATGGCCCACTAACAACGCGAGAAGTGACTGAAACCGTTGATGGCTTGTATGTGCCTCTGTCGTTTCTGAACTTTTGGGCTAGCTTAGGCAAATGGGCATTTGAAGGCATGGAAACACGTGCTCAGTTAGTGTCACAAGAAGCGTTGTTGGATGATTCTCCAGATCCATACGCATTAACGCGTGACGTATATATTCAACGTCGCGACTTTAAAGCGGAGATAGAACCTGAAGAGGTTGATCTTGATGAAGAAGACTTCATTGATGGCTATTTAGAAGATTATTAAATAGAAGACCTTAAATAACAGGTAAAAGAAAGGCTCGATGTTGGAAACAACATCGAGCCTTTTTAATTCGTATGACTTCAAATTAAGTCAAACAGATTAGAAGCGGTAGTTGGCTTGGATACCCACTAGCCAAATGCTACCAGTTACTTCACCTTCGAAGCTTCCCCCGAAGAAGTCAGCGCCAGGTGCTTGTGCTGAACCTAGATCTGATTCGTGCATTTTTGCATCCTTCGCTAGAATGTAAGTGAAGCCTGCGTCGAGTGTAAGTTGTTCAGACCACTGGTAACCTGCACCAATGCTTAACCAAGTGCGGTCTGTTTCTGGAATCGTCGCAGTACGGTGCTCTTCACTTACCGCTGAAGTGTCGTAGGCGATACCAGAACGTAGAGCTAACTTAGGTGTCATTTGGTAAGTTGTACCGATCGCAAAGCGGTAGTTGTCTTCCCAGTTCTCTTCCTTGATATTTACGCTATCTTCTCCTGGGAAATCTGCAACAAGCTCTTTGAAGCTGCTCCAGTTTGTCCAGTTAATGCTTGCGTGAACTGCAACTTTATCGGTAATTTGGTGGAAACTAGCAATTTCTGCTGTTGCTGGAAGTGCAAGATCCATTGAGCCGTTCTTGTGAGCATTTGGATTTGCTTTATTAAAACCCAACCCTTTAGCATAGCCGTCTAGAGTTAGGTCGACTTCAGACTTATAGGTAAAACCTAAACGGTTATTTTCATTGATTTGCCAAGCTGTACCCACTTGCCAGCCCCATGCTGTGTCGTCGCCCTCCATGTATTTTAAAGTGGTACCAGCTAATGGCGATTGAGGGCTAGCAACAGCACCAAAGCTACCTTCAGCCATGATGTAACGAACACCACCACCAATAGATACGCTTTCAAGTACTTGGTATGCAGCGTTTAGGTTTAGCTCCATTGTCGTAACGCTTGCTTCGTTACCGTGGTTAGCACCACCAAAGTCTTTACCTAGGTCTGTTTCCATACCGTAGTTAGTACCCGCAGCAAAGCCTAATGCGAACTTGTCGTTGTACTTATGAGAAACATAGAAGTTTGGGATCACTGCGCTGTGAGCGAAATCACTGGAATTTGATGGAGTCGTTGAAGCACCACCAACTGAAGTCGAAGTTCCATCGATATCAATGTTCGGGTCAACATAGATAGCACCAACAGAAACTTGAGTGCCTTCTAGGTAAGTCAGCATCGCAGGGTTACGCCATTGTGCGTCTGCACCGTCAGCCATTGCAGCTTCACCCGCGTATGCACGGCCTAGGCCTGTTGCTGAGTATTCTGCTAGCTGAAAACCTGCCGCTTGAGTCACGGTAGAAGTCGAAAGTAGTCCAACTGCCACTGCAGCAGATAGAAGAGTCTTATTCATTTTCATTATTATGTTCGCTGAATCATAAGTATTTAGTGGCGTGATTCTACTTTTAGAGTCATTACTTTAAAAATGAAATTCGAATAAAACAGTGTTTTAGGGATTTAATGAGTAAATGTGTTTAATTATTAGAGAAATAATCTAAATGTTTCGGCTGTGTTGCGAAGTTTGAGCGTACACTTGTAGTCATATATTGGTCTTGCAGGCTACAGTTGTAAGCTTAAATTGATTTGAGTTAGTGGTTTAGGCAATAAAAAAGGGTCGCATAATGCGACCCTTTTAGACTAGTTTTAGCAGAAGCTAGAAGCTAGAAGCTAGAAGCTAGAAGCTATAGCTGTATTGAATACCAGCTAGGATTGCGTCTGCGTGAGTAGTTGCTGTTAGAGCACCATTACCCTCGTTTACATCTACATCTTCACCTAGTAGGTAAGTAAAGCCGAAGTCAACTGTATGCTGTTGTTGGAATGCGTATGTGAAACCTGCAGAGAACCATTGACGATCTGAATCAGGTACAGAAATCGAAGTTACTTTATCTTGAGCTGCTGTGTCGTACATGTAACCAGCTCGTAGAGTCCAAGCATCATTTAGGAAGTAAGTACCACCAATAGCGTAGTGCCAACCGTCTTGCCACTGGTAGTTACCAATTTCTTGCTTACCAGCAACAGAATCCGCTTCAAGGGTGTCAAATGTGTTCCAACCAATCCATTGTACAGAGTAGTGAACCGCAAATTTAGTATCTTTAATCTCATGGTAACCAGAGAACTCAGCCATGCTTGGTAACGATAGGTATAATGTGTCTAGCGGAAGAGCTCCACCTAACGTCATGTCCCCGTCTGCTTCAATTTCAGGACTGTAGTGGTAAGAAAATCCGAAGCGGTTTGCTGAGTCTACTTCATATACTGCACCAATGTTCCAACCCAAACCAATACCATCAGCATCGATAGATGCTAAGTTAGTTGTACTAGTAACACCAGTAGCAGGGTTAGTGGTTGTTAGATTTCTCTCTAGTTTACCGCTACCTTGAATGATATCTAAACCAGCACCAACAGAGAATTGCTCATTTACACGGTACGAAGCTGATAATGCATAGTTGATGCTTTTGATTTCAGTAGTACCGCCATATGCTGATAGACCTGTGTGTGCACCACCTAAAGCGCTGCTTGAACCAAAGTTGCTATCAAAATTATTGGTTGTACCAAAATTTGAATATATACCAGCACCAAATGCCCATTGGTCATTTAGTCGGTGGATATAGTAGATATTAGGAACCGGAGTACCACTGCTATTATTCGCACTATCTACAGGCACTGCACCGCCAGCGGTTACATTTGTTACATCGATGTCAGTCTCGATATAGTTGATACCAGCAGAGAACTGAGATGAATCAAACAAAGCCATTGCTGCTGAGTTACGAGCCATAACAGAAGCATTATCTGCGATTACCGCATCACCAGCAAAAGCACGACCAAGGCCGGTTGCTGATTGTGAGTTAAGTTGGAAACCTGCTGCCATCGCTTGCGAAGACGCCAGTGTAATTGTTACTGCTAAAAGAGACTTTTTAAACAGACGCGTGTTGTTGGTAGTCATTCATTTATTCCTTTATATATCCGCCTCTACAGGGCGATTAATTTGAGCAATTGCTCAATGGTGGCTGATCCTATTCGGAAGTATACGATATACAAATCCGACCATTGAGAAATTTGAGTGGAAAATTATGGAAATGACGCCTATCTGGCACGAAAATGGTGCGAAATGCTATTTTTTAGAGTTTTAACTCTAGAGTTATTGGTTTTGTGAATGGTTTGGTGGGTTATTTATAAACAAAGCCCAGCAATATCAGTGATATAATTGCTGGGCCTTTTATGACGGGGCTTTAAGAGCGAATTAGCTCATCGGTTTGATCATTTTTGTCAGCTTTTCGGCGATTTTGGAAACATCCTCACCATTTTCACCCACAAGGATTAAGCTGCTGCCATCTACGGGTGTTACCGAGCCGGACATGCCTTTTTCATCAAAGTCGATAGGTTTGTCTGTCGGAATACCGGTTAAAAACAACGTTACTTTGCCTTTTGCGCCTTGGAAGACCATATGCACTGCGTTGGCTTTACCAAAGCCACAGTGGTTTAGGTAATAGACGTGGTAAGGGAAAGCATCATCAAACTGAAAAGCAAATGGGTTCATTTTTGCGTTGATTTGCTGCGATGTGACCTGTTCATCGATGGAACTAACAAAACTCTTTTCATCAACAACATGCTTCATTGCTGTATCAACCAAACTAGCTTGAGCTGGTGAAACGAATGCGTTGCCCCAATTTACTTGGCCAACTAATAAGCCTGCAACGAATGCTACCGAGGCAGCCATTGCCATTGCTCTTCTCGCAAACGTAGGTCTTACCACTTTGCTTTCTTCGCTTGAGGTCTGATTGAACAGAATGCGATCAGCAAGATCGTCTGGCACATCCACATTCATCGCAGAGTGGATCTGTTTATCTAGCGCTAATACATCGTCTAAGAAATTACTATTGGCTTCGCTATTGGCGGTTGCATCAACAATATCTTGTGTACGTTGTTTAGGTTCCGACAATACACGACGACGAAATTCCAAATCATCCATTATGTTGCCCCCTCTCTGCCTCTTCTGTATCCAACAGCTCTTTCAACTGATTTCGAGCTCTGAATAAACGTGTCATCACCGTGTTTTTGTTGAGATCGAGAATATCGGCAATCTCATCACCACTAAAACCACCAATCACTTGCAAGAAGAGCGGTTCACGGTAATCGATTTCAAGTTTCATGATCTGCGCTTGCAACCACTGATGCTGATGGTGCGGGTCATCGCTGACACTAGCATCATTACCGTGATCGTCGATATCAACCAGATCAAACTGTTTGCGTTCAAATCGTCGAGCGTTCTCGCGTCTCAAGATAGTAATCAGCCAAGATTTAGCGGCTTTTTCATCTTGAAGGCTATCGAGTGACTTCCATGCACGAAGGCAAGTTTCTTGAACTAAGTCTTCGGCAATGCTTTTGTCTTTGCATAACCAATAGGCGTAGCGAAAGAGGTCACGATGATAGGCACGCACGAGTGCTTCGTATTTTCTTTGTTTGTCCATATCTGAGTTGACCGGACGCTTGGCTGTTTTCTTTCCAAACATTTTTATTATTGACACACGAGCCTCCATAATTGCTCTGCGTATAGCTGTCCTCTATACGTTGTGCTTTGTTTTTATATTTTTAGAGCTAACGATCGGCAGGAAATCGTAAAATCACATTAAAATTGATCTACTTCAAAATCTAAGGCCTCGAACAAGCTATAGTACACCTTGTCGTCTAGTTAGTCATTCGTGGCTAGCATGTTGAGCAAGACGACACTTCCTTTTGAAGGCTGACTTTACTTTCTCCTAATCAGGAAACTGATTATTTCAATTGGCGCTAAGTTAATTGCTTTATATACATTCCGACCACACAGCTTTGTGTGGTTTTTTTTTACCTCAAGAAAACCATTCCCTACAAAGCGATAACAGTATTTACTTACAATAGTTTAGTCTCTTACGACAACCTTTCCCCCAAAAAGGTTCGCCTGAATGTGCAGTTATATTTTCAAACAGTGAGATACTCGTATCACGTTTATTTAAACGCTCGTTTGATTTAATTAACAACTTCTTTACAATACTTCAGGTCAGACCTCTTAACTTTAAGGAGAAACCATGGGCAAACAGGAAGTCAAAACGCGTTCTGGAGAACGTGTTGCCGTTGTCGCTGGATTACGAACCCCATTCGCTCGTCAGAGCACAGAATTTAGCCAAGTGCCTGCGGTTGACCTAGGCAAAATGGTTGTGAGCGAAATGCTTGCAAGAACGGATGTCGATCCTGCGCTTATCGAACAAGTTGTGTTCGGCCAAGTCGTGCAAATGCCAGAAGCGCCGAACATTGCGCGTGAAATCGTGTTGGGCACAGGCATGGACATCAATACCGATGCCTACAGTGTCACACGAGCATGTGCGACCAGCTTCCAAGCGGCAGTTAACGTGACCGAAAGCATTATGGCTGGCACGATTGATGTCGGTATTGCGGGTGGTGCGGACTCTTCTTCTGTATTGCCTATCGGTGTTTCGAAAAAGTTAGCGGCAAATCTATTAGCGCTGAGTAAAACGAAAACTATGGGTCAAAAGCTGAAGATTCTTAAAACGCTTTCAGTAAAAGATTTGATGCCAGTACCACCTGCAGTTGCAGAGTACTCGACCGGTTTATCCATGGGACAAACGGCTGAGCAGATGGCGAAGACGCATGGTATTACTCGCGAAGCTCAAGACGCACTTGCTCACCGTTCTCACTCTTTGGCTTCTCAAGCATGGAAAGAAGGCAAGATTAAAGACGAAGTGATGACAGCATTCCCGGCGCCTTACAAAAAGTACCTAGCGGAAGACAACAACATTCGCCACGACTCAACCGTTGAAGGCTACGCTAAGCTGCGCCCTGCTTTTGATAGAAAGTACGGCAGTGTAACGGCAGCCAATGCTACGCCCCTTACCGATGGCGGCGCAGCAGTGATGTTGATGCGCGAAGGTAAAGCGAAAGAGCTAGGCTTAGAAGTACTCGGCTATATTCGTGGCTACGCATTCTCAGCGATTGGTGTTGAAACAGATATGTTGATGGGGCCGACTTACGCGACCTCTCAAGTATTGAAGAACACGGGGCTAGAGTTGTCAGACCTAACGCTTATCGAGATGCATGAAGCGTTTGCAGCTCAAGTTCTTGCGAATGTAAAAATGTTTGCCAGTGACGAGTTTGCTCAGAAGAATCTTGGCCGTGACAAAGCGATCGGTGAGATTGATATGGAGAAGTTCAACGTGCTGGGTAGCTCAATTGCTTACGGACACCCGTTTGCTGCAACTGGTGCGCGCATGATGACTCAAACATTACGTGAATTGAAACGCCGCGGTGGCGGCTTGGCACTGAACACAGCGTGTGCGGCTGGTGGTTTAGGTGCAGCAATGATCTTGGAGGTAGAATAATGTCTACGACTCTTGATGCAACAACAGAAAAAGAAACAGTCGCTCAACCAGATTCAACGTCTGCGACTGAATCAACCCAAAAGAAAACGACAGCATTTTCTCTTAACATCGATGACCAAGATATTGCTTGGTTGGCGATTGATGTGCCAAACGAGAAAATGAACACGCTACAAGCGGCTTTTGCTGAAGAAATGAAAGCGATCTTCGAGCAACTTAAAGAAAAGCAGAGCCGAGTTAAGGGCTTAATCGTTCATTCTCTTAAGCCAGATAACTTTATCGCTGGCGCTGATGTAAGAATGCTGGATGCTTGTAAAACGGCTGATGAAGCGCAGTCTTTAGCTCGCCAAGGTCAAGAGATGTTCCAAGCGTTATCTGATCTTCCTTACCCAGTTGTTGCTGCGATTCATGGCCCATGTCTTGGTGGCGGTTTAGAGCTCGCATTAGCGTGTGACTACCGTGTGTGTACCGATTCAGATAAGACGCGTCTTGGTCTACCTGAAGTGCAACTAGGTTTGCTACCAGGTTCTGGTGGTACGCAGCGTCTTCCTCGTTTGATTGGTTTGCTACCGTCACTCGATCTAATCCTAACGGGCAAGCAACTGCGCGCTAAGAAAGCGAAATCACTTGGTGTTGTGGATGCTTGTGTCCCTGATACTATTTTGCTTGAAGTAGCAAAAAGCTATGTTGAAAAGAATACGGGCAGTAAAAAAGGTAAGCGTCTGGCGTCGAAAAGCCAAGCGTCGACTAAAGAAAAGCTGATTTCACGCACGGGCCTTGGTCGCAAAGTGATTTTTGAACAGGCTTCAAAGAAGACGAATCAGAAAACACGCGGAAATTACCCAGCAGCAGATGCGATTCTAGACGTCATTCGTTATGGCCTAGAGAACGGCTTTGATAAAGGCCTTCAGTACGAAGCGAAGCGTTTCTCTGAACTAGTGATGACCTCTGAGTCAAAAGCCCTTCGTTCGATTTTCTTTGCAACCACCGAAATGAAAAAAGAACATGGCGCAGACGCAGATCCAAAGGCAGTTAAGCGTGTTGGTGTACTGGGTGGCGGCCTTATGGGCGCAGGTATTAGTCATGTAAGCGTTGCAAAAGCGAAAGTACCTGTTCGTATTAAAGACGTATCAAATGAAGGCGTTTTGAACGCGCTGAACTACAACTTCAAGTTGTTCGATAAGCAGCGTAAGCGTCGCATTCTGAGCCGAGCTGGTCTTGAAAGTAAGATGCTTCAGCTTTCTGGTGGTATCGACTTTACAAGCTTTAACCACACCGATGTGGTGATTGAAGCGGTGTTTGAAGACCTCGATCTTAAGCAATCAATGGTTGCGGACATCGAAGCCAATGCCAAGCCAGAGACGATTTTCGCGACGAATACTTCTTCACTGCCGATCCATAAGATTGCGGAGAAGGCGCAGCGACCAGAAAATGTGGTTGGTCTTCACTACTTCAGTCCTGCTGAGAAAATGCCACTGGTTGAGGTTATTCCTCATGAGACAACCTCAGAAGAGACGATTTCAACGGTTGTAGCATTAGCGAAGAAGCAAGGCAAAACGCCGATTGTTGTTAAAGATACGGCAGGTTTCTATGTGAACCGTATTCTTGCTCCGTACATGAATGAAGCCGCGCATTTGTTATTAGCGAACGAGCCGATTGAAAAACTCGACAGCACGTTATTGGACTTCGGTTTCCCGGTTGGCCCAATTACCTTATTAGATGAGGTAGGTGTTGATATCGGCGCTAAAATTATCCCTATTCTGGTTAATGAATTAGGCGATCGTTTCCAAGGCCCTGATGTGTTCGACATTCTTCTGAATGACAACCGTAAAGGCCGTAAGAGTGGTAAAGGTTTCTATACTTACAAAGGTAAGAAGAAGGAAGTCGATAAGTCAGTTTACAAACTGCTTAAGCTGCAACCTGAACCTAAGCTAAGTGATAACGACATCGCAATGCGTTGTGTGTTACCAATGCTCAACGAAGCGGTTCGTTGTCTAGATGATGGCATTATCCGCAGCCCTCGTGATGGCGATATTGGTGCTATTTTCGGTATCGGTTTCCCTCCATTCCTAGGTGGCCCGTTCCGTTATATGGATCAAATAGGTATTAAGTCACTGGTTGAGATGATGAACGACTTCGCTAAGAAGTACGGTGATCGTTTTGCGCCATGTGATGGCCTACTAACACGAGCTGGTCTGGATGAGTCTTTTTATAAGTAACTCTCTAACTCATTGATTACGAAGCCTACATCAAGCGATTGATGTGGGCTTTATTTTTTATGAGAGTATCCAAAAGGAATGAGGTTCCCGACTCAGTCACTCTTCCTTCTCGGGAATGACGAAAGACAGGTGAAAGTAAGCTATTAGTGTTAATAGGGAAATTATGGCTAAATGCATTGCAATTGAAACTATCGTCATCTCCTAAAGCGACGAAGGAGCGTAATAGGAGATCTGCTTTTATGTTGCATCCAATAAAAAAGGTTGATGCTTTCACATCAACCTTTTGACTTATATAACTCTCTTATCAACCAAGCTCAGTATCTTTAGGACGCAACTGAAACTCATCAATAGAGCCAATCTCCACACCTGCCGACAACTTCTCTTCCTCATGATGGGCATTACCGTGCGCATGCATAATCAGACGATTTGCGGTGCGTGGTTTTAGTTGGCTCACCACAAAACGCATCATGTCTGAACGAGTTAACCCTTTAAGATCTTCCAACACACGCTCTCTCTGATTGAATTCCAAGTCCTTATTGCCTATCGCAACCCATAAGCGTTGAGCTCGTCCTCGCAAAGTCGTATCTGGTGTCGAAATCTGATTCCAGAGACCGCGTTTACTGCTGTGCCAT
Source organism: Vibrio sp. 10N.286.48.B8 (assembly GCF_003050085.1). NCBI lineage: Bacteria > Pseudomonadati > Pseudomonadota > Gammaproteobacteria > Vibrionales > Vibrionaceae > Vibrio > Vibrio sp. 10N.286.48.B8. Next base: position 72,269 of record NZ_PIGD01000015.1, on the reverse strand, counting down.
TGGTAGTCGTTAAGCTCTAACAACACCATATAAAAGGCATTGAGGAACTCGTCTATCGAGGCTAATAAGTCTGCTGGAGCAGCATTCGGTGATTGTACATACAACACAATACCTGGGTGTCGGTTGAGTGGCATATTACCTGTGCCGACCATGTAACCTAGCTGCTGCTTGGTACGAATCTCATGGAAGAAGGTGGCTGACATCAAATGGTTCGCCAATGAATACAGCGCAATGTTTTTAGGCGAAATATCTGCGCACTGGTAATAAACCACGATTGCCGAATCATCTTGGTTACACACCACTTCACGTTGGAAGCTGCCGTTCTCACCCAACATGATTAACGGACGCAATGACTCTTCGTAGGCTTGGTCTTGAACACGCAGGGCATCTTTTAGCGTTTCCGCCATTTTGTGTGCGTCGGCTTTTTTCCAGTCGCCATACACAAACATTTCTACGTGCAGTTCAGCCAAGATTGCTTGAACAAAAGAAGAGAGTTCATCGACCTCTATCGTTTCCAGCGCTTCAATTAATACAGAATAGGGCGGGTTATTTGGCTGAAGTATCCCTGTCATCGCATTAAACAGCTGCGAAATAGGGCGGTCTTGCGACGCATTATTCCAGTTTCTTAGCAATTGATGCTTAATCGTTTCGAAGCGTGTTGGACTAAAGTCGCGTGCTTGAAAGCGTTCAAGGATCATATTGAGCAATTGTGGTTGCTTCTCGCTGAATCCAGAAAGTGTGAGTGTAACGCCGCCCTGATGGGTATACATGTTGTAGCCCATTCCGGCGATTTCAGCTTGATAGGTATCTTTTTCGAGCGAGTCTAAGAACATTTCTACACACAAGCGCGTTTTAACGATATTTCTTGGGCTAGCGACTGAGTGTGGGCTGTCGATAGCAACATACACCACACCTTTAGGCACTCGAAATTGATGGTCTTGTAGGTGCCATAGCTTAAAGCCATCGAGCTCTTCTAACAGTTGTGGGAACTTAGCGTCACCTTCGAGTTCAGTCGGGTCTAGATCGTAGCAAATAAACGGGTTTTTGCTTGGGAGCTCAAACTGCCAACCGGGGTTAATGCATGTAAAGCATTGAACTTGTTCAGCGCTAAATGGTGTGACCGAGTAGGGCGTAAAATACCACTTCGCTTCTCTGTCATACTCGAATCCCTGAGCAACAATGGTCGCTCGCATGTTGTCGACGGTTAAGTAAGGAAGCAAAGAGCGTTGCAACTCGTCATCGAAATGCGACATCTTGTAATCGCCATACACCACATCTTGCTCTTGATAGTGCTGCATGTTGATAACAAGGTGGCTAACCACATCTAGTGGCCTTGCTGGCTCTTGAAAGCGGAAAGCAGACTCTAATACGGCACGTTTTTCTAGGTAGCGCCACTCTTCTATGCCTTGTTGCTCGACTAATTTGATGTACTGAAATATCGCTTGGATGATGTTATCGGTTTTGGTTAAACCTTCAATGGTCAACGAGCAACTGACTGTGAAATCACGGTAGTTACTGCCGCTCGCGCCACCACCCGCAGAGAGGGATGTTATCCAACCTTTCTCTTTAAGTTGCATCATCAAACTGCCTTCACCTTCGTAACCTAAAAGATGGGCAAAGAACGACAATGGTTTAACGCCATAGTGCTCGTCCATGCTTGGCATAGGGAAGGTTAAGATCAGTTTGCGAACTTCTTTAATTGGCTCAACGCGGACTTGAACGCCGGTGCTTAACTCGCCAACAATTGGTACTTCAACCTTCTTGCCTTGTAGGTTGTGATTGGTGATCGAGCTAAAGCGATCCTCAACCCAGCTTTGCATCTCATCTAATGACTGATTGCCAGACAGTGTCAGCGTCATCAAGTCAGCAGAGTATTGTTGCTGGTGGAAAGCCAAGATCTCTTGTCGAATCGTCTCGCCGTTTCTGTCACCCAACGTATCGATATTACCGACAGAAAACTTCGAGAATGGGTGATTGTGATTCACCAGTTCTTTGGTAACTTGGTACAAGCGTCGCGAATCATCGTTGAGTTTCATCTTGTATTCGGAATCAACGGCTTGGCGTTCTTTATCTAATGCTTCTTCGTTGAACAGCGGAGCGGTAAAAAATTGGCTGAAGCGATCGAGTGCGGTTTCAAAGGCATTCAATTCAACATCAAAAAAGAAGCAGGTATGTTCTGTTCCTGTCCAAGCATTGTTGCTGCCGCCATGTTGGCTGATAAAACTTTGGAACTCTCCGACCTTTGGATACTTTTCAGTTCCTAGAAATAGCATATGCTCTAAGTAGTGAGCTAAACCCTCTCGGTCTATAGGGTCATCAAAATGCCCCACATTGACGGCTAATGCGGCTGCTGCTTTTTGAGCATTTTGATCCTGAACTAACAGTACACGTAACCCATTATTTAAGGTTATGTAGCGGTATTGATGTTCATCATTTGGGCTTAAGTGCACAGGAGCATCTCCAGAGAAGGTGGTTTTTAAATTATGTACCCGATGATTCGGCGTGCAAACCTTGTGATCATATTTTGGGATATGAAGTGCTTTTTGGTGATTTCTAAATCACTTTTATCGATTTTTATCAGTAATTTATTTTCTTTTAACAAGATTGTTAAGAAAGTCGAACTCTTTAGCAAGTGACTTGATATAATTATTTATATAGACTGCGGCTCCCTCTGGATTGAGGGCCAAACGCTAAGTAGCGTATCGCTGATATGGGATATATCGACTTTCGAAATGTTACGTAGACAGGACTGAACATGAAAATATTCATAATGCGCCACGGTGAAGCAGAACATTTTGCTAACTCGGATGCAGAACGAGCGTTAACTAAGCGCGGTAAGATGGCGTCTCTTGCGGTGGCTCAAGCTGCAAACGAGCAGGGCATCAACCAGTTCGATAAAGTACTTGTGAGCCCATATTTGAGGGCACAAGAAACGTGGTTAGAGATCTCTCAGGCGTTTTCTGGAAAGAAAGTAGAAACCTGTGATGATATTACGCCTTATGGAATGTCCGACGATGTGTTTGATTTGACCGTGGCAATGGCTGAAGTAGAAAAACTAGAGACCATTTTATTTGTTTCCCATTTACCTCTAGTGGGCTACCTAACAGCAGAGTTTGCAACAGGCATGGCACCGCCTATGTTTCCAACTTCTGGCTTAGCGTGTATCGACTTCAATCTTGAGACACAAAAAGGCGAGTTACTTTGGAACATCAATCCATAGTCGATGCTTAATCTAAGTTGTCTCTCGTAAGCAAAATGAAAAGGGCACCTCAAATATTTGAGATGCCCTTTGTTGTTTATGACGTCGAGCGGATTCGAAAACCAGAATTATTTCTCAGGGATCGATAACAGAACCAATAGTGCGCCATTGCCGCCGAACTCTAACGGCGCTTGGTGGAAAGCCATTACATCAGGGTGTTGTGCTAGCCACAACGGCACTTTCTGTTTAAGAATGTGTTTACCGATACCATGCTGAACACAGGCACACGCCACGCTCTCTTTCACGCAGTGCGCAATCATCGCGCCAAGCTCACGTTTAGCTTCTTGTTGAGTCATACCATGCATATCGAGATACACATCAGGAACGTAGACACCACGACGTAAGCGCTTTACCTCATATTTCGAGACATCATCGCGAGCATAGCGTGTCGGACCCTCTTCGCTAAGGTGCGGAATGAACTCATCCGAGAAATAAAACTCGCTATCACTGGCTTGTCTTGCCGTTCGAGTAATTTCTTTTTGCTTGGCATTTCTTTTTGGCTGCTGGACTATGGTATCCTGTTGCAACTTTTTAACGCCCTTTACTGCATCGTTGAACAGGGCGAAATCGTCATCGAAGTCGGTGTCTTTTTTGCTCATCAGGTTATGAATTCTAATTAGAAACGTAATTAGCAGTATTGTAGCGCTTTTCGGAGACAATTTTGGATAAGATTTTTGTAGAAGAAGCGGTATCAGAACTACACACGCTTCAAGATGTGATTCGTTGGACTGTTAGCCGCTTTAACGCAGCGGGCCTATTTTATGGTCACGGCACTGATAACGCGTGGGATGAGGCAGTACAACTTATCTTACCTACTCTTTATCTGCCGATTGATGTTCCTTCGCATGTGATGAACTCTCGTCTAACGAGTAGCGAACGTCTGCGTATTGTTGAGCGCGTAATCAAGCGTATTAATGATCGTACACCAACGGCTTACCTAACCAACAAAGCTTGGTTCTGTGGTCTTGAGTTCTTCGTAGATGAGCGCGTTCTTGTGCCTCGTTCTCCAATTGGTGAGTTGATCGAAGCTCAATTCCAACCTTGGTTAACTGAAGAGCCAACTCGCATCATGGATATGTGTACGGGCAGTGGTTGTATTGCTATTGCATGTGCGCACGCATTCCCTGACGCTGAAGTCGATGCGATTGATATCTCTACAGACGCACTGCAAGTTGCAGAACAGAACGTTCAAGATCACGGCATGGAGCAGCAAGTGTTCCCAATCCGTTCAGATCTTTTCCGTGATCTGCCAAAAGAGAAATACAACCTGATCGTATCGAACCCGCCTTATGTGGATGAAGAAGATATGAACAGCCTGCCAGATGAGTTTACTCATGAGCCAGAACTTGGCCTAGCTGCGGGTACAGATGGTCTGAAATTGGTTCGTCGCATCTTAGCTAACGCACCAGACTACCTAACTGATGACGGTATTCTTATCTGTGAAGTGGGTAACTCAATGGTTCACATGATGGATCAGTACCCAGAGATTCCATTCACTTGGATTGAATTCTCTAACGGTGGTCATGGCGTATTCATGATCACTCGTGAGCAGCTTGTTGCTTGCGCTGATGAGTTCTCTATCTACAAAGACTAGGTTGTGTCGGCTATTGAGTTGTTGACCCGATCATCGGGTTGTAAGCTTAGAGACTGAAATCTAGTAAGACGTTCGATTTGAAACGTTTTTATTTAAACGCCGTGCAGCAATGCATGGCGTTTTTTATTGCCTAGATTAAGGATGTTTGTATTTATATCGAAGACGTTCAGCTCAATATTTAGTTGATTAATATGATAGGTTATTAGATATTGATGCTTAATGTTTGGTCGTTTTAGTGAGTTAAGGAGAATTCACGATGAGCTTAGATACATGGATTTATTACTTATTAGCGGTGCTGATCTTAACGGCATCACCAGGCCCAAGCTCTTTGTTGTGCATGACTAAAGGCGTGCAATCAGGCTTTAAATTATCGATATTTACCGCGCTGGGCAGCTTAACTGCGATTACTGGCATTCTAACCCTATCGTTTACCGGCTTAGGGGTGATCATTGCGTCGTCTGAAGTGGTGTTTAACGTTATTAAATGGACCGGTGCCGCTTACCTAATCTACCTTGGTTGGAAGTCTCTGCGTTCCAGTCAGCAAGATTATGACAAGCTATCTAGTCAACAAGCCGATTCTAAATCTGTTAAAGAAAGCGCTGCGCAACATTACCTAAGTGGCTTTATTGTTGGCGCGAGTAACCCCAAAGCTATCCTGTTTTTTACCGCACTTTTCCCTCAATTTATTGACCCGTCGATCGCTCTGCTTCCCCAGTTTACCGTGTTTGCTTTAACCTTTGCTGTGATGGAGTTGTCTTGGCTATTGGTGTACGCGTATTTAGGTGCGAAGTCGTCAAACTGGCTATTTGCGAAGGGCAGAGCTAAGGTCTTCAATCGTGTTACAGGGGGCGTGTTTATTGGTGCAGGCGCGCTGCTTTCGACGACAAGCCGAGCATAACTTTTTTATTTATCAAAGGGCTGAATAGTTACAGAAAATTCTTAATGCTGTCATAAAAGGTTAATATTAATGTGCTTGCAGCTTTTGGTGAAAAGCCGATATATTGTAGTTACACCATCACGTTCTCAAGGAGAGACATATGCAGCATCAAGAAATGATTCAACACAGTAATTTTGGCGTAATCAGTCGTACTTGGATTTTCTCTACCCTTTCTCTTCTGGGTATTCTTGCTCTAATGTAGCCTATTTTTCGGCTCTATATTTTCAGTTTTTATTATGAATACACTTTTCAAAAAGTCTTCAAAGTCAGAACTCTTACTCTCGTAAATGTGGCTCTTCTCATCAGTCTAGCCACTTAGCTTTTTCCCTTCGTAAAACAGCTAAGCAATCTTCTCTAACAAGTTCATCACGTAACCTCATCTGAAGTTGTTATCAAACTGTGATAATCTTAAATCATCTTTTATCTACAGTGTACCGCTCATGTCTCTCTGGGATTCTATTTCATTTAACAATCGATTTACGGCATTACCTCGACTGTTCTATACCCCAATTCAACCTACACCGCTAAACAATGTTCAATGGCTTGCATGGAATCATAACCTTGCGGATGAACTCGGTTTTCCGTCATTTGATGACGCCTCCGAAGAGCTGCTTGAGACGTTATCTGGCAATGTTGAACCTGAGCCGTTTTCGCCTGTAGCAATGAAATACGCAGGCCACCAGTTTGGCTCTTATAATCCCGACTTAGGTGATGGAAGAGGGCTACTTTTGGCACAAGTTGTCGCTAAAAGCGGTGAAACGTTCGACTTACACCTTAAAGGTGCAGGCAAAACGCCATATTCACGTATGGGCGATGGCCGTGCGGTTATTCGTTCAACGGTTCGTGAGTATCTGTGTAGCGAAGCAATGGCAGGGCTTAATATCCAAACCACACGTGCATTAGCCATGATGACCAGTGACACGCCGGTTTACCGAGAGAAACAAGAATGGGGCGCATTACTGGTGCGTGCTGCAGAATCTCACATTCGATTTGGCCACTTTGAACATCTTTTTTATACCAATCAGTTAGCTGAGCATAAGTTGTTGGCTGATAAAGTCATCGAATGGCACTTCCCAGAGTGTCTTGAAGAAGAAAAGCCATACGCAGCCATGTTTAATCAAATTGTCGATCGTACCGCGGAGATGATTGCGTTGTGGCAAGCAAATGGTTTTGCTCACGGCGTGATGAATACGGATAACATGTCAATCATCGGACAAACCTTCGATTACGGCCCGTTCGCTTTCCTTGATGAATATGACCCTCGTTTGATCTGTAACCATTCGGATTACCAAGGTCGTTACGCGTTCAATCAACAACCTAGAATTGGTATGTGGAATTTATCTGCATTGGCACACTCGTTGTCACCGTTGATAGAGAGGGCTGACTTAGAAGCGGCACTTGAACAATACGAACCGCAAATGAATGGTTACTTTAGTCAGCTGATGCGTCGTAAGTTGGGGCTACTTTCGAAACAAGAAGGTGACAGCCGCTTGTTTGAATCTATGTTCGAGTTAATGTCGCAAAACAAAGTTGATTATCCAAGGTTCTTTAGAACGTTGTCGAACTTGGACACCTTGCCACCACAGGAGGTGATTGATTTAGTTATCGATCGTGATGCTGCGAAGCTATGGGTGGATAACTACTTACAACGCTGCGAATTGGAAGAGAGCTCAGTGGCAGAGCGCTGCGAAAAGATGAGGCAGGTAAACCCGAAATTCATCCTTAGAAACTACCTAGCCCAGCTAGCCATCGACAAAGCAGAGCGCGGTGATAGCAGCGATATTGACGCTTTGATGGTGGTACTTGCAGACCCTTACGCGGAACACCCGGATTATGAACACCTTGCGGCTCTACCTCCTGAGTGGGGCAAAGCGATGGAGATCAGCTGCTCTTCATAACCAACCAATAGCGGATTAAGCCCTAAAGATTCAGGTAGAGGTCACTAAGTTGTGATCTTTATCTGTTCGTTCTTCTAACTTTACAAACATGTCAATAATCAAACAATCGGCCAGCCTATACACTATGTGAATAAGTTGTAAATTTAATAGGTTTGGGCGATGCCAACAAATACTCGAATTCTCGTGGTGGATGATGATCAAGAAATCCGCGAGCTGCTGGAAGAGTACCTCACAAAATCTGGTTTCGATGTATCTTCTGTGGGAGATGGTATTGAACTAGAAGCTCATCTGCAAAACCAAGGTTATCCAGATCTGATTCTGCTGGATGTGATGCTACCCGGTGACGATGGTTTTACCCTGTGTCAACGCGTCCGTAAGCAATCGAATGTGCCTATCATCATGCTGACTGCCGTATCGGATGAAACCGACCAGATTATCGGGTTGGAAATTGGTGCCGATGATTATATTGCCAAGCCGTTTAGTCCACGTCAGTTAATGGCGCGTATCAAAGCGTTATTGCGCCGTGTTCAAGTGGTGGATGACAAGCCGAGTGATGCACTGCCAAAGCAGATTATTTTTGGTGATTGGACGCTTGATACGCTCGCACATCGAATTTCCCACAATGAACACTCAGAAGAGATGGACTTGTCGGGCAGTGACTTTTCTCTGTTGATGCTGTTCTTAACTCGCCCTAACGAAGTTCTCGACCGTGACACCATCTCTTTCGCTACCAGAGGCCGCGAAGCGTTGCCTTTTGAACGAGGCATTGATGTGCAGCTTAGTCGTCTGAGAAGCCGGTTGGGCGACAGCGGCAAATACCCTCACTACATCAAAACCATGCGTGGCAATGGCTATATTCTCGCTGTGCCTGTTCAGTATGAGCACTGAGCATGATCTAATGTTTATCAAGTAATGCTAATGAAGTATCTCGTATGAAATGGTTAAGTCGATTAAAACCAAATTCCTTGGTCGCAAGAACCTTGTTGTTGACTCTGTTAGCGGTGGTGATTGCTCAAGGTATCGCAACCTCTATTTGGTATAGCGAATCTAAACATAAAGAACTGGAAGGGATTCGCTCAGCCTCATCTAGCATGGCGAACATGTTTGCTTCAACGGTGACTTTCTTTCAGTCTTTACCCGTCAAATATCGCCACATCGTGTTAGACCAAATTCGAAATATGGGTGGCACGCGATTTTTTGTCTCTTTCAATAAAGAGGCTTTGATTGTTGAATCGATCCCCGATACTCGCTTAAAAACCGCCTCGATTGAAGCGATAGAAAGTGTTTTGAGTAGCAAGCTCAATAAAGTGGAATCAGTCCGTGTTGATTTCTCTCGCCCTGAACATCTCCGTTTGCTTAAAAATGACATATATTTAAGCGATCTCCCGCGATCGTGGGCACATCATACTTTAACGTTAGAACCTCTTAATCCACCTATTTTGGTTGTTCAGATAGAGCTAGCCAGTCACGAATGGGTGTATATTGCCGCACTGTTACCAGCTCCCTATGTAAAACTTGATGACACCATTCTTGGTCGTGAACAGGTGATCTTTTTGCTCTCTTCAACGCTGATTCTATTGGTGTTGACCTACTTAATGATTCGCCGCCAAGTTCGCCCGCTTAAAAAGCTAGCAAGGGCAGCCAACGAAATGAGCATGGATATTCAGCAGCCTCCACTTAACGAAGAAGGTGCGACAGAACTGGTTACCGCAACCCGAGCATTCAACCGCATGCAGCAGCGGATTCGCCGTTATGTTGCCGACCGTGAGCACCTTTTCTCTGCTATTTCTCATGATTTAAAGACACCAATAACACGTCTTAGATTGCGGGCTGAATTGTTGGAGAGTGAAGTAAAGAAAGACAAATTCAATAAAGACTTGGATGAGCTGGAGATGATGGTCAAAGGTGCATTACAAGCGGTAAGAGATACTGACCTTCACGAAAACAACGCTATTATCGACCTCAATGAGATGATGCTCTCTGTGATTGAATTGCACAACCAACATCAAACCTTGGTTGAGTTTGAGCCCACTGTGGTTGAACCGCTAGTCGCCAAACCATTAGCCATTAAACGTGTGCTAACCAACCTTATCGACAATGCTGTGAAATATGGAACATCAGCTGAGGTCGGTATCAACAGTGATTCGGTGTGGGTTATCGTGACGATTCAAGACCACGGAAAAGGTATCCCTGAAGGCAAGTTAGAGTTGGTGTTTGAACCTTACTTTAGGCTTGCCACCGACGACCAAGGACACGGTTTAGGGCTCGGGATCTGCCGAAATATCCTGCACGGACACGGCGGAGATCTCATTATTCGTAACTCCCCTCAAGGCGGCTTAGAAGCCAAAGTCTATATCCCTAGAGGCCTAGAAGTGTAATGTAACAATTGTGTTACATTGAGCTTACCTTTTGTTTCAATCTTACAAATCAGAATAAGTAGACTCTGTATTGAACCGGACGTCGAGTCCGCTAAACATGGAAGATAATAATGAAAATCAATAAAACCCTACTTACTCTATCTCTTCTTGCTGCCTCAACATTTTCTCAAGCTGGTGAAGTGGAAGTGCTTCACTGGTGGACTGCCGGTGGTGAAGCAAAATCCGCTGCGGTACTGAAAGAGATGATTGAAGAACAAGGTCATACTTGGAAAGATTTCGCTGTTGCTGGTGGCGGCGGTGAAAGTGCGATGACCGTTTTGAAAACGCGAGCAGTATCAGGTAACCCACCATCTGCTGCGCAGATCAAAGGTCATGATATTCAAGAGTGGGGTGGTTTAGGTTTTCTGACGTCTCTCGATGCAACAGCAAAACAAGAACAGTGGGATGAGTTACTGCCAGAGGTTGTCACTAAAGTGATGAAGTGGGACGGAGAATATGTGGCGGTTCCTGTCAACGTTCACCGTGTTAACTGGCTTTGGGCTAACCCTGTTGTTTTAGAAAAATCAGGCGTTACGGTTCCAACCACATTAGATGAGTTCTTCGTGGCGGCAGATAAGATCAAAGCGGCTGGCTTCATTCCACTGGCTCACGGTGGTCAACCTTGGCAAGACGCGACAGTCTTCGAAGCGGTGGCGCTTGATGTACTAGGCAGTGAAGACTACAACAAAGCGTTCGTTGATCTTGATATGGACGTTTTATCTGGCGACAAAATGGTGGAAGTATTCACCAAGTTTAAAAAGATGCGTGACTATATCGACAGCAACTCTCCGGGTCGTGATTGGAACGTCGCAACTTCAATGGTTATCAATGGTGAAGCAGCGATGCAGATCATGGGTGACTGGGCGAAAGGTGAGTTTACTGCAGCAGGTAAAGTACCGGGTAAAGACTACATCTGTGCACCGGCTCCGGGTACTGATGGCCAATTCACTTTCAACATCGATAGCTTTGCGTTCTTTGAACTAAGTGACAAAGAGAACCAAAAAGCGCAACAAGACCTAGCAAAAACCATTCTTACTAAAGATTTCCAAGAAGTCTTTAACCTAAACAAAGGTTCTATCCCTGTACGTCTCGATATGGATATGTCTAAGTTCGACCAATGTGCGTTGGACTCTATGGCAACCTTCAAAGCGAGTGCGGAATCTGGTGACCTTGTTCCGAGTATGGCTCACGGCCTAGCGACGACAAGTTACGCGCAAGGCGCAATTTACGACGTGGTAACCAACTTCTTCAATGAGAAAGATGCCGATCCAAAAGAAGCGGCAGCTAAGTTAGCGAAAGCAGTGAAAGCGGCTATCTAATCTAACTTGATAAGCGACACACAACGCACGTGAGTGACGGGTTGTGTTGCTTTACCAAACCCCCAGGGTAGGTAGGCTCGTAGGGAGCCTATCTACTCTTCACTCCCAATTCTGATATGCGTGATGCTGATGTGGTGCCGAAAGGTAAGCCATTGGCTCGATTGTGCAACAAGGATAAGTTATGGAGCATGTTTTGACTGAGTCGACTCCAAAACCCACAAGGAGCCAGCCTGCACCGAAACCGAGTTTTGCTGACAGGTTGCAACATTGGCTACCTAAGATTGTGCTAGCGCCGACCGCGTTAGTGACCGTGGTGTGTATCTACGGCTACATTTTTTGGACGGCAGCGTTGTCGTTCACTAACTCTCGATTTCTACCGAGCTTCAACTTCGTTGGTTTAACCCAATATGAAAAGCTGATGGACAACGATCGCTGGATCACTTCAATCACCAACCTCGGCGTATTTGGTTTTCTATTTATGGCGATTGCTATCTTGCTTGGTGTCGGTTTAGCGGTATTGCTTGACCAGAATATCCGTCAAGAAGGAGCGATTCGCACTATCTATCTCTACCCAATGGCGCTGTCATTCATCGTGACAGGTACGGCGTGGAAGTGGATCCTTAACCCAGGTCTTGGCATTGAAAAGTTGATGCAAGACTGGGGATTTACTGACTTCAAGTTTGATTGGCTAGTCGACTCCGAAATGTCGGTATATACCTTGGTCATCGCAGCACTTTGGCAATCATCGGGCTTCGTGATGGCGATGTTCTTAGCGGGTTTGCGTGGTATCGATTCTTCGATCATTAAAGCTGCGCAAATCGATGGGGCAAGCTTACCCACTATCTATCTCAAAATCATTCTGCCTTGCTTGCGCCCTGTGGTTTTCAGCGCGGTGATCATCACGTCACACATTGCGATTAAGAGCTTCGACCTTGTGACGGCAATGACAGCAGGTGGCCCGGGTTATTCATCGGATCTTCCAGCGCTATTTATGTACGCACACTCATTCACTCGTGGACAGATCGGCCTAGGTGCTGCCAGTGCCATGATGATGCTTGCCGGTATCTTAGCGATTCTCGTGCCTTATCTTTACTCTGAACTTAGGGAGAAAAAGTCATGATGAATAACATCAATTTTGCTCGAATGTTTATCTATTCAGCACTGCTTTTCTTCTGTTTAGTGTACCTAATGCCACTGTTCGTAATGGTGCTGACGTCATTCAAAACTTTGCCAGACATAAAGGCAGGTAACTTGATGAGCTTACCGAAAGAGTGGGTGTTTGATGCTTGGTATAAAGCGTGGGATACCGCTTGTACTGGCGTGAAATGTGAAGGCATCAAAGGCTACTTCTGGAACTCGTTCCAAATGGTGATTCCTGCTGTAGCGATATCAACATTGCTCGGCGCATTCAATGGTTATGTGGTCACTAAGTGGCAATTCCGAGGCTCAAATCTGTTCTTTAGTTTGTTGTTGTTCGGTTGCTTTATTCCGTTCCAAGTTGTGCTGCTGCCAATGGCAACCATGCTCGGCAAAATGGGTTTAGCAAACACAACTATCGGATTGGTGATTGTGCACGTTATCTACGGCATGGCGTTTACGACTCTGTTTTTCCGTAACTTCTATATCTCGATTCCTGATGAATTGATCAAAGCGGCAAAGCTAGATGGGGCGGGCTTCTTTACGATTTTCTTTAAGATCTTATTACCGATCTCCACGCCAATCATCATGGTGACGGTGATCTGGCAGTTCACCGCAATCTGGAATGATTTCTTGTTCGGGGTGGTCTATTCCGGCTCAGAAACTCAGCCGATCACTGTGGCATTAAACAACTTAGTCAACACCAGCACTGGCGTTAAAGAATATAACGTCGATATGGCTGCCGCGATTATCGCCGCACTGCCAACGCTGCTGGTGTATGTCTTCGCAGGAAAATATTTTGTTCGTGGCCTAACGGCAGGATCAGTAAAAGGATAATTACCCATGGCAACATTAGATTTAAAACAGATCCGTAAAACCTATCGCAACGCGGACAACGAAACGTTAAAGGGCATCGACATCAGTATCGATTCGGGGGAATTTTTGATACTTGTCGGCCCTTCGGGGTGTGGAAAATCGACCCTAATGAACACCATTGCTGGGCTAGAGAATATTAGCTCGGGTGAAATCGTGATTGATGGTGTCGACGTGGCACAAGTTGAGCCCAAAGATCGCGATATTGCTATGGTGTTTCAGTCTTACGCGCTTTATCCAAATATGACGGTACGCGGCAATATCGCTTTCGGTTTGAAGATTCGTAAGATGCCTCAGGAAGAGATTGATGCGGAAGTGAATCGAGTGGCTGAAATGCTGCAAATCGAACAGTTGTTAGATCGTAAGCCATCGCAGCTTTCTGGTGGTCAGCGCCAACGTGTCGCGATGGGACGCGCTTTGGCTCGTCGTCCTAAGTTGTATCTGTTTGATGAGCCGCTTTCGAACCTGGATGCAAAGCTACGTGTTGAGATGCGTCATCAGATTAAACGTCTGCATCAGAAGCTCAATACTACGATTGTTTATGTAACCCATGATCAGATCGAAGCTATGACTCTGGCAGATCGCATCGCAGTAATGAAAGACGGTGAGCTACAGCAACTCGGTACGCCACAAGAGATCTACACCAAGCCAAACAACATGTTTGTGGCGGGCTTTATGGGTTCACCATCAATGAACTTCATTAAAACTATGGTGGACTTGGATGAGGAACAGAATCCGATAATTAAAGTGGTTGGTACCGCAGATCAAGAACACCACATTCGTTTGCCACAAAGTATGCGCGACCAAGATGGCAAAGAGTTGGTGATTGGGTTGCGTCCAGAACACATTACCGAACAAGAAAGCGATGATGTCTCTGCCTCAACCAAGCTAGACTTACAGCTAGAGGTATTGGAACCGACAGGGCCCGATACCATCGCGATGGTCAAAGTGAACGATCAAGAAGTCGCGTGTCGCTTGTCACCGGAATTTGAGGTATCGGTTGGTCAAATGGCACCACTGCATTTTGACCTATCCAAAGCAGTATTCTTTGATGCTCAGACGGAAGCGAGAATTGATTTCTAAGTGTTGCTAGCAAGTTAGTTTCACCAAACACCTCATCATTGGATGGGGTGTTTTTGTATCAGGACAGCTCAGCTGTCATATTAGTGATAAAAAACTCATTAGCGCCTATGCTTTATGAGATATTAATTTTTGGAAAAAGGATGTCTGTAATGAGAGTCCAAATATTTGCAGGAGCAATGTCACTTGCTCTTCTTTCCTCTCCTGTATCTGCTGTTGTTAATCATGATTTGAGAGACAGTTATATTGTCGTTTTAAAAGAGAGTGTATCGGAATCTCGGGCGAATGATATCGCGCGTGAAGTTGCTAAAGGACACGGTGTGATCGGCCATCAATATAGCCACGCCTTGAAAGGGTTTTCTCTTAAGGTCCCAGAGCAAGCTCTCAAAGGTCTTAAAAATAGGTTCCCCGAGATTGATTACATTGAGCCTGATATCGTCATGTACGCTTTGCCACGAGGGGGGAAACCTAATCGAGGCGGAGGTGGAGATAGTGTTGAGCGGGCTGTTCAACAGGTTCCTTGGGGTGTAACCAGAGTCAAAGGTGGTACTGTTGATATGAGTAATTCCTCATCTGTTGCTTGGGTTATAGACTCGGGTATTGACAGTAACCACCCAGATTTAAATGTAAACAAATCTCGAGGGGCAAACTTTACTCGCGGTAAGAAAAATAATACTAGCGATGGTAATGGTCACGGCACGCATGTAGCAGGAACGATAGGAGCTTACGACGATGGCTTTGATGTCATTGGTGTTGCGCCCGGTGTGGAAGTGATCCCTGTTCGAGTTCTGGATAATAGTGGTAGTGGTTCAATGTCCGGAGTTATTGCTGGTGTTGATCATGTTGCTCGCTATGGTGACTCTGGTGACTGTGCCAATATGAGTTTGGGAGGAGCCGGATATTCAGCCGCCTTGGATAGCGCGATTAAAACAGCCGCTACCCAAGGGATATTTTTCTCAATCGCAGCGGGTAATTCAGGGCAGGATGCCAGTGGGTTTACGCCAGCGAGTACCAACGGCACGAATATATTTACTATTTCCGCATTTGGCGAATCTAACGATAATTTCGCTTACTTTTCCAATTATGGCTCTGATGTAGATTACGCTCAACCTGGAGTCGATGTGTTATCGACCAAAACGGGCGGAGGAACGGTTTCTTACAATGGTACCTCAATGGCGGCTCCTCACTTTTGTGGAGTACTGTTAGCCACCGGAGGCTCATTCTCTTTGGATGGAGATGTGAATAATGATCCCGACGGATCTCCTGACCCTATTGCAGTGAGTAATTAACTTGTTTGATAGTTTAAGTAGGTATAAAAATGCCGTTGTAGGCAATAAAAAGCGACCTGATGGGTCGTTTTTTATTGTGAATAATCATCGAGTAGACAGTTAATTATCATCAAAGCTGATATTTAGTGTGATGTGGCTATATAAAGCTGACGTAGAAACGCGTAGGATCGACTCAACTTTAGACCAAATACTAGGTTGCACTTTGGTGCATAAACAGAAGAATACATGAAACTAACAGCAAAACCCTCAGCTAGTAACGCTTTACTTATTTCTATTACGACACCGGACTTCAAAGGTGACGAAGCAAAAGAGTCTCTTGCCGAACTTGCTCGCTTAGTAACAACCCTAGGGTTTAAAGTGGTTGGTACTCAATCGCAGCACCACAGTTCAACTCAACGACAAAACGTGTTGGGTGCTGGTAAGCTTGCGGAAATTGCTCATCTAACCGGTTACCAAGGTTCGATTGAAGAAGCAGAAGATGAAGACTTCCTTGATGAATCGGGCCTGTTTGATTCAGAAATCGACGAGTTAGATTTTGATGATCTTCCAACGGGCGACTTTCAATACGGCGCTGCCGATGTTGTGGTCTTTGACTGTGATTTAAGCCCATCTCAACTGCGCACTGTTGAGGCTAGTTTGGGTGTGGAAGTATTTGACCGTACTGGCATCATCATCGAAATCTTTAGCCGTCACGCTCGTACTCGTACTGCTCGCCTGCAAGTTGATATCGCTCGTCTAAACTACTTAGTGCCACGACTTCGTGAAACGGCTGAGGGTGATAAAGAGCGTCAAATGGGTCAGGGCGCAGGTGAAACTTCACTAGAGCTAGACCGTCGTAACGTACGTGACCAAATTGCTGCGCTTAAGCGTGAGCTAGTAAGCGTACAAGATGAAATGAAGACCCGACGCACAAGGCGCGCGGAGCTTTTCACTGTTGCTTTAGTTGGCTACACCAATGCCGGTAAATCTTCGATGATGCGTGCCATGACCGCAACCGAAGTGGTGGGTGAAGATAAACTGTTCGCAACGCTAGACACCACGGTGCGTGCGCTTCAACCAATTACTCAGCCGCGTATTCTGGTTTCGGATACAGTCGGTTTCATCAAGAAATTGCCACACGATCTGGTTGCTTCGTTCCACTCTACGCTAGCAGAAGCGCATGATGCTTCATTGCTGCTATATGTCGTTGATGCTTCTGATGTTTCATTCCGCGCACAACTTGATGTGGTACACGACGTATTAGCTCAAGTGGGTGTAGAAGGTAGCGAAAAACTATTAGTGCTGAATAAGTGCGATAGATTGACTGAAGAGCAGCAATTAGAGCTTATCGAAGAATTCCCAGATGCGATGCTAACGTCAACTCGTGATCCTCTGGATATCACGAAACTGCACAAGTACATCGTTGGTGTTGCTGAAGAAGGCATGATCGAAGAAGAGATCACGATTCCTTATTCTGGCCAAGGCATAATTGGTGAGATTCGCTCAAACATGAGTGTGGTAAAAGAAGAGTACGACTACGAGTGTATTAAGTTGACCGTTCGCTCAAGCGCGATTGATTTGGCACGCTTGAAAAAGCGTATGCAGAAATCTTAATCTTTTAGCTAGCTTAAGAAGAATGACCAAAAGAAAAGCGACCCGATAAGGTCGCTTTTTTTATTCGTTGAGTTTAATTAACTCTGTATTGAAATGCCTATGCCATTCTTTGCGTCGGCTTCCAACGTGCTAGCTCTGGATCAAGCTTGATACCTTGTGAGGTAAGAAGATTAACACGAGCCAAGTACGCAGCACCGTGCATCAAATGCTTAGCAAGATCGACCGCATTACGCTGTTGGTAATCGTCTAGGTAGCTGTCTTTCGCCCACGCGTTGAATGCGCCAAGTGCCGGGCCTGCCCATACTTGGTAATCCATCTCACGACCTTGTTCGCCCGTGTTTGACCAACGGCTAGAAAGACCCAAGTACCAACGGAAGATCAACGCCATTTTGCGTTTTGGATTGCCTTCAGCGCGTTCGATCTGTTTAGGGTCGCGCTCGTTAAAGTGCGCCACAGTACCAGCCCAAATATCATCCAGTGTTGAACGGAATACTTGCTTCTCTAGCTTTTGACGCTCTTCAACTGGAATCGCTTCAATCGAGTCGTAACGTGTGTAGATCTCGTACAGCTTGTTCGCACGCATTGGGAATAAGGTACCGCGCTTAACCACTTGCAGCTTCACGCCCATTTCGAACATGTCTGCCGCCGGAGCCATAGTCACGTCAGCCATTTCGGTTGTCGAAAGCAGCTTACGTGTGTGTTCGCTCGCGCCAGCCTCAACACATGCTTGGTTGATTGAACCAGTAACAATGTATGCCGCACCCATGTTAAACGTTGCTAGAGCAGCGTCAGGCGTACCTACGCCCCCACCACAACCGACACGTAGCGGTGTTTTGAATTGGTACTGAGCTTGGATTTGCTCTTTCAGTGCCAGAATCGTTGGTAACAGGGTTACTAGCGGACGATTATCGGTGTGACCACCTGAATCGGCCTCTGCAGTAATGTCATCAGCCATAGGAACAAGCTGTGCCAGTTCCATCTGTTCTGCTGTGATTCGGCCTTCATCAACCAGAGCTTGCAGCATTTTTACAGGAGCAGGCTGCATGAATTTACTTGCGACTTCAGTACGGCTCACCTTAGCAATAACCTTGTTGCCAATCTGTATCTCGCCTTGTGCATCGCGGCTAAGACCTGCAGCACGGTAGTGAACGATTTGCGGTGTTAAACCTAAGAAGGCAGAAGCCTCAACGGTTTTTACCTTGTGCTTCAAAAACAGCTCAACACTGCCGCGTTCTAGCGCAGGTTCGCTTGGGCTGTGAATCAGGTTAAACGCGTAAGGGCCGTTTGGCAGTGCTGCTTGGATACGGTTGATCGCTTGCTCAACACGAGACGGGATTAAGCCCGCCGCGCCAAATGAACAAAGAATGCCAGCTTGACCAAGCGCAATCACCAACTCTTCAGATGAAATGCCGTTTGCCATTGCGCCTGCATAGTAAGCGTATTTAACGCCATGACAGCGACGAAAATCTTCGTCGCCTAGGCTTTGCGTACCAAGAGCTGGAGCAAAGGCGCTAACAGGTTGGCTGTTTGCTGAGCTTGCTGAATCACCCGATGCAATCTCTGCTTGTTGGCTAACGCCTAAACCTTTTTCTGGGTGGTTCACGACGTAACAAGCAAGGCTTAAGTCTTTCAATATTGTCGACATTGCCGCGTTATCAAAGCGAGTTGTGCTCTCTTCGATCTGCCAAGGCCACGGAGATAGCTTTTCGTTATTGATTGTAGTTTGAGTTGTCATACTAAATTTTTTCCTAGTTCTCTGTCTCTGTCACTAATGGCGGCTTATGCTTTCTTGATACCAGAAGCTTTATCGGTAGCAGGGGCTTCTTCGATACAAATCGCGATGTCTTTCACTTCGTAAATACGTAGACCATCTTTGCTCAGGTTTGCGTCGCCAACGATGATACGTTTGCCGTCTTCGTCTTTAATCGCAGTGATGTGTACATCCAGAGACATTTGCTTGTTCAGAGGGTTAATCTGACCACGGTATTTCCACTTCACTTCAGATTGGATTTGACCAAATTTCGGATTGCGGAAGCCAGCGCCAAGATCTTTGTTTAGCGCGTAGGTTTGCATCAGTTCGATGATCGCTTCGACACCTAGAGAACCAGGCATTACCGGATCTTGATGGAAGTGGAACTGGAAGAACCAATCGCTTGGGTCAATCGTACGCTCAGCGTATAGGTAACCTAGACCGTCTTTACCACCATCGCTTGTGATCTGCACAGTATCGATAAAGTTCAAACGACCGCCAGCCAGTTGGTAGTGCTCTTGCACTTCGCCAGTGGCAGAAACAGGTGCATTGAAGTAACGCGTCGTTTTGTCTAGCAGATTGATGTTTACATCCGGCGTGCGGTTGTTATCAACGTGCCAAGGGTGAGTCACTTTACCGTTGTCCAAACCAAGTTGGTCTTTCAGTGCTGCGCCTTTGAAGTAACCAAATACCGCTGTACCTTGGTAGAAAGGCACGCCGTCAGTACTCAGTTCGAAGCTGAAGCTCTGTACGATGTTGGTGCCCATCATTACGGTTGAAAGCAGACGAGAATCGTTGGTGATCGTTTTGCCACGCAAGTCGACGTTACGCAGCATTTTGCCGCTACCATCTAGGTTACGGAAAAACAGTTCTTCACCTGGGAAGCCCAGTGTTGTACCCATGTAGCCAGAGATAAAGCCGTTTGGCTGCAGTGAAATCTCCATCAATACTGAATAAGGCATCAAGGTATGGTGGCTGTTTTCATCAAAGTACCATGCATTTTCTGGCACTTCGTATTCAGCGATACACGATGAAGGTTTCTTGAAGTCGCCACGCTTGCCGTCGATCTCAACGACACGAGTGGTTAACTGCAAGTCGCCACACGGAGTACGTGGTGGAATCATGCCACGGTAAATAGAGAAGTCAGGGCCGAAACATTTCTCGATATCACCAGTCGCGAATTCGAACATGTGATAAGGCGTGAACGGAACCGTATCGGGTGTTCGGTTCGGGTAATCTGGAGTCACCGGAGCTTCAACGTGTTGAAGTGGAATCACACCTTTGTTTGGCGCAGTTTCTAGGTCTTCAATTTGAGCCATAAGTGGCGCATTTGCTGAAGCTTGTTGGTTCACTGCTGGTGTATGGCCCAAGCTTTTATGGTCCAAGTTTTCGATAACAGGGGTCGCGACAGCTGTTTCTAAAGAAGGTAGGTAACGAGTACATTCGTCGTCTTCTTTGATCATCACACCCAAGTTTTGGAAATCAACAATCACTTTGCCGTTCAGTAAAATATCGATGTTAGCTTTCGCGTATGGGCGAGGGCTTAGACTAATCTCGGTCACTTCCATGCGGTAAGTCAGCTCTGCCGATTGTGGGAGAACTTGACCACGACAGCGTACTTGTTGAGGCGCATTTTCAAGCGGTTGGAAACGACCATTTTGAACAAGCGTATGCATGCCAAGGTGCATCATGAAGAATTGAAGCAGTTGACCACAACCTTCTGCCATCAAAGAGCCAGCCATTACTGAATCATCTTTGAAGTGACAAGGGAAGTACCAGTGCTCAGGTTCTAGCTGCTTGTGACCTTCAATCAGCCCAAGTCCCCATGTGCCGCCTTGCGGTTCAACACGGCTGACCTTTTCGATCATCATGAACTTCTCTGAGCTGAAGCATAGAGAAGGCTGGTGGCGATCAGATTGGTGAGTTGGACCAAAACACTCTGCAATGTTTGCAGTCAGTAGGTGGCGCAGTTCTTGGTGGTTAAACTGGGTTTTAGGACAATGCAACATAGGGTCGAAGCGTTGCTTAGTTGCCAGCTTACGAGCCTTGATTTCATCTTCAGTGTGAATCACACCTTTGCCATCGGCTAGCTCTTCATCAGTAAAGAAGCCTGCACAACCGTTATCCATTTTCAGGATCATCTTGTCGCCAACGAAACATTCGTACGAGAAGAAGAACAGTAGCGTGTCGCCATTGCGAGCAAAGCTGTTGATTGAGATGTCGTAACGCAGCGTATCGCCACCACGAGGCAAGTCGCCAAGGAAGGTCAGCGTACAATCAAGCAGGCGATAAACACGCTCGCCTTTGTTTTCAAAATCAATGCCTAAGTAGCTGATCAGCATTAAGTCACACTGACCAGATTCAACTGCAACAGCCCAAGGGATCTGACCATCAACAAGATACGGCGCATCAACTGGGATGTCGTATTCGGTGGTCATTGTGCTTGGTTTGTACTCGTTCATTGTCGCGTTGAGCTTAGTGACACGAGATACCAGTAGGTAGTCGGTGGTTGGCAAACGAACGCGGCGCGAGTAGCTATCGATGATCGCGTAGTCAGGGCCAAATACGTTGGCGATGTCGCCTTCCGCGTACTCAACCAGATCATCGTAATCCCAGATACATGGTTTACGGATAGGTTTTACTGGTGCAGGTGTCGCAAGTGCGTTTACTGGCGCTGACTGAACCTGAGTTGGTTGAGCTTGAACAGGCTGAGTTGATGTTTCGGCTGAGCTATCTAAACCAGACGTCACTGCGTTTAGCTGTGCTTTTAATAGCGCATCAGCCATCTGCATGCCTTGGGCACGTGTGTGCAGGAATGCTTTGTGTACTTGCTGTGCTGCTTGCTGGTTTTGAGCAAAAGCTTGGTTGTGTGGTGTTACAGACGGCTGTAATGTCGCGTCGATTTGAGACGCGCCATTTTTAGCGGATAGGACATGAGTCATATTGCTGTGGTTACCTGTTAGCTGACTGTGGCGAGTTGGCGCCAGAGTAGGGGATACTGATTTAGGAGTTTCGATGACTGGCTCTGCCGCGTTCTGCGCTAATGCCTTCTTCTCTAACTCTTTTTGCGCAAGGGCTGCTTGAATGCTTGCTGTCGTTGGAATCGACGCCACTCTTGCTGCTTGTTTACCAGAAGCTTTCTGTTGAATATGCGCTAGGTTAGCGATTGGTGTCTCTGCGATGTGTTGATAAATATCGCGACCACCAAGAGTCACTTGTTTAACCAATTGACGCTTAGCATCACTCGCCAGTTCACTGCTTAAACGAACGGACAGTGATTGAGATTCAACACTCGACTGGCTTAGTAGCAGCTGTGAACATTGTCCTTCGCTGATGTTGGCAACAATCGCGTTCTTAGAACTGACATTCGGATTCAGAGACTCAAGGTTCAGGTTGAGCAGACTGTGTAGCAGGCTTGCCATACCAGAAGCTGCAGAGCAATGACCAACACGCTGACTCGCTTGAGTCGTCTTTGTGTTCGCGAAACTTAGAGACGAAGACTGATGTAATGAAGATTCAGGTGCATGGTTAAGCTCAAGCAGATAAACATCGTTTGAGCTCATACCGACTTGAGTCAGTAACTCATCAGCAACGGCGTTGTTATTCTCGCTTGAACCAAACGCCAATGCGTTGATGCTGCCGTAAGCCGCATCTTGGTTGCTCGCCACTCGACTCTCTTCAACAAGAACAATTGCACCTGCGCCTTCGCCCACATTCCAACTGCCGTCTTGCGGTTGTCCGAATTTTGGAGCAAGTGACACTGGGGTCACGCTGTTCTTCAGAATCACATGTTCTGCACTGCCGCTTAGGTCAACGGCTGCAATTACAACGGCGTCCATTGATTCTTGCGACATTAAGTTTTGCGCGACATCGATACAACGAGCAACCGACTGTTCAGCGGCTGAAATCGTAAAGGCAGGGCCGTTAAAGTCCCACAATGAAGAGATACGCGAAGCCATGATATTGCCGATGAAACTGGTGTATTGGTTCAGTTTGGCTGCGTCCATCACACTGTCCATCGCGATGGTTTCTAGCGATTGGTATTCGTCTTGTGTTAGCTCAATACCCATGTTGGCAAAGCTGTCAGCCAGTTGGCTATGCAGGTTTACGCGTCCACGGAATTGGTGCATCTCAAGCTCAGTTTCCATTGCGACGAGTACAGCAACCTTTTGACCAGCAACAAGCTTGGCATCTTTGATCGCTTCGTCTGCAACTTTCATCAGTAGCAACTGCTGAGAGATCAAACGGTCATCTTCATTTGGCGGCACTTTGAAGCGAAGGAAGTCGAGATCGAACTGATCGATGTAGGCTCCGTTTGGAATACCGTGTAAACCAAACTGACTCAGTAGTTCTGGATGTTGGTCTAAGCCTTTCCAGCGTTTCTTAGGTAAAGCAATGAAAGCATCGTTGTTGGTCTCAATCGCAGTGCTTAGCGCGTTGATGCTTTGCAGAGAACCAAAGTGAGACGCTAGACCTGTAATGCTTAAATTAGACGGTTGTAGGCTTGGAGAAGCCGACTCTTGAGTCTGGTTTACATGACGAGTGTCTGAATACGCTTCAAGCAATAAGTGAGCGTTACAACCACCGAAACCAAAGACAGAAACACCCGAACATCGCTCTGAGTTGCCCGCTTTACTTGGCCAAGGTTGAACCTGTGTTGGTAGCGTCTGTGGGCCAAATAAACCTTCAGGCGACGATAGTGGTTTGTCCAGATTAATACTTGGAGGAAGCACGCCTTCTTTCATCGCAAAGATCATCTTCATGATCCCTGGCATACCTGCCGCAGTCAGTAAGTGACCGAGGTTTGACTTCGCAGAGCCAATCAATGGCGGGTTAGAACCATTCAATTTCTCAGTAAAGAATCGTTCCATTGAGGTTAACTCAACCTTGTCACCTAATGGTGTTCCAGTTGCGTGACACTCAATCACTTCGATGCTGTCTGGTGTTAGATTTGATGCCTCGTAAGCGCGTTCAAAGGCTTGTACTTGTCCTTTGCTGTTTGGGCTTAATACGAACTGGCCACGGCCATCGTTCGACAAGCCAATACCGCTGACGACTGCGTAGATATTGTCGCCATCATGCTCTGCATCAGCCAAACGTTTTAGCACTAAAACACCGGCACCTTCGCCAGCAAACAGACCTTTACTATTGCTATCAAACGGAACCGACACACCGTGATCAGGGTAAGCGTGGAAGATGGAAAAACCCATGTTGATAAAGAATGGGTCAGCACCGGATACCGCGCCTGCTAACATCATGTCGGCCTTGCCTGTGTTTAAGTAATCACACGCTAACTTCAATGAATACACGGAACTTGCACATGCCGCATCTAGGCTAAGTTGCACGTTGCCCAAACCTAGCGCATCAGCCACTAACTTAGAGGCGTTGTGTGCCGCTGCACCATTGATCGGATTGAGGTCTTGCGCGGTTTCATTGGTTGGTAGCAGTGAAAACTGGTCATTAGCCAATTTATCTTTAAGTGCTTTTTCGACCACTGAGTGATACATCGGCAGAAACAAATCGTTTGAACGTGTAGTTGGGAACGAAAGGGCACCCATGATCACGCCTGTACGCTCTAAAATATCGGCATTCAGATCAATACCTGCGTCGACTAACGCCTTACGGCTGGTATCTAACGCCCAAAGGAAACTCTGGTCGACACCCTTGAACGATTCCGCTGTTAAGCGGTAGCCATTGCTGTCGAAATTGAAGTTTTCGATGTAGCCGCCTTTATCACAGTAAAAGCGGTCTGATTCGCCTTGCACACCCTGATAGCTTTCAGGTTTAGCACCTAATTTTTCAGCGCTTAATGTGGTTCGAGAATCTTTTTTGTTTAGCAAGTTTTGCCAAAAATCTTTTGGCGTATCAGCTTCGGGGTATTGGTTGGCAATACCGACAATCGCGATCTTATTGCACTTCACTTGCTGCTTAGTCTTGGCTTGAGCCTGATATTGAGAACTCATACTAGCTCTCCTTGATGATTCACTGCGCTGCCTTGAGACACACCACGTAATTGCTTAGCGGCGGTGATCTGTTGTTCTAGCCCTTGAATAAGTGGCTCGACAGACAGTGGAATTTGATGAGTGATGAGCTGACCAATGCACTTGATGAGCGTGACAACATCGTCACCACCCTTGGCATTAGAAGCGATTGAGCAGTACTGGTCGGCTAGGTTTTCGCTGCGGTTGATCTTGTCGATCAATGTGCTAGTTTGACGATCGGCACCTACTTCGACAAACAGACGAGCACCTTGTTGACGAGCACTCTGGATCAACGCGGTGAAATCCAGCGTTGAACAGAAAGTATCGGCAATCGAAAGGGCGATGCTGTCGCTGTCTATATTGATTGGTGCGCCAGTCGGTAGACCTGCTGCGCTGATAAAGCGGATATGCTTTGGCAATTCGTCGAACAGTGGTTGCGTGTAAAACTCACGCACTTGGCTATGTTGGCTCAATGCTGGTGTAGTGTGCATTGCGGTAACACGATTCGCGGCAATGCCACGTTTACCCAGTTTCTTAAGCAATGCACGACAGGTGCTTTCACAACCTGCCAGTACACAAGTGTCACCTTGGATGATAGCGAGATAAGCGCGTGGGAACTTTGGTAACAGAGCCTCAATCGCTTGCGCATCACTGCGAACCACAAAGCTATTCCATTGGATGCTTTCGTCACCGTTCAGCTGCCAATCTTGACGTACTGCGGTGAGTTCGCCAGAAATAGCCGTAGTGAAGATAGGACTGGTTTGAGTCATCTCAATTAGCGCATGTGGGTTTTTCCAAACATTTAAGCTAGCCCACATGGATGCTTCACCTTTGGAGTAACCCAAAGCGAAATCTGGCTGCACTTTAAATTCATCACATAGCAGTTGTGTTAACAGATAACTACTGCCCACACCTGCAATAGCCAGCTCACTGAGCGACATTTCTTGCGAGTCTTCAGCGTAGGTTTTGTCAGCCTGCAGCATCTCTTTCAAGTTACCTTCTCGTTCTAAGCGAGCAAATAACTGTGGGAAATGGTGATAAAATTCACGCAACATACCGGGATAAACCGTGCCAACACCAGGGTAAACAAATGCAACGCCACCTTTGCTTTGAGGCTTCGGTGAGAAACAACTGCCCGCTGGAGTCTTGTATTGACTATTGTCAGCCATTACTTTTGGAAACGCATTTTCTATCGCTGTGATCTCTTGTAGTGCAGCCTCAATTGAAGCTGCTTGAATCACGATGTTCGCGCCACGGTCAACATTGTGTTGAACGCTTTGGAAGTGACTTAGGTTTGAATGCATCAAGCTTGCGATAGCAAGTTCACTGTCTGCCGATTCGCTAACACATTTAAGCTCAGTTCTTAGTGAAGCTAGCTGAGAAACCAATTCAGCTTGGTCATTGCCAGAAACCACAAACATTAAACGCTCGCTGGATAGCAGGGGCTTTGGCTCTTGCAAACCGGTCGCTTGAGTCAATATCAGGCTGGTGGATTGTTGGCTATCGTCATTGAAGGTCAATGACGCAACACGAGCTTTGTTTGGCTCAGTGAACCAGTAATAGTTAGGTAATGAATGGCTCGGTAATGAACGGCTCGATATCGCATTAACCATATTCAACAATTGACCAAACTGCTGCGAAACAGATAGTGAAGAGTATTGCTGTTGATGGCTTAGATCTGTAGCGGGGCGGCGAGCAATATCCAGAGCAAGCTGAACGCTATCTCCGGTAGTTGTATCTACAAAACCCGCTAGATAAGCGTGTGGATGAATCTTGTTTTGAGCAGCCGTCAACGCACTCAACATCAACAATGATGGTGAGTGAGAATCCAAACAAAGCTTAACAGCACTGCCTTGATTGACTGCCTCAATCGCTTGAGTAAGTGCTTGATTAAAATTGCCATCAACCACAACAGTCATCATTTCTGGAAGCGAAGATGATAAGTCGGCAGAAAGCTCAGCCGCGTTTGCTGGCTGAGCTAAAAGAGCGATGCGCAATGGCATCGCTTTATTAGTAGGAACAGTCACTATGACAATTGCTCCTTTTCTGCGTTCTTATTAGACTCTTTCTTCGATACTGTTGAGCTAGACTTCGGCAAAAATGCGTCATTTAAACTCTTGCTGATGGTGACTTTGGCACCTTTCATTACTGTGCTTAAACGACCATCTTGATGGTAAAGCGAGATATCAGCTTGCAGTGAACGAGCCGTGCTTTTTATCACGCTCAGTTCTAGCCAACCTTGGTCACCATTGTGCATCGGTGCGTAACAAATAAACTCACCAATTGCAGACGGTAGGCTTGCCGCGCCGTATTTCAATCGAGCCCATACCAGCATTGCTTGCAGTAAATAATCTTCAGCAAATGGCTGGCTATCACCAAAACCTTGCTTAGGAATAAATGATCCGCAGTCGCTGTTTTCAATCTGAGGCAACTGGCATTGAGCCAATAAGCCTAAGTCGTCAAAGCGCTCGACTGAAGTAATACCTTGCAATCTTGGTCCGTGAAACAGAGTGCCATCACTGTATAGAGCTTGCGCCGTTGTTACTGGTGTTGAAGAGTTAGCTTCAAAGCGTTTTGTCGACGCTTGTTGAACATCTTCAGACACTTGCACAGAGGCAACTTGCAACTGAGCTTGATACTGTGGTCGTCCTTGGCAACTGATCACTGCTTTTAGCTGATCTTTTGATTTAGCATCAGAAGAAAGAACCAGTTTTAGCTCTTGCACTTCATCAGTATCAAAAATCACACCCTTAAGCAGTTTGTAGTTGTGAACGCTAACGTTCACCCCTAACAGTTGCTCCGCCACTTCACGCATCCATTGGATGGCACACACTGTCGGTAACACGGGGTTACCGGCAATGCAGTGATCTTGAATGAAAGGCAATGCTTTAGGATCAAGATGACGTGTCACAGTAATGCTTGTATTCAGCGGACTCTCTGCAAGATGCACAGACTCCGCATTAAGCTTTTTTACAGCAGCTTCCTTGTTGTCAGAACCTTGCATGCTCGTACCAACCAGCAGTTGAATGCCAGTTTCGTTCAGTAGTTGAGAGCTAAACAGTTCTGCACCTGCCTGAAGAGGAATTACGTACACACCACGCTCTGTAAACATACGTTTCAGTGCTGCGTTTACCATGCCGCCGTCCCACGGTCCCCAGTTGAAGCTCATTACTTTCGCTTGAGGGTTACGCGCAGACAGTTGTAGAGCCGCTTTGTTTAGGATCTCGTTAGACATCGAGTAATCGCTTTGGCCTGTGTTTCCATAGAAACCCGCCGCCGAAGAGAACATCGCAATCAGTTTTAACTTGCCGCTATCAAGACCACCAAGAACCGCTTCTAGTCCACCCACTTTGGTGCCGTAAACCATGTTCAGTTCATCAAGCGTTTTGTCTTGAATGTGTTTGTCAGCCAATACACCTGCGCCGTGGATTAGCCCCGTGATGCCGTCGAAATTCGCCAGTGTTTTCGCTACAGACTCATGGTTCGATACATCTAGGCTTAGGTATTCAGCGCTCGCGCCAATCTCGTTGAAAGCGGCAAGTGCTGCGTTGATTTCAAGGCTGCTCAATACCGGTTTTAGCAAGGCATCAACTTTTTTCGGTGTTGGTTTGTCACCTGTTGCTTGTAGGTGAGCGATAGCCGCTGGTTTTAGCTCTTTCTCTTGCTTGCCCTGTGCCCACTGAGGTAGCTCAGCTGAAGTAATATGCTTACTACGACCTGCAAGAATGAAATGAGATTTACATTGCTTAGCAAGCGTCAGTGCACATTCAAACGTCACGCCTTTAGCGCCACCAGTTACCAGAACTTTATCGCTCTTGGTGAGTTGAGCGCCTGTGTTTTTAGTTTGTGCAGCACCTGGTGTTGCAGCAATCAATGTTGCACGACCAGATTCACCGTTTTCCGCATGGCTAAGGCCGATTTCAACCGTGTTGGTATCGATATCGAACAGTTCGCCTGTGATAGCTTCAGCAAGGTGACGAGCATCAATCGAAGCGTCAGCATCCAATGCACGGCAGAACACGTTTGACCATTCATGGCTCAGTGTCTTAGTGAGACCAGACAACGCGGCTTGGTTAAGTTCTGCATTCGCTAGTTGCTTAGTATCTAGGTAACCAAAGCCACCATCGATACGGCTTAGCGTGAAGAACACGCTGCGACCAGAAACAGCATTCAGTTGGCCATTTAGGTGCTTCGCGAACAAGAACGCTGTGGTTAGCGAAGCTCTTGAGTCTGCATTCAAGTTAACCGCTTGCTCGTTGCTTTGTTTAGCATCAACGATAGCTTGTAGGTGAATGAAGCCAGCAATCACTTTGTTCGACGTTTTAAGGTCTACTTCGATGTCGTTAATAACCGCAGTCACACCAGCATCATCGACGCTGTTGAGCGTGTAGCTTGCGATTTCACTGTTTAAAGGTGACGCGGCAGAAAGAGCACTACGCACTACAGCAACTTGAATGCCGTTAGCGGTCAACTTTTCTGCTAGAACACCGGCGTTGTGACCATCATCTGTGATCACGACACAAGCATCTTTTGAGAAACAATCGACGAGTTTATCTGCCGCTGGTAGCTTTTTTAGCGCTACCTCATTGTGTGGAGGAAGTTCCGCTGTCGCTGTTTCTACGATAGGCGTTACTGATTCAGCTTTTGGAGTCGCTACGGGTGCAGCAGCGGATAGCTTACTTTGCATGTAGGTAACGATTTCACCAAGCGTACGACACTCAGCTAAGTCTTCAGGGTTTAGCTCCGGCAGCGTTGGTAGCTGGTCTTGAACCGTACCTAGAATCTCAACGCGTTTGATTGAGTCGATGCCAAGGTCTGCTTCCATGTCCATCGCTAGGTCGAGCATTTCTGCTGGGTAGCCTGTTTTGTCGGCAACCACTTCCATCATTGTGGATTGAACATGCGCAGGGTTTAGGTCGTTGCTCGTGCTTTCTGCGGCGGCTGTAGCTGCTACTGTCGCAGTTGCTGCGTTAGGAGCTAACTTGCTGTTCATGTAGTCAACGATTTCGCCAAGAGTACGACACTCAGCCAGGTCTTCAGGATTCAGCTCTGGTAATGTTGGTAGCTGGTCTTGAACCGTACCAAGGATCTCAACACGTTTGATTGAGTCGATGCCAAGGTCAGCTTCCATGTCCATTGCTAGGTCGAGCATTTCTGTTGGGTAGCCCGTTTTATCAGCTACTACGCTCAACATTGTGCTTTGAACTTGTTCTGCGCTTAAACCGTTTGATACTGCTTGCGCTGGTGCAGATACTTGAGCCACTACTGGAGCAGAAGCTGGAAGCTTACTGTTCATGTAGTCTACGATTTCGCCAAGAGTGCGACACTCAGCGAGGTCCTCAGGGTTTAGCTCTGGAAGAGTCGGTAGCTCGTCTTGAACCGTACCTAGGATTTCAACACGTTTGATTGAATCGATACCAAGGTCAGCTTCCATATCCATTGCTAGGTCTAGCATTTCAGTCGGGTAGCCCGTCTTCTCTGCCACTACTTCTAACATGGTTTTTTGAACGACAGCCGCATCTAGACCGCTGTTAGCTGCTGCTGGCGCACCTACTTCCGTTTGTACTGCAACTGGTGCAGAAGCTGGGAGCTTGCTGTTCATGTAAGCAACAATTTCGCCAAGAGTGCGACACTCAGCTAAATCTTCAGGGTTTAGCTCTGGAAGAGTAGGCAGTTCATCTTGAACCGTACCAAGAATCTCAACACGTTTAATTGAGTCGATACCAAGGTCTGCTTCCATATCCATTTCTAGATCAAGCATTTCCGTTGGGTAACCGGTCTTCTCAGCAACCACTTCTAGCATGGTTTGTTGAACGACTTTTGCATCAAGACCGTTAGCAGCTTGAACAGGAGCAGTTGCGCTTGGTTGTGCTGCCACAGGCGCTGATGCTGGCATCTTGCTGTTCATGTAGGTAACGATTTCACCAAGAGTACGACATTCAGCTAAATCTTCAGGGTTCAGCTCTGGTAGGTTCGGCATTTCGTCTTGAACGGTACCAAGGATCTCTACGCGCTTGATTGAGTCGATACCAAGGTCTGCTTCCATGTCCATTTCTAGATCAAGCATTTCCGTTGGGTAACCCGTTTTCTCAGCGACCACTTCTAGCATCACTTTTTCAGCATCGGCTGATTGTACTGCCACTGGTGCAGCCACAGGAGCCGGTTGCGCTTTAACTGGCACAGGTTGAGCTGCAACAGGCGCTGCCGCTTGAGCCGCTACTTGTGGTGTAGGAACGGCTTTCTGTACTGGAGCTTGCTGAGCTGCTGTCTTTTGAAGCGGTGCAGCTTGAACTGGCGCAGCTTGTACAGGAGCAGCTTGTACTTGAGCTACAGGCTGTTGGACGATAGCTGCTGGAGTAGTTGGAGCTTGAATCACTGGTTGAGCATTTACTGGCGCAACGAAGGTTGGTTGTGCCGTTTGTACTGAACCTTGCGTCAGCATATTAAGTGCTGAGTTGTTGCTGTGCGCTTGCATTTCTAGGTAATGAGCGTGAGCTTTTAGCGTTTCAGTTTGGTGCTGGTGGAACATTTCCATAGAACGCTGTAGGTTATCAGGAATTGCTACGCCTGCTGTTGCCATTTTCGCTTGCTCAGACATTAGGGTGTTGAATGTGTCACCGTATTGCTGAGGAATCGCCAAGAATTGCTGATGTACTTCTGCTGCTTGTTGTTGAGCATTGAAGAACGATTGCAGTGAAGATTCATCAACGGTTACTTGAGCTGCTGGCTGAATAGTTGCTGGGGCAGTTTGAACCACTTGTGATTGTGGAGCAGCTGTTGCTACTTGTGCACTTGGTGCTGGAGCAGTTGACTGTTGTACATTTGAAGCTTGAGGAGCAGCCACAGGTACTTCAACGATTTCTGTTTTAATCACTTCTTTTTCCACGATTTTCTCGACTTCAACTTTCACTTCAACAATCTCAGTCTTTTCGGTGACGTTGCCCGAAGCCAATGATTGATCCATTTTCTTACGAGTAGCAGGGCTGATGTAGTTGGTTGCATTCAGCTTGATGTTCATTGGTGATGCCTTCGCAGGTTCAGCAATGTCAGCTTGGTAAGGGTCAATGTTGTCTAATGAAACACCTGCCACGCATAGTTGAACTGCAGCTAAACGAAGCTGTTGGTCACTGTCGCCTTTAGGGCTTGGGTTGATACTGATTGCGTAAAGCTCTTCGTTCTTATTAGCCAATGTTTTCTCAACCAGCTTTTGAAGAATGTTTTTCGGACCGAACTCAACGAATACGCGCGCGCCTGCTTCATACATCGCTTCAATTTGCTCGCTAAAACGAACCGATTGCAGCATGTGTTGCTTGAACGCTTTCTTGATCGCTTTCGCGTCTTTGCTGTGCAACTTGCCCGTTGCATTTGAGTAAAGCGGCAGTGTTGGAGCGCTGAATGAAGCTTTATCAATTGCAGAAGCAAATGGTTTTTGAGCGTGAGCAACAAGCGGTGTGTGGAAAGCGCCAGAAACTGGCAGAGCAATCGCTTTGAAGCCTTGCTCAGTTAGCGCTTGTGCTGCTTGTTGAACCGTCGCAGTTGGACCTGCAATAACCAGTTGAGTCGGAGCGTTGTAGTTAGCAATACTCACGCCTTCAAATTGGCTGATGCAGCTTTCAACAGCTGGAAGTTTGTCTGCATCTAGGATGACTGCAAACATAGTACCGCTGTCGCCTTGTTCAGGTGTCGCTGCCATCGCATCGCCACGAGCGAAAGCTAGCTGGTAGTAATCGTCTTGCGAGATAACACCCGATGCACATAGTGCACTTAGTTCACCAAAGCTGTGGCCTGCCACCATGTCTGCTTTGAAGCCAGCTTGAGTCATGATGTCGAACTGACCCATAGACACAGTACCAATCGCACTTTGCGCGTTGGCCGTGTTGGTTAACACAGCTTCTTGAGCTTTGGTTGCTTCTGGTGTGAAGGTTGGAATTGGGAACAGAATTTGCGACAGAGCCGTTTTCTTGTGCTGACCAAATACCTGATCCGCTTGAGCAAGCTGTTGACGCATCTCTGGGTAATGACAAGCAAGCTCGCGACTCATGTTGAGGTATTGCGAACCTTGACCTGCAAATAGTGCTGCCACTTTACCTGCACCATTTTCTGCAATCAGTGCCGACTCACGGTAGCTAGTACCGTTTGGCATCTGCCAATGTGTTTTGGTTTGGCTCTCAAGCATAGAAACCGCTTGAGTCAGTTGCGCTTGAAGGTCTGATTGGTCAGTGACAACTAAACCAAGACGAGCGTGCTTAGCGTCTACTTCGCGCAGAGCGTGCTGCTCAGCAAGCGCTTCTAGTTTGAATGCCGCATCTGCAGCTTGAGTTGAAACCTGCTTGAGCTCATTGATCAGTGCTTGACGAGATTCCGCGCTGAATAACAGAGTTTGCGGTACTTGGCGTTGACGGTATTTGTCACCGCGAACGTGTTCTGGTGTGTACTCTTCTAATACAACGTGGAAGTTAGTGCCACCAAAACCAAATGAGCTGATACCTGCACGGCGTGGTGTGCCGTCGACACGTTTCATCCAAGGACGCGTTTGTGTGTTTAGGTAGAACGGTGAGTTCTCGATATCCAACTTAGGATTCGGAGCCGATACGTTGATCGTTGGCGGCAGTACTTTGTGGTGTAGTGCTAATGCAGCTTTGATTAAACCTGCAGTACCCGCAGTTGATTTAGTGTGACCAATTTGAGATTTCACAGAGCCTAACGCAATGTGTTGCTTCTCTTCATTGTTCTCACTGAATACCGAGTTTAGGCCACCAAATTCAGCAACATCACCTGCTGCTGTACCTGTGCCGTGCGCTTCTAAAAGGCCAAGCGTGTGTGGTGCGAAACCAGCATCATCGTAAGCGCGTTTTAGTGCTTTTGCTTGTCCTTCAGGGCGAGGCGCGTAGATACTCTTGAACTTACCGTCCGAAGAAGAACCGACACCTTTAATCACTGAGTAGATTCTGTCGCCATCGCGCTCAGCATCTTCAAGACGCTTAAGAGCAACCATGCCGATGCCTTCACCAATCATCATCCCTTTTGAATCGATGTCGAAAGGTTGAATGGTTTCATTGGTGGTAAATGCAGGTGTTTTAGAGAAACTCATGTACATGGTTGGCGAGTTATCAGTACACACGCCACCAGTGATCATCATTTCACTGCGGCCTTCAACCAGCTCACTCAGAGCCATACGCATTGCGGCTAGAGAACCTGCACACGCAGCATCTACGACACAGTTGATCCCACCAAGGTCAAAGCGGTTAGCAATACGACCTGATATTACGTTACCCAATGAACCAGGGAATGAGTTCTCTTCCCAGTGGATATATTGGTCTTGGAATTTTTTGATCAGCATTTCGCTGTCGTCGTCGCTGATACCACTGCTCTTGAAGACTTTTTTCAAAACAGGGTATTGAAGACGTGCATTTAGGCTTTGAGCGATCTTCTGACCACCACCAACACCGAGCGTGATACCGATCTTATCGCGATCGTAGCCTTCAGGCAGTTTCGCATCTTCAAGTACTTCTTTTGCCACGATCAGAGAAAGCAGCTGTGACGTATCAGTCAGTTCAAGGATATTTGGCGGAAGACCGAACTCCATAGGGTTGAAGTCAACTTCTGGGATGAAACCACCGCG
The DNA here is from genome assembly GCF_003050085.1 of Vibrio sp. 10N.286.48.B8. NCBI lineage: Bacteria > Pseudomonadati > Pseudomonadota > Gammaproteobacteria > Vibrionales > Vibrionaceae > Vibrio > Vibrio sp. 10N.286.48.B8. Next base: position 37,520 of record NZ_PIGD01000015.1, on the reverse strand, counting down.
CTTACAGTAAGATTTGTCTGGCGTTGTACGATCTGAATCGTAGTAATCTTCTGGACGCCAGTGCGTATCAGGCACTTCGGTAATTGCATCGATCTTTTCGCTGATCAAATCCCAGAACTTGTTTAAGTAACGAGAGTTCGCAAACATGCTTGCCATTCCAACGATAGCAATAGGCATGTCTTTAAGACGTTTATTAAGTCGAGTGTCGTCGACTGATTCCGGGGTATTTTTTTCGGGTTGGCTCATTATGAGTCTCCACTTGAAATCACTGAGGGCGATGTCGTGTTTTGAGGCTGCGCTTTTAAAGCTATAGAAAGAAAATCTGAAACAGATTTAGGGAAGCGCAGCTGAAAATTCAGGTTGCTGAGTGGCGGCAACCAGATAGAAATTAGGCTTTCGAAGTGCGTTGACTTACGAGAGTAGGGGAGGTGTTTCATGCGCGACGGTGGCATTCAAATGTTGAGGCGATGTCCATTAAAATCCTGTTCAAAGTCTGACTAAACGACAAGTCGGTATCCGCAAAGAAAACGTGTGAATTTGTTTAATGGTTGAGCAGGCTACCCGAGGTGAGTGGTCGATACAATGCTCCCAGAGGCCACTATGATCTGTTCAGACCAGATGAATTTGGCATGGTTTTGATTTTTGTATTTTTAATTTAATTAACTTATTGATAATTAATGGGTATGAGTTGTTTTTTAGTGTTTTTGCTCTATATTTTGAGTTGGTGAGATCTATGTCATATTTTTGTAAGTAACATTTAATGGATGCCTCTTGTGCAAGGCTAAGTGTGATCTGTGTTTTAATTTGTTATTATTTGAAAAATTAGTTTTAAGTCCTCATATGAAGGGGGTTTCCCTCCCGTATTCTCTAGGTTCCACTTAATTCATAGGTGAGTTAAATTTGTTCGATTGGGTTGTTCCAATCGTGTTTTGAAGAGTGATTTATAGAAGTGAGTTCGAGTTAAATGAAAACTCCCGTTGTTGATTTGTGGCTATGTTCTCTGGGTAACTTGAATGACCAGCCAGATATTGTATCTCAGCTCAAAAAGAGACTGACGGCCGACGAGATAGCCAAAGTTGAGCGCTATCGAATGCCTTCATCTCAAATTCAGGCCCTGTATGTTCGCAACTACCTAAGAAAGGTGCTGTCTAGCTATTCTGATTTGATGCCTGAAGCGTGGTGCTTTGAATATGGTGAGAAAGGGAAGCCAAGATTAATTGAGAAACAACAAATAGAAACCGGCCTGAATTTCAATATCAGTCATAGCAAAGAACATTTGTTAGTCGCGGTTTGCCAGAGAGAAGGGAAGCGAGTTCAACTGGGTGTCGATATCGAACATGCAAGAAGCTCGACCAATATTGATTCGATCATGAAGCACTATTTTTCAGATAAGGAATTGGCGGATTTACTTAAACTTAGTAAAGAGCTGCAGAGAGAGCGCTTTTTCGATCTATGGGCGCTGAAGGAGTCGTATATCAAAGCGACGGGCAGGGGGCTAGCCACATCGTTGCGAAGCTTTTCGTTTGATTTCTCCAATCTGACGGAGCAAACATTGCCAATTCACCCTTCGAATTTTCAACCAAAGTTGCAGGATGAAATTAGATTTCATGGTGAAATCAGCATATACAGTGGAGTTGGGTTGGATGTTACTGAGCAAACCGATATTTCTACAGATTGGCAATGTTGCTTAGGGCGGTTGGATGAGCAGTATCGCTTTGCGGTTACGCTCGGCGGAAATTTGCTACCGATGCAGATAGAGATGAGAACCTTTCCATCATCTCATCTCTTTTAAGCTAGCTTGGTGAGGTGAAGTTAGCTCGTTTCGCCAAGCATCGCTTTTAATACTTCAGCGGGTACAGGCTGAAGTTGCTTGTCTTTATCAAGGCAGACCATTTCAATATCACCAATCACAGCAGGCTTAGTGGCATCTTTGCGCCACACTTCTTGTCGCCATAGCGTTTTGTATTTTCCATCGAGTTCAAAAGAGGTTCTGATATCGCAAATCTCAGCGAACTCAACCCCATCTTGGAAAGTCATGTTGGCTTTATACACCGCAAAACCTAATCCGTGCTCATTCCACAAGGTCGCCAGTTTATCGCTGCCCAAGACATGTTCGCGCGCACGCTCGAAGTATTTAAGAAAGTTAGGGTGATAAACCACACCTGAGTGATCGGTATCTTCATAGTAAATTTGTACTGGGTGATGGTAGACCTGACTCATTGGTAGCAACTCTTGGTAAGTAGTGGATCAGTAAATCTGACTAAGTTGTGCAGCACTTTACAGGATAGGTCGAAATTACTTCAAGGCATCATCGGTAATGTGGCTTTTGGTCAGACCTCATTCGGTCTTATTCATTACTAATACATTGGTCAGCTTCCACCCATTTACAAATATTCTATGTGTCATTTTCCACCCATTAACTCTTACCGCGAGTTCGCGGCTACTGCAGATAGAACTGATGAAGCCTTATGGTTAAAGGCTTGTTAATGGTTTGTGTTAATGTGGCGCGCTAATTGCCTTAGTGAAAGCACGCAGTTCCCATTGAAGGGCTGCTTTGTTTACTAAGGAGAATAATAATGTTTAAGCCTCTTACCCTGCTGTCTGTCTCTGCTCTGGCGCTCACAAGTTTTAATGCTGCTGCAAACTGTGATCCAGGTGAAATCGTGATTAAATTCAGTCATGTAACCAATACGGATAAGCACCCGAAAGGCATTGCCGCTTCTTTACTGGAAGAGCGAGTAAACACGGAAATGAATGGCAAAGCTTGTATGCAAGTTTTCCCTAACTCAACGCTTTACGATGATAATAAGGTACTGGAAGCCCTGTTAAATGGTGATGTTCAAATGGCGGCGCCATCGTTGTCTAAATTTGAGAAGTTCACTAAGAAATACCGCATTTTTGACCTTCCTTTCCTATTTGAAGACGTAGAAGCCGTTGACCGTTTCCAAAACTCAGAATCTGGCGAAAAACTGAAGAATGCGATGAAGCGTCGTGGCCTTCAAGGTCTAGCGTTTTGGCACAATGGCATGAAACAGATGTCGGCGAACAAACCTCTTATCAGCCCTGAAGATGCAAAAGGTTTGAAATTCCGTGTTCAAGCATCGGATGTATTGGTGGCTCAGTTTGAACAACTAGGCGCTAACCCACAGAAGATGTCTTTCAAAGAAGTGTACGGTGGCCTGCAAACTAAGGTTATCGATGGCCAAGAGAACACATGGTCAAACATTTACGGTAAGAAGTTCTTTGAAGTACAAGACGGCGTGACTGAAACCAATCACGGTATCTTGGATTACCTAGTTGTAACGTCAAACGACTTCTGGAAAGACCTACCTGAAGATGTACGCACACAGCTTGGCACTATCGTTCAAGAAGTGTCTGAGACGCGTAATGCAGAATCTTCAAAAGTTAACCTAGCGAACAAAAACAACATCATCGAAGCGGGTGGTGAGGTTCGTACACTTACGCCTGAACAGCGTGAAGCGTGGGTAGCTGCACTTCAACCAGTATGGAAGAAGTTTGAAAAAGACATCGGTTCAGACCTTATCGATGCAGCGTTAGCTTCAAACCAATAACACCGCTAAGGGAGTGGCGAGTATTCGTCACTCCTTATTAAAACAATTATAAGCGGAGTCAATTATGGAAAAGCCTCAAATGGAACAACCAAATTCTAGCGAATCAGCACTGGAAACCTCTCTTTTTTCCAAAGTCGGAAGAGTTACGGATGTGATTGAAGAGTCATTAATCGCATTTTTTCTTGGCGCAATGACGCTACTTACTTTTGCCAACGTGGTATTTCGATACGCATTTAATGACAACATCTTATGGGCACTGGAACTGACCGTGTTCATGTTTGCTTGGATGGTGTTAGTGGGCGCATCTTATGGCGTTAAAAAACATTTCCACATTGGTGTTGATGTGATTATCAACCTTGCCCCAGAAAAGCTACGCAAAGTGTATGCGCTCATCGCCGTGACAAGCTGCCTAGCATTTTCAATCTTACTTCTTATCGGTTCTTGGAATTATTGGTACCCATTCGCGACCGATCGCGCATGGTACGAGACCGACGATATTCCAATGCCAGAGATGCTTCAGTTTCTTGCTGACTGGCTGAATGAAGGCGAGCGATACGAGAAACTGCCACGTTTTATTCCTTATATGGCGCTGCCGATTGGTATGGCAATGCTGACGTTTCGTTTTGCTCAAGTTGCTTACCAAGTCGTCACAGGCAAGCTTGACCGCATGATTGCAGGACACGAAGCCGAAGAAGAGCTGGATGCATTGAAAGCGGACGTGCTAGCGGGCTCTGACGAAGATGCAACAGCGGTATTGAATTCGACTCCGCAGAACAAAGCGAATGAGTCGAGTACAAAATCTAACGGTAAGGAAGACTAATCATGGCAATGTTATTTCTATTTTTAATGGTAATTGCTTTCATGTTGGTCGGTGTACCAATTGCAATTTCCCTCGGTTTATCGAGCGTAATATTCTTATTGATGCATTCAGATGCGTCATTAGCTTCAGTCGCACAAACGCTGTTTAATGCTTTTGCAGGCCACTACACACTCTTAGCGATTCCTTTCTTTATCTTGGCCTCTAGCTTTATGTCTACTGGTGGCGTGGCGAAACGTATTATCCGTTTTGCTATCGCGATGGTGGGTTGGTTCCGCGGCGGCTTGGCGATGGCGTCGGTTGTGGCATGTATGATGTTCGCAGCCCTTTCTGGTTCATCTCCTGCAACGGTAGTGGCGATCGGTAGTATCGTTATCGCAGGTATGATCAAAAACGGCTACTCAAAAGAGTTCGCGGCAGGGGTTATCTGTAACGCGGGTACCTTGGGTATCTTGATTCCACCGTCCATCGTGATGGTGGTATACGCGGCGGCGACCGATGTATCGGTAGGTCGTATGTTCTTAGGTGGCGTGATCCCTGGCCTGTTGGCGGGTGTGATGCTGATGATTGCTATCTACATTGCGGCACGTATTAAGAAGATTCCGGCACAGCCGTTTGTGGGTTGGGGCGAGATGTTCGCAGCAGCGAAAGATGCGAGTTGGGGCTTGCTACTGATTGTCATCATTCTGGGTGGTATCTACGGCGGAATCTTTACACCAACAGAAGCGGCGGCTGTTGCAGCGGTTTATGCCTTCTTTATAGCCAACTTTATCTATAAAGATATGGGACCTTTCGCTGACAAGAGTAATACCAAGCCTGCGCTGGTGAAAGTGTTCCAAACCTTTTGTCACAGAGACACCAAAGACACGCTCTATGATGCGGGTAAGCTGACTATCATGCTGCTGTTTATCATTGCCAACGCATTGATTCTTAAGCATGTACTGACCGAAGAACGCATCCCTCAAATGATCACTGAGTCTATGCTTTCTGCTGGCTTAGGACCGATCACCTTCTTGATTGTGGTGAATGTTCTACTCTTGATTGGTGGGCAGTTCATGGAGCCATCAGGTTTGCTGATCATCGTAGCGCCGTTGGTATTCCCAATTGCCATTGCACTCGGTATCGACCCAATTCACTTAGGTATCATGATGGTGGTGAACATGGAGATAGGGATGATAACGCCGCCTGTCGGGCTCAATTTGTTTGTGACCGCAGGTGTCGCGAAGATGTCGATGATGAACGTGGTAAAAGCCGCACTGCCTTGGGTAGGCGTAATGTTCTTGTTCTTGATTATCGTCACTTACGTGCCTTGGGTGTCAACATGGTTACCAACCACCTTGATGGGGCCGGAGATCATTACCAAGTAGTTGGCGGTTTAGATACACGGCTAGTCTAACGAACGGTTTCATTCTCAATGTAAATAACAGCGATAGATGAAGAGTTATACTTTTTCATCTATCGCTTTCTTTTTCCCGCGCCGTAAAGTACCGCTTATGCGTCTGTCATAGCCTTTCCAGCGCAGTTTTTTCTTTCTTCGATCGCGCCCAGATCTTCTTTCTACTTCATAATGGTCATCAATACGCACTGTATCTACAATGACAGGAATGGTCGTTTTTTCGTTCATATGCAACTTATCCTTAAAGTCGACATATGAATTATGGAAGATGAATCTTATCTCTGCCAGTTTCGATAGACATTCAGATCAAGTTGCGCTTTGCGTTTTGTTTCGTTGTTGATTCTTTTATTTCGTAGCTTAATTTTCACTTCAAAATCTATTGTTTACTTAAAATTATCTTTGTCGATTTGATAGCGTTGCATTTTGTCGTAAAGCGTTTTTCTTGGGACATTTAATTGAGACATGGTTAATTTTATACTCCCTTCATTCTCAATCAACGCGCGCTCGATCACTGCTTTTTCGAACTCTGACACTTGGTCCGATAGGCTAATACTGGCGTCTGAATGGATCTCTGAGTTCGCACCATCCCCCAATTGAGCTAGTTTTCCGAGTAAGATGAAGCGTTCAGCGCTGTTACGTAGCTCACGTACATTCCCTGGCCAATCATGAGCCAAAAGTGCGTGCAGTTCCTTTTGTGGAAGGGCTGGGGCTGTCTTGCCATAACGCGCCGCAGCAACCAGTAAGAAGTGATGGAACAGGGCTGGGATGTCTTCTTGTCTGCTTCTTAACGGCGGCAAGTCTAAGGTCACAACGTTAAGTCGATAATAGAGATCTTGGCGGAAAGTGCCTTCTTCAGCGGCTTTCTTTAAGTCGACTTTAGTGGCCGCAATCACTCGAATGTCCAGAGGGACTAAACCATTAGAGCCAACCCTTTCGATGACTCGCTCTTGCAAGACGCGCAACAGGCGAATTTGTGCTTGCATCGGCATGGACTCAATTTCATCTAAGAATAGAGTTCCGCCTTGAGCAAATTCAAATTTACCCACTCGCTTGCTTTCTGCGCCAGTGAATGCGCCTTTTTCATGGCCGTACAGTTCACTCTCAATCAGGTTTTCAGGGACAGCGCCGCAGTTGACCGCGACGAAGTTTTGTTCTCGTCTGCTGCTTTGTTCATGTAGAGAACGTGCAACTAATTCTTTGCCTGTGCCAGTTTCGCCAAATAACAAAATATCGGCGTTGGTGTCGGCAACGTGAGTGATGATAGACCGCAGTTCTGTCATTGATTGTGTGTCACCAATGATCCTTGGGCCAAGCGCTTGGCTGGCCTTGAGTGAACGTTTTAACTCAAGGTTCTCGAGGGTTAGTTGACGTTTTTCTATCGCTCGCTTGGTGGTTTCGATTAGGCGCTCATTGGCGAACGGCTTTTCGATGAAGTCATAGGCGCCGTATTGGATTGCTTGAACGGCCATCGAAATATCGCCGTGACCAGTAATCATAATTACGGGGATCTCTTTGTCTTTGTGCATCACGGTGTTGAGCAGATCATGCCCAGACAGACCCGGTAAACAGATATCAGTGATGATCACGTGAGGTAAGCCGTTTTCTTGAATCGCGAGCAGAGCTGACTCCGCATCGGGAAAGAATTCGGCATCAATGTCGGCGAGCTCGAAGCTCTGTTCAATCGCCATTCTTAGATCGGATTCATCATCAATGAAATAGACGTGACACATAGTGATTCCTTTACTTCTTTGTATTCTGGTTATTGCTGCGTTTTTGCTTGCTGTTCTTGTTCAACAAGGGGTAACTCTATACTAAATCGAGCACCACCTTGGGGGCTGCTTCCTGTAACGAGCTTGCCATTTATTCCGCTGATTATTTGTTGAGAAATCGATAGCCCAAGTCCAAGTCCGTTTTTCTTGGTGGTATGGAAGGGTTCAAAAAAGTGTCCGTTCGAAGGGGAGGTGAAGCCGGGACCATTATCATCGACATGAATCAGCAAGGTCTGGGCTTGTTGATGGTCGGACTCCCAAATCTCTAACAGAATAGCTAATTGTTTATCATCTTGTTGTTCCATCGCCTGAATCGCATTAGTCAGCAGGTTAATGATCACCTGTTCCAGTTGAATAGCGTTGGCGAGCACGCAAGCATCAAAGATTTCAGGGAGTTCGTTGACCTTAACTCGTTCACTCTTGAGCTGTGGCTTCATCAGCTCTTTCGATGAATGTAAGATAGGGAGTATTTGCAAGGTGTGCAGTTCTTCCGCGGTGGATTTCTTTGCAAAGGAGCGAAGCTGGTGGCTGATTTTCGCCATGCGATCAGTGAGTGCCGAGATTCGCGATAGATTGTCATCGACACGATCGGTTTTTTCTTTGGCAAGAAACAGTCGGCCATTGTCGGCATAACTGCGAATCGCAGCGAGCGGGTTATTTAGCTCGTGGCTGATGCTCGCTGACATCTGCCCTAGCACCGCCAGTTTGGCTGCTTGGATGAGTTCGTCTTGGGTTTGCCTCAATACATGTTCGGTTTCGATACGATGTTTAATTTCGACATGCAGCTCTGATGTGCGTTCGAGCACTTGAAATTCGAGCTTTTGCTTGGCTTCGGATTGCAGCCTATCTATCTGAGCGCGTCTTTGTTGTCGATGGTGGTTGAGTTGCATTGTGAGATAAATAATCGCAAAGATAAGGCTGAGAACCACAAGGTAAGCAACCAAGTCCCACCAAACTAAGTGGGTCGGAGAAAATACCCGTATGGTGAGTTTTGGCTCGGCTAAGAAGCGAGAGGAGCTAAAGAACTGTTCTTGGACGAGCTTGTGCTGAGACTCAATATTGCTAGTAGCGCTCTCGAAATCACCGGAGAAGTGTAGGCTTTCTATTTTTGTATCGAGATACTGTCTGCTTTCTTGAATTTGAGAGTGCTGTTCTTCGCTTAGTGGTTGAAGGCTTTTGAACAGCCATTCAGGGTTACTCGACATAAATACGATTTGGTCTTTATCGTCAGCAACAAAAAAACTCTGTTTGCCTTTCCAACTTGCTTCAATCAGCGATAAATCCATCTTTACAACAATGACGCCAATAATCTCGGCGGCATAGGAGACGGGGTAAGAATAATAATAGCCTCGCTTCCCAGAAGTTGATCCTAGCGCAAAATATTGATTTTCATTGCCAAGAATCGCTTCTTGAAAGTAAGGGCGGAAAGCAAAATTACGACGAATAAAAGAACGCGGTTGATTCCAATTACTGGCTGCGATGGTGGTACCGATACTGTCTAGTAGGTAGGTGTCGGATGCTTGAATCACCGAGTTTACGTGCTCTAGATAACGATTAGTGAGTTCGATTTGCGCAGAGTTACTTGGAGAGTGCAGGGCATCGACCAGCTCTTTGTCTTTTGAAAGCAGTTCTGGAATGTGCGCGAACTTGTCCAATTGACTTGAAATATGAACTGAAAAACGGTCTAGCTTAGATTGATGATCATTTAACAAACTTTCATGGCTTGTGCTCCACACCCAATGACCGCCAAACACCATCAGTAAACTGTATGCGACCATTAAGAGTATTGGGATTCTAAAAGCTTGAAACATGAAGGCTCTCCGCTAATTTCTTTGGTAAACAATCAAGCCTGTCTTCTCTCGTTTATGGTAGCAAATAGCGGTCGTTTTTGCTGAAAGCAGAGAGTGAACAGATGGGTGTAGGTTAAGGGTTTGTAACGGGGATTGTTGAAAAAGTTATCGACTCTGAGGGGTAAAACAAGAGCAAGATCTCTTTTTAAGGTTTTTAGCAAAAAAAGCCCTCGATTCCCTTGAAAAAGTCGCTATTGTCCCCATTTCTGTTGTGCTAAGTGATGATTTGATCGTTTTTGTATCACTTAGTTGGACGAATTTAGAGCATTCATCATCATGCAGAGGTGAACGGCTCGACAGAGATTAAACAGATCGCTAGAATGTCGCGTCTAAAATTTCTGTCCTGAGGCTAATCGGAGATACCTTTCTTGTTTCTGAAAACAAGCTTTATTGCGTTTTAATCGACGTGTGAAGAACGAAGATATCGCTGATTAGTCTGGTGTTTGGTTGAATAATCAATTCAGACATCAATGCTCGATTTTAAATTAGGTGTTCGGATAGAGCACTACACAAGGATGCAGCCAACAACGTCGGCTTTTGAATTAAAGCTAAGTTACGGCTCATATGCTCAGATTACTGAGCCAGTTTTGAGGTTTATATAATGCAAGTTACTGTTGAAACGCTAGAAGGCCTAGAGCGCCGTCTTAATATTACTGTTCCTGCTGCTAACATCGAAGATGCAGTTACAGCTGAACTACGCAACATCGCGAAAAACCGTCGTTTCGATGGTTTCCGTAAAGGCAAAGTGCCAATGAAGATGGTTGCTAAAATGTACGGCAAAGCAGTACGTCAAGACGTGATGGGCGAAGTAATGCAACGTCACTTCATCGAAGCGATCGTTAAAGAGAAAATCAACCCAGCTGGCGCTCCAACTTTCGCACCAGTTGAAAACAACGAAGGCGCTGACCTAGTATTCAACGCAACTTTTGAAGTTTACCCAGAAGTTGAGCTGAAAGGTCTAGAAAACATCACTGTTGAGAAACCAGCAGTAGAAGTTAAAGAAGCTGACGTTGAAGAGATGATCGAAACTCTACGTAAGCAACAAGCGACTTGGACTGAAGTTGAAGCTGCTGCTGACGCTGGTTCTCGTGCAACTATCGACTTCGTTGGTTCTATCGACGGTGAAGAGTTTGAAGGCGGCAAAGCTGAGAACTTCCCACTAGAGATGGGCGCTGGTCGCATGATCCCTGGCTTCGAAGACGGTATCGTTGGTAAAACAGCAGGTATGGAATTCGAAATCGACGTAAACTTCCCAGAAGATTACCACGCTGAAAACCTAAAAGGTAAAGCAGCTAAGTTCTCTATCAAGCTGAACAAAGTTGAAGCTCGTGAACTTCCAGAACTAAACGAAGAATTCGTTTCTAAGTTCGGCGCTGCTGACGGCGTTGAAGGTCTTAAAGCTGAAGTTCGTAAGAACATGGAGCGTGAGCTTAAGCAAGCTGTTAAGAACCGCATCAAAGAGCAAGCTATCGACGGTCTAGTTAACGAAAACAACATCGACGTACCTTCTGCTCTTATCGATCAAGAAATCGGTGTTCTACGTCAACAAGCTGCTCAACGTTTCGGTGGCAACACTGAAGCTGCTGACCAACTTCCACGTGAGCTGTTCGAAGAGCAAGCTAAACGTCGCGTAGTTGTAGGTCTTCTTCTTGGTGAAGTAATCAAGACTGAAGAGCTAAAAGCTGACGACGAGAAAGTTAAAGCTATCATCGAAGAGATGGCTACAGCATACGAAGATCCAACAGAAGTTATTGCTTACTACGAGCAAAGCGAGCAAATGATGAACAACATGCGCAATGTTGCTCTAGAAGAGCAAGCTATTGATGCAATCATCGCTAAAGCTCAAGTTTCTGATAAAGAAGTTAGCTTCAACGAGCTAATGAATCAGCAACCTGCTTAATATAGTAATATCTGACGTAGAAGGTTGACGTACGGTCAACAATTCTGCTAACAATGGTCCGTATGATTTAATCATTCGGGCCATTTATTTTAGGGACATAAGAATATGAGCTACCAAGAAAAAAATACAATGCCATCGATTATGGACGCACTAGTTCCTATGGTGGTTGAACAGACTTCCCGTGGTGAACGTTCTTACGATATTTATTCTCGTCTATTAAAAGAACGTATCATTTTCTTAACAGGTCAAGTGGAAGACCACATGGCAAATCTTGTCGTGGCTCAACTGCTTTTCTTGGAATCAGAAAACCCAGACAAAGATATCTATCTTTACATCAACTCACCTGGCGGTAGCGTAACAGCAGGCATGTCTATCTACGACACAATGCAGTTCATCAAGCCAAACGTGAGCACAGTATGTATGGGTCAAGCTTGCTCTATGGGTGCATTCTTACTAGCGGGTGGTACTCCTGGTAAGCGTCACGTGCTTCCAAACTCACGTGTAATGATTCACCAGCCACTTGGCGGCTTCCAAGGCCAAGCGTCTGATATTCAAATTCACGCGCAAGAGATCCTAACGATCAAACAAAAGCTAAACAAACTATTGGCAGAGCACACGGGTCAGCCTCTAGAAGTTGTTGAGCGCGATACAGATCGTGATAACTTCATGTCTGCTGATCAAGCAGTAGAATACGGCTTAGTGGATTCAGTTCTTAATCACCGCGGTCAATAATTGCAGGGCAATTGTTTAACGCAAAGTGATTCAAATTGATATACACTCAAGCATAGAGAGTTAAGGCTAAGAGGTTAGCGAATGACAGATAAAAGCAAAGAGGGTGGTAGCGGTAAACTGCTTTACTGCTCTTTCTGTGGCAAAAGCCAACACGAAGTTCGCAAGTTAATCGCAGGTCCTTCTGTTTACATTTGTGATGAATGTGTCGATCTTTGTAACGACATTATTCGTGAAGAAATTAAAGATGTTCTTCCTAAGAAAGAATCGGAATCGCTGCCAACGCCGCGTGAGATTCGTGAGCATCTTGACGACTATGTAATCGGTCAAGAATACGCGAAGAAAGTGCTAGCAGTTGCAGTTTATAACCACTACAAGCGTTTACGTAATGGTGACACGACAGCTGAAGGCGTAGAGCTAGGTAAGAGTAACATTCTTCTTATCGGTCCTACTGGTAGTGGTAAAACACTACTTGCTGAAACATTGGCTCGTTTCCTAGACGTTCCTTTCACTATGGCTGATGCAACAACACTAACCGAAGCGGGTTACGTGGGCGAAGATGTTGAAAACATCATCCAGAAGTTGCTTCAGAAATGTGATTACGACGTAGCGAAAGCGGAACGCGGCATTGTTTACATCGATGAAATCGACAAGATTTCTCGTAAAGCTGAAAACCCATCAATCACGCGTGACGTGTCTGGTGAAGGTGTACAGCAAGCTCTACTAAAACTTGTTGAAGGTACAGTTGCTTCAGTTCCACCTCAAGGTGGTCGTAAGCATCCACAGCAAGAGTTCTTGCAAGTGGACACGTCTAAGATCCTATTTATCTGTGGTGGTGCGTTTGCAGGCCTAGATAAAGTGATTGAACAACGTGTAGAAACAGGTTCAGGTATCGGCTTTGGCGCAGAAGTGCGTTCAAAAGACGAAACCAAAACTATCGGTGAATTGTTCACTCAAGTAGAACCTGAAGATCTAGTGAAGTATGGTCTGATTCCAGAATTCATTGGTCGTCTACCTGTGACAACAACACTGACAGAGCTTGATGAAGAAGCGCTAATCCAAATCCTATGTGAGCCAAAGAATGCACTGACAAAACAGTACGCAGCATTATTTGAGCTTGAGGATACAGAATTAGAATTCCGTGAAGACGCCCTACGTGCAATTGCTAAGAAAGCAATGAACCGTAAAACAGGCGCTCGTGGTCTACGTTCTATCTTGGAGGGTGTTCTACTAGAAACTATGTACGAACTGCCATCTTCAACTGATGTTAGCAAGGTTGTGATTGATGAGTCGGTAATTAATGGTGAGTCAGAACCACTATTGATTTACAGCAACTCAGATAACCAAGCAGCTGTTGCAGAGTAGGTCTTTTTTAGACAAGTCACTCAAATTGAAAAAGGAGGTAAGCAATTACCTCCTTTTTTTTATTCTTCCATTGAATCCAGTCGTTTAAGCCCCATATACTGCTTTATAAGTTAAAGCGGAAGAGAGAAATATATGAACTTGGAACGTTCCGAGCGTATCGAAATCCCCGTGCTACCTCTACGTGATGTAGTGGTTTACCCACACATGGTTATTCCATTGTTTGTTGGTCGTGAAAAATCGATTACATGCCTTGAATCGGCAATGGAAGCTAACAAACAAGTACTACTTGTAGCGCAGAAAGAAGCGGACACTGATGAGCCTTCAATCGACGACCTATTTAACGTAGGTACAGTCGCTACCATTCTTCAGTTACTCAAGCTCCCTGATGGTACGGTTAAAGTACTTGTTGAAGGTCAGCAGCGTGCAAAGATTCACCAATTCAAAGAAAGTGAATTCTTCTTAGCGGACGCCGAATACGTTGTTACCTCAGAACTTGACGAAAAAGAACAAGAAGTGGTTGTTCGTAGTGCGATCAATCAATTCGAAGGCTTTATTAAGCTAAACAAAAAGATTCCACCAGAGGTTCTAACATCTCTGAACGGTATTGATGAGGCAGCTCGCCTTGCTGATACGATTGCTGCGCACATGCCACTTAAGTTGGTAGACAAGCAGCACGTTCTAGAAATCTTAGATGTGACAGAACGTCTGGAATTCTTGATGGGCCAAATGGAGTCAGAAATTGACATCCTGCAAGTTGAAAAACGTATCCGTGGCCGCGTTAAGAAGCAGATGGAAAAATCTCAGCGTGAGTACTACCTGAATGAGCAAATGAAAGCGATTCAGAAAGAACTTGGCGAGATGGACGACGCACCTGATGAATTCGAGACTCTGAAGAAGAAGATCGAAGATTCTAAGATGCCTCAAGAAGCTCGTGAGAAAACTGAGCAAGAACTTCAAAAACTGAAAATGATGTCGCCAATGTCTGCTGAAGCAACAGTAGTACGTAGCTACATTGATTGGATGGTTGGTGTTCCTTGGGCTAAGCGTTCAAAAGTTAAAAAGAATTTAGCTAAAGCGGAAGAGATCTTAAATGAAGATCACTACGGCTTAGAGCGTGTTAAAGAACGTATTCTTGAGTACTTGGCAGTACAAAACCGTATCAACAAGCTAAAAGGTCCAATCCTTTGTCTTGTAGGTCCTCCTGGTGTTGGTAAAACCTCACTAGGTCGTTCGATTGCTGCGGCAACGGGTCGTAAGTACACACGTATGGCGCTAGGCGGCGTTCGTGATGAAGCTGAGATTCGTGGTCACCGTCGTACGTACATCGGTTCACTTCCGGGTAAATTAATCCAGAAGATGTCTAAAGTTGGCGTTAAGAACCCACTGTTCCTATTAGATGAAATCGATAAGATGTCTTCTGATATGCGTGGCGACCCATCTTCAGCGCTTCTAGAAGTACTAGACCCAGAACAAAACAACGCATTTAACGATCACTACCTAGAAGTCGATTACGATCTATCTGATGTGATGTTTGTTGCAACGTCTAACTCGATGGACATCCCTGGCCCACTATTGGACCGTATGGAAGTGATTCGCCTGTCTGGTTACACAGAAGATGAAAAGCTGAACATCGCTAAGAGCCACCTATTGGACAAGCAAGTTCAACGCAACGGTCTTAAGCCTCATGAAATTGAGATTGAAGACTCTGCAATCATCGGCATTATCCGTTACTACACGCGTGAAGCGGGTGTACGTAGCCTAGAGCGTGAAATCTCCAAGATCTGTCGTAAAGCTGTGAAGAACATCTTGCTAGACAGCGACCTTAAGTCTGTAACGGTTAATATTGATAACCTGAAAGAGTACTTAGGCGTTCAACGTCATGACTTCGGTAAAGCGGATGAAAGTAACCGTATTGGTCAAGTGACTGGTTTAGCTTGGACTCAAGTTGGTGGTGATCTACTGACTATCGAAACTGAAGCAATGCCGGGTAAGGGTAAGCTAACGCAAACCGGTTCACTTGGTGATGTGATGAAAGAATCGATTCAAGCGGCAATGACCGTGGTTCGTTCTCGTGCAGAAAAACTGGGTATTAACTCAGATTTCTATGAGAAACGTGATATTCACGTTCACGTACCAGAAGGTGCTACACCGAAAGATGGCCCGAGTGCGGGTATCGCAATGTGTACTGCATTAGTGTCTAGCTTGACGGGTAACCCTGTTAAAGCTGAGGTCGGTATGACAGGTGAAATTACCCTTCGTGGTGAAGTTTTACCTATCGGTGGCTTGAAAGAAAAACTGCTTGCAGCACACCGTGGCGGCATCAAAACTGTACTGATTCCTAAAGACAATGAGCGTGATTTGGAAGAGATTCCAGACAACGTAATCGCTGACTTGAAGGTGATCCCGGTTCAGTGGATTGATGAAGTACTCAAAGTAGCGCTAGAACGAGATCCGTCTGGGGTCGAGTTTGACGTGAAAAAATAGTGATGCATAGCAAAAATAAGTAAAGAATTACGCTGATAGGCCCGAAAAGGCTTGTCAGCGTTTTTTTTGGACGCTAAGTTATTGATCAAAGCGGCAGCCCTTTTGCAATAAGGCTTGCGGCTAAATTAAAACCAAAATGGAACGTACAGTCATCAAGAAGTAGTCACAGATGACACATAGGGGAAAAACAGTGAATAAAACACAACTAGTAGAATCAATCGCAGAAAACGCAGACATCTCTAAAGCTTCAGCTGGCCGCGCTCTAGACGCATTCATCGAAGCAGTTGGCACAACGCTACAATCAGGCGACCAAGTTGCACTTGTTGGCTTTGGTACTTTCAGTGTTCGTACTCGTGCTGCTCGTACAGGTCGTAACCCAAAAACTGGTGAAGAGATCCAAATCGCAGAAGCTAAAGTACCTGGCTTCAAAGCGGGTAAAGCACTTAAAGACGCATGTAACTAATTTCTACGGCTGAAACCTCGGTTTTGCGAGGGGAAGGCTGTAAAATGCGTTTACTGTTTGAAAAATGATGTTTCATTTTTAAACAGTATGTGTACAAAGCACATTGAACTTATTTAAATTATGCGCATCCTACTGATGCGCATTTCTTTTTCTGATAATATCGCGTGAATAGATTTTTATTTTGAAGCCAATGCTTCATATCCGGAGAGCACTTAAATTATGATGGATCGATTACGCGAAGGCGTGAATAGCATCGCGGTAAAAATTATCCTTGGGTTGATTATCCTGTCATTCGTATTCGCAGGTGTAGGCAGCTACATCACCGGTGGCGGTAACAACGCAGCAGCTAAAGTTGGCAACACAGAAATTGCTCGTGGTGAGTTCGAACAGGCTTACCAAAACGAACGTAATCGCATGCAGTCTCAACTTGGCGATTACTTCGCTCAAATGCTTGCAGACCCTGCATACGTAGAGTCTTTCCGTAAATCAGTACTTGATCGCATGATCAACGATGTACTGCTTGAGCAGCAAGCTGAGTCTTTAGGTCTACGAATCAGTGATTCTCAAATCCGTACCATGATTCTAGAAATGCCTCAGTTCCAAACAGCTGGTCAATTCGACCAAGAAGTTTACCAATCGGCACTACGTCGTGCAGGTTTCAGCGCAGAGAGCTTCGCTGAATACATGCGTCGTGACCTAATGCGCAACCAGCTTGTGACTGCACTTCAAGGCAGTGAATTCGTTCTTCAAGGTGAAATCGATACTCAGAGCAAGCTTATCGCACAAACTCGTGACATTCGCACAGTGACACTGTCTGTTGCTGACCTTGCGAAAGGCATCGAGCTAACTGACGAACAGATCGAACAGTACTACCAAGAGAACCCTGCAGCTTACACTCGTCCAGAGCAAGCGAAGGTATCTTACATTGAGCTTTCTGCTGAAGCACTTAAGTCTCAGCTTGAAGTAAGCGATGAAGAAGCGCAGAAGTACTACCAAGAGCACCTAGACAAGTACTCAACTGAAGAGCAACGTAAAGTTAGCCACATCTTAGTTCAAGGCGATGACGAAGCGAAAGCTCAGTCTATCCTAGACGAACTAAATGCAGGCGCTGATTTTGCTACGCTAGCGGAAGAGAAATCTGACGACTTCGGCAGTGCTGACGTTGGCGGTGACCTAGGTTGGATCGAACGTGATGTGATGGACCCAGCATTCGAAGACGCGGCTTTCGCTCTTGAGAATATTGGTGACACGACTGGTCTAGTTAAATCTGATTTCGGCTACCACATCATCAAGCTCGACGAACTAAAAGCGTCTCAAGCTCAGCCTTACACTGAAGTAGCGGCAGAGATTAAGCAAGAGCTTCTAGACCAGCACGCTGTAGACCAGTTCTACGAGCAACAAACTGAGCTAGAAAAAGTAGCGTTTGAATTCCCAGATTCTCTTGATGATTCTGCAGAAGCTATCAATGCGAAGATCACAACAACAGATTTCATCTCTCAAATTGACGCTCCAGAAGTTCTGATGACGCCTGCAGTTATGCAAGCTATCTTGAGCCCTGAAGTGAAAGAAGACGGTCTAAACTCTGAAGTTATCGAAGTGGCTCCTGAGCACGTGATCGTTGTTCGTGTAGAAGAGACTCGCGACGAGACAGTTCTTCCTCTAGCTGAAGTGAAAGATCAAGTTGTCGCTGCATTGTCTGCTGTACAAGCTGAGCAACAAGCGGTTGAACTAGGTGTTTCTCTAGTGAACGAACTAAAGCAAGGCAATGAAGCAGTGCTAGCGGACAACAATCTTGAGTTCACTGAACTTGAAACGATTGACCGCAACTCTCCGTTAGCAGCATCTGTATTCGCTCTAGCGAAACCAGAAGCAGGCCAAGCTGTGTTCGGTCAATCTAAAGACCAAGACGGTAACATCGTTGTTGTTGAGCTTTCTAAGGTAACGGCTGAAATCAACCCAGCTTACAGCACTCAAATTGGTGCACAGTTGGAACGAGTTGGTAACCAACAAGATCTGACTAACGTACTAAACGTACTTCGTAAAAACGCAGACGTTGAATACTACGTAGTAGGCCAAGGTCAGTAAGCATCGATTAGCTCGGTAGTTAAGCCTATTTGGTTACTGACTACCGAGAGTCAACATGCGATGGTTGTTGTTTTGCAAATTAGGTTTATTCGATAAATCAGATTTGTGAGCCAACAAACAAACTGATGAAAACAAGATGTATAACGAAGCGGGTCACTTAGGAGACCCGCTTTATTTTTGTCTGGTGATTGTGTTATCTGGTGCTGCAAATGCATAAGTTACCTTTTTTGTACAAAGGAACGATTTATGCGCACGATATATTCAACACTACTTCTTTCATTTCTGATGCTCTTAAGCCCTGCAGTGTTTGCAGACAGCCCAACTAAAGCTGAGCTTTACGATGGCATTGAGATTACGGTTAACATCAATACCGCGACAGCAGAAGAGCTATCAGCACTACTGGTTGGTGTTGGTGACAAAAAAGCCCAAGAGATTGTCGACTACAGAGAGCAGAACGGGGCATTTACTACTGCTGATGATTTGGCGAGTGTGAAAGGGATAGGTGAAGCGACGGTTGAAAAGAACCGTGAAAGAATTCAGCTTTGATCCATTTTTTTGTTGATTAGAAATGAAATGATAGCCATGAAGCCCCCGACCAGAGCACCTGCTAGGTGGGCTTCAATTGCGACACGAGCGTTAATCAGTTCGCCAGTCGTGCTAGAGGGGCCAACAAGCTGCTCCCAAGCGATTTTAGCTACTAACCCCAACACTAATAGCCAACTAGATTTCCTGCCGTTTAAAGCCTCTCTGAGCGCGAATAAGCCAAACAACCCATGCAAAGTGCCAGATAGGCCAACATAGATCTGAATACTCGAAAACAACAGAGCGATCCCAGTCACTAGACTAATCACAAGCAGAGCAAGAACAAGCTGTTTTTTACTCGGTTGAAACAGATAGCTGATGATCCATAAGCCTGCTAGATTCATCAGAAGGTGCGAGTAGTTGGTATGTGAAAAGTTTCCTGTTAGGATCCGCCACCATTGCCCCTCGGCAATCGCATTGCTATCCCATACGACCCAAGCTTGTATTGGCTCAAATTGGAATAAGACGCATAAAAGTGAAGTGAAAATTAAAACAGGGTACACATTAAATCCATGTCTCGTTATTGCCCCCAATGCAGCAAGGCTTTGAAAGCTTGTATTTGTCAGTGGGTTACACCACTCGAATCGAATGTTGAGCTTATCATTCTTCAGCACCCATCAGAAGAGCACCGTCCGATGGGAACCGCGCGTATTCTCTCGTTATCTCTAAAAAACAGCGTGACGCTTGTTGGTGAAGACTTTTCAGACAACGAACAACTGAACGCATTGCTGGCCGATGAACAGTACCAACATGTGATTTTATACCCAAGTGAAAATTCTGTGCCTGTTGAGTCGGCAACATACCCAAGCAAGAAGCTACGTGTGATTTTATTGGATGGGACGTGGAAGAAAGCATTCAAGGTGTGGCAAGTGTCGAATAACTTGCATGCGTTGAACACGGTCCACTTACCCAAAGATCTCAAGGGTAATTACCGAATTCGCAAAGCACCCAGTGAAAACAGCCTTTCAACCGTTGAAGCTGGCTATCATTTGCTTAGCTTGTTAGAGAGTGATGGCGAATTTAGCCCTTTGCTAACGGCATTTGATCAAATGATTCAGTTTCAAATCAATCAAATGCCGCCGGGTGTGTTTGAGAAAAACTACTTAGATTAAGCCGTTTCAGTAAAATGAGTCAGGAATTAAAACTCGGTATGAGCCGAGAATAGTTGCTGATGCATTTTCTGCGCAAGATCATCAGTCATTGATGAAATGTAATCCGCAATCACGCGCATTTTTCGAGACTCATCTTGATGCTGTAGCCATTGCTTCTTGATGGGCAGTGGCAGCAAGCGTTCAGGATCAGCGCTGAATGTTTCAAACATATCCATGATGATCTGTTGGCCTTTGTATTCGATGACTTGAACCTGAGGCACTTGAATCACAAACTCGCTCACAAAGTGTTTCAGTTTATCAAGCGTGCCGTCCATGCTTGGTTCAAGCACCGCATTGTAAGCCAAAAGCACATTCTCAAAGCTAGCATCCACTCGCTTAATTGAAATACTGGTCAACAATGCGTTGACGATTCCACCAATCGCATCCTTACGACGATACTGTTCACCAGAGAAAAGCATCTCTGTAATTGAATCTAGGTGTTCACAAATCCAAGGGTCGGCCATCTCTTTCAGCTGAGGGTAAGCCGATTCGATCCACTGAGCTTTGGTCACAGAACCAAGCACAATCGCATCTTCTAAATCGTGCACGCCATACGCGATGTCATCAGCCAGCTCCATGATCGAACAGTCCAGTGACTTATATTTGGTCTTATTGTGCTCAAGTGGCTCGGTATGCGTTTTTCTTTTCTGTTTTAGGAGCTGTTGGTCGCTGCTTGAAAGCGGTTCAAGCACCCAGTTAAACAACTCTTCATCATGATCGTAGATGCCTTTTGCCGGCATCCAATCTTTGGCTCGGAGCTGTCGTTGATGCTTTACCGGTTCAGACTGTAATCTCGCTTGGACTTGACTGAGCAGCGAAGGGTACTTAATTAACCCCAGTAGCGTGCGTCGAGACAGGTTCATCCCGTGATTCTCAGTGTAAGGTTCTAGCTGAGTGACAATGCGAAACGTTTGAGCGTTGCCTTCAAAGCCGCCGTGGTCGCGCATCATATAGTTGAGTGCGACTTCGCCGCCATGTCCGTATGGTGGATGACCGATGTCGTGAGCCAAACACAGTGAATCAATTAAACTGTCTGAGGGTAATAGGTCTCGAAACTCGGGTTGCTTTTTCTTCAGTTGAGCAACGATACCTGTGCCAAGCTGGGCGGCCTCAAGAGAGTGAGTAAGGCGTGTTCGATGAAAGTCATTCACCATGGTGCCATGAATCTGGGTTTTCGCTTGTAAGCGACGAAAAGCAGCAGAGTGAAGCACGCGCGCTCGGTCACGTTGATATGGGCTACGGTGATCATCTCGTCTTATTTTATGTTCATCGTCATTTCGATGCTGCCATTCTTGTTCGAGTACAAAGGGTGGTTCGAGTAGAGAATTCAAAATAGCACCTATCAAATTGATTTTATTTAGCTAATTAAAAACAACTTATACCCAGCTAGCTTATCTCGTCTAGTGATAATTCAAAGCTTGGCGCAAATGTGGTGAGAAAGTAGTCCATTTCTGGGCTTTTGCGTTGTTCGAGTGTCTCTTCCAGTCGGCGCTTGGCTTGCTCGTATTCATGATTGCCCGCACTGAGCTCTTCCAAGCATTTCAGGTAAGCACAGATGGTGTCGGCCTGCTTGACGATGCTTTGCTCTTCTTTACTCGCTGTTCCAGATATTAAAAATGGGGCGAAGTCGTCTCGGAACTCCTCTGGCAACATAGAAAGCAGTCTTTGCTCTGCTGCGGCTTCTATCTTCTTATATTCTTGGGCGATATCCGGGTTGTAGTATTTAACTGGCGTTGGCAAATCGCCTGTCAGTACCTCACTGGTGTCGTGGTACATGCCAAGCAGAGCAATATGCTCAGGATTAAGTTGACCATCAAACTTCTTGTTTTTGATCAGCGCCAAAGCGTGGGCAACGAAAGCGACCTGTAGGCTGTGTTCTGAAATGTTCTCGCTTGAAACAGATCGCATCAGGGGCCAACGTTGAATCAGCTTCATGCGTGCGAGATGGGCGAAGAAATGGCTCTGTTTCATAAGTGTCCTGTCTAGAGAGTGCTCCACTCGTACCTTGTGTTTGCCACAAACTGTACGAGACAGCGGATACAAAAAAGGCTCCTAAACAGGAGCCTCTTAAGCATAGAAGTGAATGAATACAAGTTAAAGTCTTTTAAAACAGCAAATTGTAGTCATCTCTCGTTGTGTTTATTTAGCGTCGATAAGATCGTCTTGGCTGTAAGTTTGCAAGAAGCGCTCTAGGCGGCCAATCGCCACTTCAAGGTCTTCAATGTGTGGCAAAGTCACAATACGAAAGTGATCAGGTTTAGGCCAGTTGAAGCCTGTACCTTGAACCAATAACACCTTCTCTTGTTTCAGGAAGTCGAGTACGAACTTCTGATCGTCTTTGATGTTGTACATCTTGGTGTCGATCTTAGGGAACAAGTACATTGCGCCTTTCGGCTTCACACAAGAAACGCCAGGGATCTTGTTAATCAGTTCCCATGCTCGGTCACGTTGCTCAAGCAGTCGACCACCAGGAAGAATCAACTCATTGATACTCTGATAGCCGCCTAATGCCGTTTGGATAGCGTGCTGCATTGGTACGTTGGCACACAAACGCATCGAGGCAAGCATCTCTAGCCCTTCGACATAACCTTTTGCTAGGTGTTTAGGACCTGTTAAGAACATCCAGCCACCACGGAAACCACATACACGGTAAGCCTTAGATAGACCGTTGAACGTGACCATTAATACGTCTTCAGCAAGCGTTGCAACAGAGGTATGCACTGCACCATCGTAAAGTACTTTATCGTAAATCTCATCAGCGAAGATGATTAGGCCGTGCTCACGTGCAATTTCGACAACTTGTAGTAGGAAATCACGGCTGTAAACTGCACCTGTTGGGTTGTTCGGGTTGATAAGAACGATGCCGCGAGTCTTTGGAGAGATTTTCGCGCGCATGTCGTCTAAATCTGGATACCAATCAGCATCTTCATCACACATGTAGTGAACCGGTGTACCACCAGAAAGCGCAACAGACGCTGTCCATAGTGGGTAGTCCGGAGCGGGAACTAAGATTTCATCACCATTATCCAGTAGCGCCTGCATAGACATAACGATAAGCTCTGATGCGCCGTTACCAATGTAAACGTCTTCTACATCAAGGTTACGTAGGCCTTTTTTCTGGTAGTGCTGAACAACCGCTTTGCGGGCTGAATAGATGCCTTTTGAGTCGCAGTAACCTTGAGATGTCGGTAGATTACGGATTACGTCAACAAGGATTTCATCAGGGGCGTCAAAACCAAATGGGGCGGGGTTACCAATATTAAGCTTTAGTATTTTATGCCCTTCTTCTTCCATGCGCTTAGCATGTTTGAGTACAGGCCCCCTGATTTCGTAGCATACGCTGTTGAGTTTTGACGACATCCCGATATTTTGCATTGCCGATTTCCTGAAATTAATTTAAATACTTTATTAAAGTACCGCAAAATGGCGTTTGATAGAATAAAAATCTGATGAATGTCGCATTTCAGTGTCACGTTTGGTCTTTTTGTTGTCACTATTTTCTAAATTTTAATTAATCGCTTTCTTGGTTATTGGCTAAGATGAATAAAGGGGCGGGATCGCTTAAAATCACAGGAATGTTGAAAAGATATAGTACATTCTTGATCTAAGTGGGTACTGCCCATAAAGTATCAAACTAATATAATAATAATTTAGATGTGAACGAGGTCGATTTGTCACATTTCCAGCAAACTATCTCCGCTTTGATTGAGCGAGTACAAAATGCCCAAGCAAGCGAAGTTCGTTGTGTTGAAGTTCTAACGCAAAAACCATCGTTTGCATTTATTGAATGGCTTCATGCTCAACCGCTCTTTCCTAAGTTCTACTGGCAGTCACGCGACACTCGTGAAGAGGTTGTTGCGCTCGGACAGTTACATACGTTTTCAGACCCGGCACCCGCCTACGCGATTCTTGGTGAAGACCAACGAATCTGGGGGGGACGATCGTTTGACGGGCACACCGCAAAGAACCGTCGCTGCATGGAATCGTTTTTCTTCCTTCCTCAGGTTGAATTAATTCGCTTTGACAATACTTGGTCGCTGGCCGTCAACTTGTCTCCTGATCGCGTTGCTTCTATCAATGCCTTAAATAAGTTATCCGTTGAAGCGGCGATATTGGCGCCTTTGTCTGCCCATATTGAACAGATCAATCACGTTCCAGAAAGAGAGCAATGGGGCAACCTTGTCGATAAAGTGCTGCAAGGCATTAGCGACGAAGAGTATAAAAAAGTCGTTTTAGCGCGTAAAACCACGCTACAACTCGATGCGCCTATTTGTGCGGCTCAATTACTTAAAGCCAGCTATCTGCAAAATCATCACAGTTTCCACTTTATGTTGGTGCTGGACTCTAAACACAGCTTTATTGGCTCGACGCCAGAGCGCTTATATAGCCGACATGGTACTGAGCTCGATACCGAAGCGCTTGCTGGAACCATTGGTCGTGGAGAGAACGCTACTGAGGATATGGAACTGGCCAACTGGCTTTCTCAAGACAGCAAAAACCTCAATGAGAACCAGTATGTGGTTGACGACATCATTGAGCGTCTCACTCCTCATTCTCAAACGGTCCATGTTGAAAAGGATGCCCGCTTAGTGCGCTTGCGTAAGGTGCAGCATTTGAAGCGCAATATCCATGCTCAACTTAATAATGGTGTTAATGGTGTGCAGTTGCTTGCTGCCTTACAGCCAACTGCAGCGGTAGCGGGTTTGCCACGTAAAGAAGCGATGGATTTCATTCTTGAACACGAACCGTTTGCTCGAGGCTGGTATGCAGGCTCTGTAGGCTATATCAGCCATCAGAGAGCGGAATTCTGCGTGGCGATTCGAAGTGCCTTGATTGTAAACGATCAAGTACAACTGTTTGCTGGAGCAGGGATCGTGCCGGGATCGGTTGCTGAACATGAGTGGCAAGAGCTGAACAAGAAGATGTCGACTTTGCTCAGCCTAATTTCCGATCATCCACCACTTGGTGTGGCGTCATGAATCACGACCAAGCCGTATTAAATAGAGTTTGGTGTCACACATTACTTGAAGAGCTAGCACGCAACGGTGTTGAACATGTTTGTGTTGCACCGGGCTCTCGCTCAACACCGTTAACTCTCGAAGCTGAAGCTAATCCCAAGTTAACCTTACACACGCACTTTGATGAGCGTGGTCTTGGATTTTTGGCTTTAGGTTTAGCTAAGGCGAGTAACAAGCCCGTTGCGGTGATTGTGACATCGGGAACAGCTGTCGCGAACCTTCTTCCTGCGACCGCTGAGTCTGGGTTAACACGAGAGAAGCTGATTTTACTGACTTCAGATCGACCTATCGATTTAGTGGATTGCGGCGCTAATCAAGCGATCCAGCAGCAGGGTATCTTTTCGTCTCATGTTGAAACGGCGCTAAACCTGCCAAGCCCAACCACACAAGTTTCTTTGAACTGGCTGCTAACATCGGTTGATAGTGCGCTTGCGAAACAATGCAATGTTGGCGGCGCGATTCATATCAATTGTCCGTTCCCAGAGCCGCTCTATTCTAAGAACAGTGCTGAAATGTATGCGGATTACACTAAAAGTATCGCAGGGTGGAGCTCATCAGCCAACCCGTATTCTAATACTTGTTTACCCAATCATTTGACTGTACAGCCAGTAGCGCCTGGCGATTACCTAGAGCGTAAAGGTGCCGTGATTATTGGTTCGATTGATAAAGAAGCGGCAACAAAAGCGCAGCAGTTTGCTTCTGCTTTGGGCTGGCTAATCTTCTGTGATCCTCAATCGGGCGTGAACAGTGATTGGAAGCATTATGATCTGTGGTTACAGAGTGACTCAGTTAAAGAGCAACTCAACCAGTGTGATTTTATTCTTCAGTTTGGTGAGCGCATCGTTTCTAAACGATTAAACCAATGGATTAAGTCACAAGCAGCTTGGTTCGATTGCACGCAATATGTAGTGGTTTCACCTGATGCGCACCGTATAAATCAAGATCATCTACCTCAAACTCATATTGTTGCCAATATTGAGTCATGGATAACCGATCAACACCTGCCAACATTGTTAGGCAAACACTCTGGTTGGGCGACGCCTTTAATCGAGGTCGCAAATACCGTTCAGCAACTCGCACTCGCACAAATATCCAATAATGACCAACTGACAGAGTTGAGTGTTGCGGTTGACTTGTCGTCTAGACTTAAAGACAGAGAGTTGTTTGTGGGAAACAGCTTGATGGTAAGGCTGGTGGATATGTTGTCGTCAATATCTGCGAATCGAGTTTACAGCAATCGTGGTGCATCGGGCATTGATGGCTTGGTGGCGACGGCTGCGGGCGTGGTGAAAGCCAACCAGAATCCCTTATTGATGTTGATTGGCGATACTTCTTTGCTTTACGACATCAACTCACTCGCTCTGCTGACTCATAATTTAACGCCGATGGTTATTGTTGTAACCAACAATGATGGTGGTGCGATCTTTGATTTATTGCCGGTGCCAGAGCAGCAGAAACAGTCACTTTATCAAATGCCTCATGGTTTCAGTTTTGAACACGCTGCTGCGCAATTCCAGTTGGGATACGCTGCGCCAGAAACCTTGAATTGCTATCAAACCATTATCGAACAACATTTCGAACAGGGTCAGGGTACCTTGCTCGTGGAAGTTAAGACGCCTCCCGAACAAGCGTCTACTTTGCTGAAACAATTCAGTTCAATGCTCACCGAGGCATTAGCCTAAGGACTTTACATGCTTTACTCCGATTATTACCCAGCTGTACAAGATTCTTCTGACAAACCTTTGCTTGTTTTTTTACATGGTTTACTCGGAAGCGGGGATGATTGGAGTGCATGTCATCCATTCCTCGAGGACTTTCCTCTCCTTTGCATAGATTTACCCGGACACGGACAAAGTCGCTTTATCGATCCGGTAGGGTTTGATCATTGCTGCAAGAAAATTGTCCAGTGCATCACATCTCAACTGGCGCTCAACGATCTTCCTGCTAATTACCCTATCGTGGTGATCGGATATTCTATGGGCGGCAGACTCGCTATGTATGGGGTGACAAGCCCTTGCTTCGAGACGCTTAACCTAGAGAAAGTCATCATTGAAGGTGGCAACTTTGGTTTGGAATGTGATGAAGAAAGAGCACAAAGGTTAGTACATGATACGCAGTGGGCTGTTCGTTTTGCACAGCAGTCGATTGAAGATGTTTTAGACGATTGGTATCAACAAAGCGTCTTTTCTTCACTAAATCATGAGCAAAGACAAACTTTGGTCATAAAGCGTAGTGGTAACCTTGGAGTATCCGTAGCAAATATGTTGTTATCTACTTCGTTAGCTAAGCAACCGGATTTACGTGCCACATTGAAATCTCATGAGCACTTATTGCATTATGTGTGTGGAGAAAAAGACCGTAAATTCATGGAGCTAGCTGATAATAGTGGCTTTGAATATAGTCAGGTGGATTACGCTGGTCATAATGTTCATTTTGAGCAACCAGAACTGTTTTCCAACCTGATAATCCAATGTATCGCCAGTCGTCGTAAATCTGACTGAGCGATTCTCTCGTATCAAGCACTATCAAAAGCAGAGCAACACCGTCACGACTACTCGTTAGTCGTGGTCTCTAATAGAACAATGGGAATCACCATGGCTAAAACAGTAGGCATCACAGAAGAAGAACTTTACGCGGCAGTTAACTGGAGCGATGAAAGCAGTCAATACGAAGATATTCAGTACCACAAGTCTGACGACGGTATTGCAAAAATCACGATTGCGCGTCCTCAAGTCCACAATGCGTTCCGTCCACAAACCGTAAAAGAGATGATCAATGCATTGGCTGATGCTCGTTACGACGAGAAAGTAGGCGTGATCATTTTGACGGGTCTTGGTGAGAAGGCGTTCTGTTCTGGTGGTGACCAAAGTATTCGCGGTGACTACGGCGGCTACCAAGACGATTCAGGTACACATCATCTGAACGTACTGGATTTCCAACGTCAAATTCGTACTTGTCCAAAACCAGTAATCGCAGCGGTATCGGGTTGGGCTGTCGGTGGCGGTCATGTACTTCACATGATGGCAGACCTTACGATTGCTGCTGAAAACGCGCAGTTCGGTCAGACGGGTCCTAAAGTAGGTTCATTCGATGGCGGCTGGGGTGCTTCTTACATGGCTCGTATCGTTGGCCAAAAGAAAGCGCGTGAAATCTGGTTCCTATGCCGTTTCTACGATGCTCAAGAAGCTTTGGACATGGGCTTGGTGAACACGGTTGTGCCTGTCGCTGACCTAGAAAAAGAAACCGTTCGTTGGTGTCGTGAAGTGCTGCAGCACAGCCCAATGGCTCTACGTTGCTTGAAAGCAGCTCTTAATGCTGACTGTGATGGTCAAGCCGGTCTACAAGAGTTGGCTGGTAACGCAACCATGATGTTCTACATGACAGAGGAAGGTCAAGAAGGCCGTAACGCATTCAACGAGAAACGTCGACCGGACTTCGACAAGTTCCCGCGTAACCCATAGTCTTTCTCCTTTTCAAAATGAGTCGCTAATAGCGGCTCGTTTTGTTTTGATGTTCCCCGTTTTTTAGGAAACTTTATGAACTCAGTGAATTCTCAGCGTCACGCTAAACTCTACCGTTATCAATTACCTATGGATAGTGGAGTGGTTCTTCGTGACAATAAGTTGAACGAACGCGTTGGCTATGTCATCCAACTAGAGTGTGACGGTAAAACAGGTTTTGGTGAAGTTGCGCCTCTGCCAGGCTTCAGCCAAGAAGATGCTGAACAAGCCGGTATTCAACTGCAACATGAATTAGAGCTTTGGAGTCACAACAACCCTCAAACGCCTTTTAATGAGCTATATCCTTCTGTTGCCTTCGGTTTTTCGATGGCGATGATGGAATTACGAGGCGAACTCAACACGGAAGGTAACTACCAGGCTGCGCCTTTGTGTACAGGTGATCCAGATGAACTGATCCCTGTACTAAATGAAATGGAAGGCGAGAAGGTTGCAAAAGTGAAAGTCGGCCTCTACGAAGCGATTCGCGATGGCATGCTGGTTAGCTTATTCCTTGAATCGATTCCGGATTTGACTCTAAGGCTTGATGCCAACCGTGCGTGGAAGCCAGAAAAAGCGAAGCAGTTCATTAAGTACATTTCGCCTTCATTACGTCAGCGTATCAGCTTTATTGAAGAACCTTGCCAAAAGCCGGAAGACAGCTTGGCATTTGCTATTGACCACGGCGTAGCGATTGCTTGGGATGAAACACTGCAAGAAGCTGTGCGTAATCCAGAGTTTGATCTTAGCGACCTTACTGGTGTTAAAGCTGTAGTTATCAAGCCAACTCTCATTGGCTCTGTAGAGCGTTGTGTGGCAATCATTGAGCGTGCACAGCAACTTGGAATTAAACCTGTATTGAGTTCAAGCATTGAGTCGAGCCTAGGTCTGACTCAGATTGCTCGTCTGGCGCAGCAATATCTGCCAAATGAAGTGCCGGGGCTGGATACGATTGGCTTGTATCAGCAACAGTTGGAAGTTTCATGGCCGGGTTGCCAACTTCCTGTTTCGACTCTTGATCAGCAGCAACTGATTTGGTCTTCTTAGGCTGATCGTTTGATTGGCTTAGACACTTTTCAATCTATAACTTGGTTATCTTATGATGCGCCCACAATCTAATAATCACCCACTTTGGGAACAGTGGGCGCAGCAGAACCCACTTCAACCAGCGCTAGTGACTACTCACCGTACTTATACTTGGCGACAAGTGTTTGTGTTGGTGAGTGAGTACCAACAACAGCTATCTCATCAAGGCCTATCTGAAGGTGATGTATTGACGATTGTTGGTAAGAACCAAGCTGAAGTGCTCCCTGTTTACCTTGCCGCACTCAATTTGGGTGTGGTTTGTGCATTAACGATGCCTCAGCCTAGTTTACGCCTGAAGCAAAAGCTCAATGCCTTATATCAAGCAGATCAACAGAGCTACCTTTGGCTTTTGGGCAATAGCGGGATAGAGCAATCAGAGACTGCTGATTTGAATACTCAGTTGGTGACCTTACCTTGTTTAAATGAAGTGAAGATCGATGCTGATGACAGTTGGATAACGACATCTCAAGAGTCCAACTTCAATCCGCAAAATCTCGCAAGCATCGTATTTACTTCAGGCTCTACCGGAAACCCGAAAGCAGTGGCTCATACACTTGATCAACACCTATGCTCTGCCGTTGGATTGTTGGATGAATTTCAATTTAAATCTACGGATACTTGGCTGCTTAGCTTACCTATGTACCATGTGTCAGGGGTGGCAATTGTTCATCGTTGGCTGGCTGCTGGTGGCTCTATCAAAATAGGCTCTGGTAACCTTGAATCAGACATTGAAGGCTGTAGCCATGCTTCGTTAGTCGCTACGCAACTGCATAGGTTATTAAAGGGTAAGCAAGTACTTACTTTAACTCATGTGTTGTTGGGTGGAAGTCATATTCCAGAAGCGCTTGGTCTTGAAGCTCAGCAAATGGGTATTGAAACTTGGCTTGGCTACGGCATGACAGAAGCGGCCTCAACGGTGACAGCAAAACCGGTTGATGCAAGCAGTACTGCTGGTTTCGTGCTTAATCATCGTCAATTGAAAATTGAAAACCAACGCATCTACATTGGTGGAGAGACGCTCGCGTCCGGTTATTACTATCAAGGTCAATTAACGCCATTGGTGGACGAGCACGGTTGGTTTGACAGTAAAGATCTTGGCTTGTGGGATGGCGAGCAAGTGTCGATTATTGGCAGAGCCGACAATCAATTTATTTCTGGCGGTGAGAATATTCATTGTGAAGAAATTGAGCGTGCACTCAATCAGCTGCCGGAAGTTAAGCAAGCCTTTATCGTACCCGTTGAAGACCGTGAATTTGGTTTTAGGCCAGTTGCCATTGTGGACTGTGATCAAGTGCCAACCAAAGATTGGTTTGCAGAACAGTTACAAGGAAGCCTAGAGCGATTTAAGTTCCCAATCGAATACCACCGCATGCCAGAGCAAGAACAACTGGGCATTAAGGTGTCGAGAGCGGGATTAGCGCAGTGGTTGTTGCAACACCGGCGCTCTAACTAATTGAGTCGGAGGTTTTTTGTTCACTTGGCCTGCAGTTAGTTAATTTAGCAATTAGATAGTTCAAAACAGAATTTATTATCTTTATAACCATCAATCATAATAAGCCATATAAATAACGGATTATAGAATAAGGTCTTATTATGAAAATTGCCCTCATCATTGCGGTTTTGCTGCAGATAGGCCAAGCGGTTACTTCGTCAGGGTTGACTCGCTCGTTGGCTGAACTCACCGCATTTGTGTTGGTTGTGGTACTCGTTTTAATGAAAAGAGAGAGCAAGAAGAGTGATAAGCCCCTGTTTGATTCGTGATTGTTGCAACAAAGAATATTTTTACCACAAACGATAAAGGCAAAGCCCATTTGAGCTTTGCCTTTTTGTTGTGTCATTCGCTAATCTGAGTGTCTAGGTAATCGAGCAACTATCTAGAGCGTTCGCTTGCGGTCTAGGTGAGAGTTAACCACGCCAATGAACCTGTCGAGATCATGACCCACATTGTAATACCAAACATCAATGGTTTCGGTCCTGCTGCTTTTAACTTCTCAACTGAAATACCACAGCCAATTAAGAACAAACACACCACCAGTGCTCGCTTAGACACATCAAAGATTCCTTGATAAACCATCTCAAATTGTGGCAGTAAGTCACTCACTGCGATAGCAGCGCAATAGAAGAAAATGAAGTAGGGAACCGTAATCTTCTTTTGATCGTTCTTGAAGAGCATCGCACTGATTAAAGCGATTGGGATGATCCAAAGTGCCCGAGCGAGCTTCAATGTGGTCGCTGTCGTCAGTGCTTCTTCGCCATACGCTGAAGCTGCGCCGACAACTGAAGACGTATCGTGAATCGCAATAGCTGCCCAAGTACCAAATGTTTGTTGGCTGAGTTCAAGCGCGTGACCAATCATAGGGAATAAGAATAGAGCGACCGAGTTCAACACGAATACAGTGGCTAACGCCAAACCAATCTGTTCATCTTCTGCTTTGATTGCCGGAGCTACAGCTGCGATGGCGCTACCACCACAAATAGCGGTGCCAGAAGAGATAAGATAGCCTGTGGTGCGATCTAGCCCCATGCGTTTCGCTAAGAACCAGCCAATCACCAGCGTGCCGATGATGGTAGTGATGATCAAGCCAATACCGTCGCCTGTTACTGCTAGCGCTTTCTCAAATTGAATACCGAAACCTAAGCCGACAATCGAGTAGGCCAGAAGCTTTTTAGTTAATTTGCCAACCTCTACGTTCTCAGGCACTAAGCCTAAGCTCGCAAGCAGAAAGCCGATAACCAGTGCAGTAGGGGAGCTTACCCATGGGGTTAAGCAAAATAGAGCAGCAAGATAAAACGGAATGGACTTATTCATTTTCATTATATTGTTTTTGTCGTTTCTGGTTATGGCAGCATAGCGAAGACTATACGCTTAACTTAATGATAAGTAAGTCTAAATGAATTGAACAAACGTTAAGAAAAACTAAACGTTTGTTCATAGCTATGAATTTGGCGTAATAAAGCGTGAGTTCAACGAGTTATCGTAGCGATCCACGGAGCTTAGCAACCGATTGACGAAGTGTCTCACACGTCGCTTCCTTCGGTGAAATAGGTTCACCAGCTTCAATCTCTAACTTAGTCCAGAAGCGGCTTGGTAGCCCTTTGCATGCTCGCCCTTTGAAACGACTAAAGTAGCTGCCCCAAAGGCCTTTGAGTGCCATTGGAATCACTGGGACAGGAGAGCGTCTAATAATCAGCTCCATGCCACGCATGAACTCTGCTACTTCACCATCAGAGGTGAGTTTACCTTCAGGGAAGATACACACGATGTGACCTTCATGAAGCGCTTGTTCCACTTCTTTGAAAGCGTTACGAATAGAGCCGCGATTGGTCGCGGAGATTGGAATAACCCCTGCTCTTTTCAAGAAGCGTCGAATCGGCGGTAACTTGGTGTAATCCTCTTCCATCACAAAGCGAATCAAACGTGGGCAAACCGCACTCAGTAGTAATGCATCCATATAACTCACATGATTACAGACGATTAGTGCGCCGCCTTTTTCAGGTAAGTGATGCAGGTTCTTATGTTTCACACGGTACATGGTATGAGTGACCACCCATGTAAAGAAGCGGAACGCATAGATAGGCACCTGATAAAACAGATAGAACATCACCAAGGTGTTAAACAGAGCCAGCAACACAAAAAGCTGTGGAATGGAAAGTTCAAGCACACTCAGACAAATGATGCCTAGTACAGCACTTCCCACCATGAACAGTGAGTTGTAGATATTGAGTCCGGCAATCACTTGTGCTCGTTCGTCTGGCTTGGCTCGTAACTGCATCAAGGAATACAGAGGAACAATAAAGATACCGCCAGATATCCCGAGCAGTAACAAGTAAGCAAACAGTGGCCAAAGTTCTGAGTGGGTGACGAATTGGTGGAATGAGCCGAAATCAGGCAGCGATTCAGGAATCGATATCGCCATCAATAGACCAAATACTGAAATCCCTAAGCTTCCCATTGGCACGATGCCGATTTCAATTCGGTGATTGGACAACTTGTCACACGCTAAAGAACCTATGGCAATACCCACCGAGAACAGTGCCAATAAAAAGGCGACCGAACTTTCAGTGCCATTTAAGTGCAGCTTAGTGAAGTTTGGGAATTGAGTGAGATAAGCCGCGCCAAGGAACCAGAACCAACTGATAGACATCAGAGCTTGGAAGGTCGGGCGGTCTTTTTTGGCAATCGCAAGTGTTGCTCGGGTCAGCTTTACTGGCTGCCACTTCACTTTCAAATCAGGTGCGTTACTTGGCGCTTCAGGGATAAAGCAGCTAGATACGTAACCAAGAACCGCGAATGACACGATGCACACCGCAGCAATAAGCTTAGCGCCTTCTTCTGAAGCAATAATGCCAGCACCAAGAGTACCAATCAGAATCGCTAGGAATGTACCAGTCTCAACCAGAGCATTGCCAGAAACGAGCTCTTTTGTCTTGAGTTGTTGTGGAAGTAGGGCGTATTTTACTGGGCCAAAGAAGGCACTTTGTGTCCCCATCAGAAACAGCAGTAACAGCAATATTCCGTAGCTTTCATAGATAAATCCGATCGCACCCAGTGACATGATCACCACTTCAAGGAGCTTAACTTTTCGGATAAACCAAGATTTTTCGTATTTATCAGCCAGTACACCAGCCAAGGCAGAAAACAGAAAGAAGGGCAGAATAAACAGGCCTGCAGCCAAGTTTATGAATAAATTACTGGAGATAGGCAGCGTGTCTACGCTTGCGAAAGCAACAAACAGTAACAGAACATTTTTGAATATGTTGTCATTAAAGGCTCCCAGAAATTGGGTAATAAAGTAGGGTAGGAACCTTTTTTGCGTTAACAGCGAAGATTGGCTGCTGTTGTTCATTCTCTTTCCTTGGATGCTTACCAGTTGGTTAGGTAGTTTGAGACTAGGTTATTGATCAGTTCTTTACCATCGATAGGCTCAGAGGCGAAAAACTTATCATCAACGCTAAGTAGAGTAATTCCATGTACTCCAGACCATAATACACGGCTGGCTTTAACGACTTCACTTTCTGTATGTTCAGGAGCAATCGCGACTAGAAGCTGCTCAAGCATACCGGTCATTTTATCGATACGGTTCGATTGCCATTCAGGAAGGTTTTCACCGTTCATGTTGTGCTCGAAAATAAGCTGCCAACGGTGAGGGTGTTTTTGTGCAAAATCGTGGTAGCAGTAAGCAAGGTTGAATAGAGCTTGCTGAGGATTGTTCGATTGTTCAACTGCGGCCGCTGATTCAGACGCCAGTTCATCTAATGTTTGAGCAACAACGTGCAAAAGCAGTAGGTTGTAGTTACCGAATACATTCACCAATGTACTAGGAACATAACCAATCATATTGGCAATTTTACGTAGACTTAACTCGTGATAAGAGTGCTGGTCTAAAAAGTCTGTCACTGTCTTTAAAGTCAGCTGAACTAATTGTTCTCGAGTGTGATCGTTTCTGCGTGCCATGATTAGTTTCTAGTAAATGAACATCGTTCAATATTTTAATGCCCTCCCCGATAGCCGTCAATCCTTCCGCTAATTAAGTAACCAATTAATAGCCGCAATATTATGATACATGTGTAAACACCGTGAATATTTCATTGTTCTTTGTTAACGAGTATGATTAAGGTGTCGAAAGATAAAGAAACCTATAAAGGATAATAATGAAACGATTTTTCTCACTAGTCGCGATCCTGTTGGTAACAGTCGCGGTGACGCCAATCGCGGAAGCGAAAAAGTTTGGTGGTGGTAAGTCATTTGGCAAAAGCTTTAAAACGGCTCCAGCACCAAAACAACAAAATACGAATTCGATCCGTCAAGATCAAACGGGTAAGAACACAGCTGCTAACTCTAGCAAGAAAGGCCTTATGGGCGGTCTGCTAGGTGGTCTACTTGCTGGTGGTCTATTAGCGGCGTTCTTTGGTGGCGCATTTGAAGGTATCCAGTTCATGGATATTCTGATTATGGGTCTGATCGCTTTCCTAGCGTTTAAATTCCTACGCGGAATGTTGGGTGCTAAGCAGGGCTCAATGAATCAGCAGAATGCACGTGGTCAACAGCCAGCATTCGGCGGCATGGGTCAGAACAAGTTTGAACAGCCAAAGCAGCAGCAACCAAATGTTCATAACTTCGAGCAAGCACAACCTCAATCACAAGGCACTGCTGGTGGCTTTGGTTTTGGTGCACAAAGCGATGTTCCACATAACTACCCACCGGGCTTTGATCAAGCGGCCTTCATCAATGGCTCTCGTGAGCACTACCGTACACTGCAAGGTGCATGGAACCACAACGAGCTAAACACGATTGAAGAGTACGTGTCTCCAAGCCTATTTGAAGACCTAAAAGCTGAGCGTAACAAGCTAGACGGTGATCAGCACACCGACGTAATGTACGTTGATGCTGAAATCGTTCGTGCTGACCACGATGGTAGCAAAGCACAACTAAGCCTACAGTTTAGTGGTCGTTACCGTGATACAGCGGATGGCATCGAAGAAGATATCACCGATATCTGGCACTTAGAGCGCGATCTAACTACTGACAATGCGCCTTGGCTAATTGTTGGTATTCAAGGTTAATCTCGATAGTTAACTAAAAATGAGTTAACTAGATATTACTTTGACTATTGAAAGCCCCTACGGAGAAATCTGTAGGGGCTTTTTTGTGTCCGGTTGTTTGGAACTGTAAATTTTAAGAAGGGCGCTTGTCTTCGGGTTATAGAAAATGCAGTTCTTTAGATATTTGCGTTGGTAGAAAACGGTATCATCACGACAATTATTTAGAGTGATACTTTGTGCTAACAGTGAGTTAGGCTGAACGCTATTTAGATATTCAATTTGGGTGTCTAGCCAAGATAGAGGTGTTCATCGTGACGACTGAGTTTTTCGAGCCGATACTAGAACCTGAAATACCACTTCAGCAGAAACAACAAATAGCGGATGGGTGTGAGGAGTATGTATCTACAAACTGCTTAGGTTGCGCTGCTTACTTGGTATGTGAACGCAATATGGAAGTCTGGAGAGACTGAGCGCTCGATGATCTTCAAGAGATTCAATCTTGTTGTGAGATCTACGGATCGAAGTTTGAAGTGTTGAACTTAAACAGAAGTGGCTTCAAGTCTAACCTTGATAAGGCAGGGTTTACCAATAAAGCATTCAGAAACGAAAAAAGCCAACTCAATGAGTTGGCTTTTCGATTTTCCAATTAAGGAGAATATGGTGGAGGGAGACGGATTCGAACCATCGAAGGCAGTGCCGGCAGATTTACAGTCTGCTCCCTTTGGCCACTCGGGAACCCCTCCAGGGTGTGTCTTACTCT
This sequence comes from Vibrio sp. 10N.286.48.B8, assembly GCF_003050085.1. Lineage (NCBI taxonomy): Bacteria > Pseudomonadati > Pseudomonadota > Gammaproteobacteria > Vibrionales > Vibrionaceae > Vibrio > Vibrio sp. 10N.286.48.B8. Next base: position 453 of record NZ_PIGD01000015.1, on the reverse strand, counting down.
TCACAAAGTAAGCCTGAATTGATGTTTTCCCATAAGCCCATCAATCAGGTTGTTCTCTTAACTCTCGAAATAGGTAAGAAGAATATGGTGGAGGGAGACGGATTCGAACCATCGAAGGCAGTGCCGGCAGATTTACAGTCTGCTCCCTTTGGCCACTCGGGAACCCCTCCAGGGTGTGTCTTACTCTTCACAAAGTAAGCCTAAATTGATGTTTTCCCATAAGCCCATCAACTAGGTTGTTCTCTTAACTCTCGAAAGAGGTAAGAAGAATATGGTGGAGGGAGACGGATTCGAACCATCGAAGGCAGTGCCGGCAGATTTACAGTCTGCTCCCTTTGGCCACTCGGGAACCCCTCCAGGGTGTGTCTTACTTTTCACAAAGTAAGCCTAAATTGATGTTTTCCCATAAGCCCATCAACTAGGTTGTTCTCTTAACTCTCAAAAGAGGTAAGA